>JBEVNE010000342.1:0-71237 GCA_040508275.1 Duganella sp.
AGATCGGCGCGTACCGAGGAGGCGACATTCACACCGCTGGTGGCATACAGGACAAACCAGGCGCCGGTTGGCCAGGTGAAGCGAGCTGATTGCTGGTCCGACAAATTGCCGGTATCGACCACTTGCTTGCTACCACTGTAGACGACGATGCGCAGCTTGGCGCCGCCGGTTGCCTGCACTGTAAACTTGAGATTGTCGCCAACGGCTGGCTTGGCCCAGATAATCTTACTCAGGCCGGTTGAATTACCATTTGACATGCCCGTCGAAGTGCTTGCAGCAGGAAATTCCAGTGACTGGGTCCAAGTGTTGAATGAACCGGTCGTGGTACCCCAATCGCGTTTCCAGGGGCCGCGCATCGACAGGATGTTGGTTTCGGCCTGTTTGAAGACGGTGGCCTTGCCATTGCCGTCTACCCATTTTTCAGCTGAAACGACTTGGCGCAGATTGGCCCGGATTCTATCAAGCTCAGCTGCAACGGCATTGTTCCAGCCACCGTTGTGCAGATCATACGGAACACCTTGTTCGACATAAATGGCAAACGGCGTACCATCGTTTCGGTCAACCACGTAAGCGCCGAAGATCTTCAACGTTTCAGCCACTTTACGCAGATCGGCATTGGCGATCTTGCTGGTGTCGTAATCAGGTGGCAACATCAGCAACGCGCCCTCGGGAATTTCGCCGGTATTAGATTTGGCAGCGTCCGTATCGGCCGACGTGGCCGGATAAATATACGGAGTCTTTCCGGACAAACCGTTAAAGGTGAGCGACATGACCAGTGCATGACGGAAGTGTGGCAGGCCGTCCTTCACTTCGGCTGCACGGATCAGACCGGCCGACGACACCACGCCCGCGGCGCGCGCGCCACGGTAGAAGTGTGCGGGATCGCCGAAGCCGGAACCATCTGCAGGCGACCACGCGTACAAGGTGGCGTTCCAGACGCCGTTAACTTTCTTGAGCTTCCAGAACGAGTGGATGATGTTGGTAACAGGATCGTAAATGTCCATATGACCATCGGTGCCGGAAGCGGGTACTGCGGCAGCTGGCCAGCGCGGCAGCGTGACCGAGCGCTTGGTTTGGCTATCCGGATCGTCGACGCCACCGGTGCCGGCGAAGCCAACAACAGTCATGGGTGAGTCTGTGGGCTTGGCAAGATAAAGTCCGGTAGAGAAAGCGCCCGACATAATTGCTGGATAGTAACTCGACTTCGGAATGACGAATGTGCCAAATTTTGGTTTGATGGGACGGGAATTCCACAGCGAATCAGCATTGAATGGCGTGGCATGTGTGCCAAAAGCCGGTGGCGCGACATTAGTCAAGCTGGTCTGTGCAGAAGCGCTTGCAACACAAGCGGCCATGGTGGTAGCAATGCAGACGCTAACAAGACGGTGAAGAGGGTGGCTAGCTTGTTTCTTAAACATGTGCAACTCCTGGGAAGTTTGGGACGTGGAATAATGAGCGTCGAACGAAAATTATTATACACATTTTCGTTTCTCCAATGAAATTTTTCGTGTGCGAGAAAGCTCCCTATGGTATTCAAGCAACACCCGATCTTGAAACATAATATAACAAAATCAATGAGATGCAATACACTGTGGAGCTTGATGTTGTGCGGTTTGTGCACAATCGACCATTAGCGGATGCTATGCACTGCGGGAGGGGTGATATTCAATTGGCTAGCTGATTGCATTAATATATTTTCTTTTTTAAATCGAGCATGATTTAAATAAAAATATAAAACACCATCGCTTTGTTTTTAATTCAAGCAATAATGCCTACGTGTGCCCTCCTCACCCCGGGCGGGGCAAGAGGGGAGGGCAGGAAATGCTCTTAGCGATCAGGTTGGGCTTGTGCGGATACAATTGCCGGAGGCTGAACCGTGGCGTCGAGATACGTGACGGCGCGCCTTACATAGGCGGGGCGCATGTGCAGTGGGTCGGTATACAGCGGTGTGCCGGCGCTATCAAGTACCGGGCAGGTGGCGCCGTCGCACAGTGACAGGCTCGGGTCAATCAACCGAGCGCCGGTTGTATCGGCGATCATTTGCAGACGTGTACGAGGCCCCGCACTCTCGCTGCGGAATTTTTCCAGTGACAGTGGCGGAATCGAGGCTAAGGGGTGGATGCTGTCAAAGCGCGACCCCTCATACATGTTGCGTGGATCATAGACGTGCCCGCTCGGTGGTTGCAGTACGATGTAGACGCGTTTGCCCAGTTTGCGCAAGTTCGCTACTGTATCGGCAAACGAGGCGTAGGCCAGTTCGTGGGCTGCGTGCGACGGGAATGGCAGGCGTTCCTTACCGGTATCGTAAAGGATCTCGTTGTTCCAGTCTGCGAAATGCACGTTCCAGGCGGCGCCGATGACGACCGTGTGGACTTGGGGTTGGCTGGCAAGATCGTAGGCGGCCTCCATCGTTTTTGGACACAGCGGGAAGCGGATCAGTGGCAGGCGCACGGTGTGAATGATCGGCGGGCAGCCGCCGCCGGTGGCAAATACTGCCGTGCTGGCCAACTGTTGCTGGCTTTCCATCACCTTTTCCAGGCGTGGACCGTAGTGTTGTATCAGTGAATCGCCGATAAACACGGTCATGCCGCTTTGCTTACCAGCTAATTGTTGAAACACAATGTTGTTATGGCGCAAGGGCTTGAATTCAGTGCCCGGAAAGTCGAAGTCATTCAGCGCCGTGAGGTAAACATCGCTGCCATGCACGTCTATGCGTTCGCGCAACATGCCCTGGTTGATGCCGAGCCCCAGCACTGCCATGACAGCCATGCCCGCAGTCAGCCCGCCCACCAGCCGACGCCGGTCTTTGGCCAGCCGCACCGGGGTTTCGATATAGCGATAGGTCAGATAGGCCAAAGCCACGGCGGCGGCCATCAACGCCACTTTGACCTGATAGCTTGGTTTTTCGCCATAAATTACAAATGTAAATGCCAGCAAAGGCCAGTGCCACAGATAGAGCGGATAACTGATCAGGCCGATGCGGGTGGCCAGCGTGTTGCCCAGCAGGTGGCGGTTGATGGCGGTGGCGGGGCCTGCCATGATCAGCAGGAAGGTGGCGGATACCGGCAGCAACGCCCACCAGCCGGGAAATTGTGCCTGCGGCTTGATCAGTGCAAAACCGGCCACCATGAGTACCACGCCCGCAATTGCCGCAAGCCGTTGTTGTGATGCTGTCCAGGCCGGCTTGTGAAGCGTCAGGTAGGCGGCCACGCCGCCGCTCATGAGTTCCCAGAAGCGCGACAGAGGCGAATAGAAGGCGGCAGTGGGATTGCTGTCGACGGTGATCAGGTTGATGGTCATCGAGATACAGAATATTACCCCGGTGACCAGCAGGAACGGCAGGCGGCGCGTGAACACCAGCCACAGAATCAATGGCCAGGCGATATAAAACTGTTCTTCCACGCCAAGTGACCAAAGGTGTAACAACGGTTTGGTATGTGCGGCGTTATCGAAATAACCGGATTCGAACCACAGCACCAGGTTGGAGACGAAGCCGCCGCCAGCGAGGATATGCTTGCCTACCTGCTGGAATTCGCCATGCAGCAGGATGTACCAGGCAAACAGCAGGGTTGCCGCCAACACCACCAGAAGGGCAGGGAAGATGCGCCGCACGCGGCGTGAATAAAAATCGAGCAGGCTGAAGCGTCCTGCCTCGAGCTGCTTGAGCAGAATGGTGCTGATCAGGTAGCCGGAGATGACGAAGAAGATGTCGACGCCGATGAAGCCCCCAACGAACCACAGGGGCCAACAATGGTACAGCACGACGGCAATGACGGCGACAGCGCGTAACCCATCAATATCGGGCCGATACGGCAGGGCATGCGCAGCCGGCGCGGTGGATGCGGTATTCAGAATGACCTCCTGGATGAAAGCTAGTTTGGATGATGGCAACGCGGCTACACGTACGTGCGTGTTCCGCTATATTGTGATCTGATAGGGTCGCTTTAAGATGCGTCAGCGAACAGCAGAATTGTTATAATTATCTCAGTTCTTGTGACATGATGACAATCAAAATATTTATTGCAGAGGGTCGTGTCGCAGTGCAGCAAAAATTTGCAAAAAGTACAGTGTGCGACAGTGTCTTCGGATACAATGCCAGCGATTACACGCGCCCTAAGCATGGCTGTGCAATGCCACATATTGGAGAGGAAGGTATTGGATATGGATCAGGATTGGGCGGCGGATTTGCGACGCTACAACATGCGCAGACCGTTCCTGAAGGAACAATCTATCTGGGCAGTATGGTGCTATCGACGTGGACGCCGCCTGGACGCCATGGCACCCGGCTGGCGCCGACGTCTTGCCACGCCGTTGTATTGGCTCGCGTACAGGCTGATTGAAACTGCCGTCACCATCACCTTGCCCAAGAGCGCGCGCATCGGGCCTGGTTTGCGCATTTGGCATTTTGGTAATATTTTCGTTCACGCGGATGCCGTGATTGGCGCTAACTGCACCCTGCGTCACGGCGTCACCATTGGTACCCGTGTGGAAAACGGCGCGGTCCCGGTGCTGGGCGACGATGTCGATGTCGGTGCGTACGCGCAAATCCTCGGAGGCGTGCGCATTGGTCACAATGCCCGCATTGGCGCCATGTCCGTGGTACTGCAGGACGTGCCGGACGGCGCCACTGCAGTGGGGGCGCCGGCTCGTATCATTGCGGCGCCGGTGGCGGCTTCTGTGGCGGGAGCGCTCGCTGCCGCGTCGGCAACACCGTCCGCGCAGGCGGCTGCATGAGCGCGCTGCTAAGTACTATTCTGATTCTCCTGTTGCTGGTGTTGGTGGTGCCCGTCGGTGTGCTGTTGCTACAGGCGCTGATGGCATTCAGCCGGGGCCGTCCTGCGGCCATGCCCGTCGCTGCGCGCCCGCGGCTGGCGATTCTGGTGCCTGCCCATAATGAGTCCAGTGGGATTACGGCGACACTCGACAGCCTGCGCTCCCAACTGGCGCCAGGCGACCGCGTGTTGGTGGTGGCTGACAATTGTAGCGACGATACTGCAGTCGTGGCCGCGCGCGGCGGGGCAGAAGTGCGCGAGCGCTTTCACGCAACCGAACGTGGCAAGGGCTTTGCACTCGATTTTGGCGTGCGCTGCCTGGCTGAGGACCCACCCGAAGTGGTGATCATTGTCGATGCCGACTGCATCGTGGCGCCTGGTGCGCTGGAGCGCCTGGCGCGTGAGGCGCGCCAGCACGGCCTGCCGGTGCAGGCGCTGTACCTGATGCACGCACCTGCCGGTGCTGGCCTGATGAAAAAAGTTGCCGAATTCGCCTGGCTGGTCAAGAACCAGGTGCGTCCGCTTGGCTACCATCGGCTGGGTCTGCCATGCCAGTTGATGGGCACCGGTATGGCGTTCGACTGGGCTACCCTCAGTACGGCTTCGCTGGCCAACGGCCACATTGTCGAAGACATGAAGTTAGGCATTGATCTGGCATTGTCTGGTAAGGCGCCGCGATTTTGCCCGGATGCCTTGGTCTGGAGCAGTTTCCCGTCCAGCGAGGCCGGTACCGAGTCGCAGCGCACACGCTGGGAGCACGGCCACCTGAGCATGATTCTGTCGGGCGTGCCGCCGCTGCTCGGTAAGGGAGTATTGAGCGGGCGGCCACAACTCATCGCCATGGCGCTCGACATGAGCATACCGCCGCTGGCCTTGCTGGCGATGATGGTCATGGTGGCTTTCGGCTTGGCCCTCCTGCTGGCGCTGGTGCTTGGCGCGCTGCTGCCGCTGGCCATCGCCACAGCGCTGTGCGCCGCCTTTGGTGTGGCGGTGCTGCTCGGCTGGTGGCGTTTTGGTCGCGCCACTTTAAGTGCAGGCAATCTGCTGATGGCGGTCTGGTACGTCGTGCGCAAGGTACCGCTGTATCTGAAATTTTTGGTTAATCGGCAAGTTGAATGGGTGAGGTCGAAACGTGATAGTGAATAATGCCGCCATCGCCGATATGGACAGCGTACAGCAGGCGGAGCCGTCGCGCGGCATGCCGGTGCAGCGCACCGATTTTCAACGCGAGGTGTATTGCATCCTGGGCTTGCCGTTCGACGCGCTCACGCTGGTGCAGTCCGAACAGCGCGTGCTGGCTGCAGCTGCTGCCCGTCAACGCTGTTTCTTCTCCACCCCGAATCTGAATTTTCTGGTGGCCGCGCGCACCGATGCGCCATTTCGCGATTCCGTCCTGCGCTCCGACCTATCGCTTGCCGATGGCATGCCCATCATCTGGATCGCCCGTGCGCTGGGCGTTCCGCTGACCGAGCGTGTGGCTGGTTCGACCTTGTTCGAGCGTTTGCGCGAGCGTCGCCGAGATGGTTCGCCATTGCGCGTGTACCTGTTCGGCGGGCCGGACGGCGTTGCCGCCAAAGCTGCCGAACGCCTCAATGCCGAGCATGGCGCGATGCAGTGCGTGGGCGCGCACTCACCGGGTTTTGGCACGATCGCCCAATTGAGCCCACCGGAGCAGATCGCCGCCATCAATGCCAGCAACGCCGACTTCCTGCTGGTGGCACTTGGTGCCCAGCGCGGTCAGGCCTGGATTGAATATAACCTTGCAGCATTGAATACGCCGGTCGTCAGTCACTTGGGCGCAGTGGTCAATTTTATTGCCGGAAGTGTTAAGCGGGCGCCGCCCCGTTGGGGGGCGTTGGGTCTGGAGTGGCTGTGGCGTATCAAAGAGGAGCCTGCGCTGTGGCGGCGCTATTATCGCGATGGCGTTGCCTTGCTCGGACTAATGGCTGGCAAGGTGTTGCCGGGCGTGTTTGCTGCACGTGCTGCGCGCAAGCGCATTGCACGCGCGCCGGCACCGGAAGTGGAACTGCAGCGCCAGGGCGATCAGGTGCGCCTGGTGCTGCGCGGTGAATGGCATGCAGGCGCGTTGGCGCCGCTGCGCGCCGCCTGCGAGCAACTGGCCGCGCAGGGTGGTGATGTAGTGCTGGACATGGCGCAGGTCGATGGCCTGGACAGCGCCACGCTCGGCCTTTTGCTGGTGCTGCTGGGCCATCAATCGATTGCCGGTCACGGCCTGCGGATCGCGGCCATTTCGCCTGCTGCCCGCAAAGCGATCGGGCTAGGCTGTGCCGATTACCTGCTGCAACCGCTGGCGCGCGTGCATTGATATCCGGGGTGAGGCGCGCCTTGGGCAAGCTCTCACTCACTATAACAAGCAAATGAGGTCATTATGAAAATTCTCGTCACTGGTGGCGCAGGCTACATCGGTTCGCATACCTGTCTGGAACTGCTCGCCGCAGGGCATCAGGTGGTGATACTGGACGATCTGTCCAACGCCAATGCCAGTGTTATCACCCGCATCGAGCAGATCAGTGGTGCCCGCGTCACCTTCGTCGAAGCGGACATGCGCGACCGTGCTGTGTTGCGCGGCTTGTTTGCCGATCATGCAATCGACGCCGTGATGCATTTTGCCGGCCTGAAAGCGGTCGGTGAATCGGTGGCGCAGCCTTTGCGCTACTACGATGTCAATGTCTACGGCAGCATTGTGCTGTGTGAGGAGATGGCTGCGGCGGGTGTCAAGCGCCTGATCTTCAGTTCGTCCGCCACCGTGTATGGCGATCCGGACACCGTACCGATCAGCGAACAGTCTCCATTACGCGCCACCAATCCCTACGGCCGCTCCAAGCTGATGATTGAAGACATCTTGCGGGATCTGGTGCTGGCCGATCCGGCCTGGCAAGTGGCGCTACTGCGCTACTTCAATCCGGTCGGCGCCCACGAGAGTGGTCTGATCGGTGAAGACCCGCGCGGCATCCCCAATAATCTGCTGCCGTTTATCGCCCAGGTGGCAGAGGGCAGGCGTGAGCGCCTGTCGGTCTTCGGTAACGATTACCCGACCGTGGATGGCACCGGCATGCGCGATTACATCCATGTGGTGGATTTGGCAGTCGGGCATGTGCGCGCACTCGAACGCCTGCCCAGCGATGGCGGCATGCTTACCTGTAACCTGGGGACCGGCGCTGCTACCAGCGTGCTGGAAATGGTGGCGGCCTTCGAGCGCGCCAGCGGTCGCCCGATTCCTTACACCATCATGCCGCGCCGCCCGGGCGACATTGCCACCTGTTATGCCGCCACCGATCTGGCCGAGCGTGTACTGGGCTGGAAGGCCGAGCGCGGGATCGAGCAGATGTGCGCGGATGCATGGCGCTGGCAAGCGAGTTTCCTGCGTTGAGCACGTCAAATCACGGGGAGAGCGGGAGTACCGTCCTGGTGACCGGTGCCAGCGGTTTTCTCGGCAGTGCAGTAGTTGAGGCGCTGGCTGCCGCTGGTCACCGTGTGCGTGCCGGCGTGCGCCGCTGGCCCGACCAGGGCGTTTGGCCGGATGGTGTGCGGCCGGTGCAGTGCGATGTCGAGCACGGCGATGGTCTGGCGACAGCCTGCGAAGGTGTGGACGCCGTGATCCACCTGGCGGCGGCCATGGGAGACAGCGCCAGCGCCCAGCAGGCGGTGGCGGTTGATGGCACTGCACGCCTGATCGAGGCAATGGTCGGGCGCTGCTCGCGCCTGCTGTTGGCCAGCAGCTTTGCTGTCTATGACTGGAGCCGCGTCGGCGCAACCCTCGATGAGCAGGGGGCGCTGCTCGACGACCAGGCTTTGCATGGGCAGGATGCTTATACCTGCGCCAAACTCCGCCAGGAGCAGCTTGCACGCACCTTGTGCGCACAGCACGGCATCGGTCTGACCGTGCTGCGGCCGGCATTGATCTGGTCCGGTCAGCGTCGCGACCTGTCTTGCGTGGGCCCCGGTAACCGCTGGCTGCGGGTGGTGGTGGCGCCGCGCCGGTCGTTGCGCCTGACCCACGTCGACAGTTGCGCCTCAGCGTTCGTCGCGGCGCTTGATTCGCGTGCCAGCGGGCAGACCTTGAACATCGACGATGCGACCGGTATCACCGCCTGGGACTATGCCGGCGCCAGCGGTGCACGGCTGCGCGTGCCGATACCGTTGTCCTTGGCTTGCGCTGTGGCAGCGCTGGCGGGCGCACTGCTCAAGCCGCTGGTGGGAGCAGACCGCCTGCCCGGGCTACTGGTGCCGCAGCGCCTGCAAGCGCGTTTCCACCGAGCGCGCGCCGGCCATGCAGCCTTGCAGCGCCTTGGCTGGCAGCCGCCCGCTATTGCTTCCCGTTTCCATTGATCCGGTTTTTTTATGCACATCGCTTATATCACCAGTATTTACGCGCGCGCCAGCGACACTTTTATCCGTAATGAAGTGCTGGCGCTACGCCAGCGCGGCCACACGGTCGACACGTTCTCGATTCGTAAAGCAGAAGCCGAGCAGGAGGTGGACGACGAAGTGGCGCGTGAGCAGGCCAGCACCGACTACATCCTGCGGCAGTCGCCGCTGACGCTGCTGAGCGCATTGCTGAAGGAAACTCTACGCGCCCCTGGCCGTATGCTCGCTACTGCGCGTCTGGCCTGGACTACCCGTGCGCTTGGCATGCGCGGCACGCTGCTGCAGGGCGTGTATTTGGTCGAGGCCGCCTACCTTGCGGGGCGCCTGCGTGCGCGCGGCGTGCAGGTATTACACAATCACGTGGCGGAAAATTCGGCCAATGTGGCAATGCTGGCCTCTTGCCTGTCCGGCATCCCTTTCAGTATGACGGTGCACGGTCCCGGGATTTTTTATGATCCGCGCAAGTGGGCGCTGGCAGAAAAGATCCGGCGCTCCGCCTTTACGGTCTGTATCACCCATTTCTGCAAAAGCCAGTGCATGGTGTTTGTACCGCCGGCTGATATCGCCAAGCTGCACGTCGTGCGCTGCAGCGTCGGTGCGCCGTTCCGCAATGTCGCGCCGCTGCCGATTCCCGACGTGCCGCGCTTCGTTTGTATCGGCCGCCTGTGCCCCGAAAAAGGGATGCTGGTGTTGATCGAGGCGGTTGCCGCCCATGTCGCTGCCGGTGGCCGGTGCGAAGTCAACATCATCGGTGATGGTCCATCACGACCGCTGATGGAGCAGATGATCGAAGTCCATGGCCTGCAGCAGTCGGTCCGTTTGCTCGGCTGGCAAGGCAGCACTGTGGTTCGCGGCGAGATCGAGCGCAGTCGCGCCTTGATACTTCCCAGCTTTGCCGAAGGATTGCCGATCGTGGTCCTTGAAACGCTGGCGTTGGGGCGGCCGGTGATTTCGTCGCGTATCAATGGTATTCCCGAACTGGTGGTCACCGGTCGCAATGGCTGGCTGACCACGCCAGCAGCGGTCGAGGAACTGGTGGCGGTGCTGGCGCAGGCCAGTACAGCAACGCCGGAGCAGCTGCAGGAAATGGGACGTATTGGCGCGCAAGATGTACACCGCCTGCATGGCCTGGAGACTGAAATCGACAAGCTTGAGGCGCTGCTGGCGGGCGCCGCCGGTACCGGCACTGTGACGCCGGGCCGGATCGCCTGAGGTATTTCAAGCAGTGCGGCGGCTTGCCTTCAGGTGTGCCGCCAGCCGCACCGCCAGCGCCACGATGGTCAGGGTCGGATTGGCGTGGCTGCTGGTGGGCAGTACCGCCGAGCTGGCGATAAACAGATTGGGGACATCAAAAACGGCGCAATTCGCGTCCACCACGCCCTCGCTTGCGGAACTGGCCATGCGGGCAGTGCCGATGTGATGGCCGCCCAGCGGCACCGAGGCGGCAATGCGCTCGCGCAGCGTGGCGTCGTCGAGATGTAGCCGCACGCCCGAGCATTGGTGCAGGGTGTCGCGCAGCAGCAAAAAGCCGCGATGGGTAGCGTCAATATCGTCTTCGCTGATACGCCAATCGACCTGGACCCGGCGCATGCCATGGCGGTCGCTCTGTTCCCCGAGCTGGATGCGGCTGTCGGCAAGGGGGGTCTGTTCGCAGTTGAACTCGAGCGGATAGCTGCCGTCGGCGTTGGGTACTAGCGTGTAGGGTAATTTACGCTGCGCCAGTTTGCGCAGGAACAGCCATTCGGCGCCAAAGTGCAGCAATTGCGGTGCGCCCTTGATGACGTTTTTCCAGTGTTGCAGCGCAGGCGAGCTGGTAGCCCCCTGCGCATTATGCTGCAGGATGGCGCGGTATTCCGGTATCAGGATCGACTTGGCCAGAAAAATCGTGGACATGACGGCGCTGCCGTGGGTGGCGTCGGAATATTCCGGGAAATGGAAACGGAATGCGGTATTGAGCAGCCGGTGCTGGCGCTGCGCCTGAGCGCTGAACTGCAGCTTGCGCCGACTGTAGACGCCATCGGCGGTTTTTTCGAACTTGAACGGTAGCTTGGTGTCGGCCGTGACTTTCCCGAGAATGTTCTCGAAGTGGCAAGCATAGTAACGGCCCACCAGATCGTGGCTGTTGCCGAAGCGCTGGCCATTGCGTTCGGCATGCAGTAGCAGGCGCGGCACCTCGATGCCACCGGTGGCCAGTACAAACTGTTCAGCGTGCACAGCCAGGCGGCGCCCACTGGCATCGGCCACGGTAATGGCGCTTACACGGTCGCTATCACCGCTGCGCAGCAGGTCGATGCAGCGGGCGTTGAGCACGACGGTGACATTGGCCGACTTTTCCAGCTGCTGGCGATAACGTTTGCCGAAATCGGTGGGCAGACTGTAACGCTCGATACGGTCTGCCAGCAATATATCGTTGTCACGCAGCGATGCAATGGTGGCAGGCGCGCCGGGCAGGGCAGTGTCGCTGCAGAAATCGGCGGCGCCAGCATCGCAATAAGCCATGGCGCGCGGATAATGCTGCGCGACTTCCTCGTAAGCGATCGGCCAGCCGCTGTTGGGGATATAGTCGCGGGCTTGGAAATCGATCGGATCATAGGGGACGCAGCGTCCACCCCAGATGCCGGTGGTACCGCCGAATGTGGCGCGACGGAACTGCGTGGTGTCCGGGTGTGGGGCGTTTGCCTGCCCGGCATAATCGTCGTCCAGCGCCGCGTTGACAGCCAGGCCACCCGATTCGAGCAGCAAGACAGGAATACCTGTTCCGTCAAGCTCGCATGCCAGGGTGATGCCGGCGGCACCAGCGCCGACGATGCAAATAGCCGCTTCCAGACCGCGGTGGGCGTCAATGTCGGTGGACGAAATAATCATGCTGCGGCCTTTGCTGCTGTCATTGCGATGGTCCTTGAAATTTGCGCCATTGAATGGCTAATTTGCATAATCATAACAGCTGAACGCTGGATCGTGGCGACGGTTGAACGCGCTGCGCTGCAATATACCCAGGCCCCTGGCGGCCGCATTGTCCGCGCCATAGTGCTCCAGAGCCTTTGTCGGTGCTAAACATCAATTCTGCAGAACACAGGTACTCACGAAATTTATGCGATGATAGGGGAGTTATTGCTAAGAAAATATCTTTATGCGAGGGTTTGCTGGTATAGTTGCATTGTGATTATGCTACTTTTGCTGGGCAGCTCCGCGATCTTGTGCAATGCGGCATTTTTACTAACGAACTTACCTAATGAGGATATGCGATGAAGGCAATGATATTGGCAGCAGGCAAAGGAACCCGGGTGCGCCCACTGACCTATGACTTGCCCAAACCGATGATACCGATCCTGGGCAAGCCCGTAATGGCCTACATCATCGAGCATCTGGCCAAGTACGGTATCAATGAAATCATGGTCAACGTCAGCTATTTGCATGAAAAAATAGAACATTATTTCGGTGAGGGCCACCAGTACGGCGTGCAGATCGGTTACTCCTTCGAAGGCTACACCACCGACAGCGGAGAAGTGGAAGCGAAGGCGCTCGGTTCGGCTGGTGGCATGAAGAAAATCCAGGAATTCGGCGGCTTTTTTGATGACACCACCATCGTCCTGTGTGGCGACGCCATCATCAACCTTGATATCAAGTCGGCGTTGTTCGAGCATCGCCGCCGCGGTGCGCTCGCCAGCGTCATCTGCCGTGAAGTGCCACTGGAGAAGGTATCAAGCTATGGCGTGGTAGTGAGCGACGAAAATGGCCGCATCAAGCAGTTCTAGGAAAAACCCAGTCAGGAAGAAGCGCTGTCGAACTTTGTCAGCACCGGCATCTATATCTTCGAACCAGAAATCCTCGACCTGATCCCGGCCGACACCGTGTTCGATATCGGCTCCGAGCTGTTCCCGCTGATGGTGGAAAAAGGCTTGCCTTTTTATGCGCAGAACCGCACCTTCAGCTGGATCGACATCGGCAGCGTCAAGGATTACTGGGAAGTGTCGCAAAGCGTGCTGATGGGGGAAGTGGCGCATATGGACGTGCCCGGCATGCAGTTGCGCGACGGCGTATGGGTGGGTCTGAACACCAGCATCGACTGGGAAGGTACGACCATCGAAGGCCCGGTCTATATCGGTTCGAACTGCAAGATTGAAGCAGGCACTACCATTGTCGGTCCTACCTGGATCGGTCATGGCAGTCACCTGTGCGCCGGGTCCACCGTCGTGCGCAGTGTCCTGTTCGAATATACGCGCGTGTTACACGATGTAAGCTTTGAGGAAATGATCGTATTCAAAGATTATAGTGTCAACCGCGCTGGCGACATGCGCCATGTGTCTGAATATGCGACTGACGAATGGATTAATGCGCGCGATCGCCGCAATAAGCGTCGTACCGATGTCGCGGTAGAAACTGCAAATAACAAGGAAGTGGCATGAAAATTTATCCCGTGATTCTGTCGGGCGGTGCAGGTACGCGCTTGTGGCCGCTGTCGCGCGCCGTACTGCCTAAGCAATTGCTGCCGGTGGTAGCGGAGCGTACCATGTTGCAAGATACGGTAACCCGGCTTCATCAATGGCCTGAAATGCAGGCCCCCCTGGTTGTCTGCGGTAATGAGCACCGTTTTCTGGTCGCTGAGCAACTGCGCGATGCCGGCATTTCCCCGCTCGGCATCTTGCTCGAATCAGTCGGGCGCAACACCGCGCCGGCGGTCGCCGCCGCTGCCCATTATCTGCAAGGGATCGATCCCGAAGCGGTGATGCTGGTGTTGCCGGCCGACCACGTGATTGAAGACCTGCAGGCTTTCCACGCCGCCATCGGACGTGCGGCCGACCTGGTGCGCGATGGTGCGCTGGCGACGTTTGGCGTTGTTCCAACGGCGCCGGAAACCGGATACGGCTATGTACGCCGAGGTGCCGCCATTGGCGAAGGTTACAAGGTTGACCGTTTTGTCGAAAAACCCGATCTTGATACGGCCAAGGGCTTTGTGGCAGAAGGCAGCTATTATTGGAATAGCGGCATGTTCCTGTTCCAGGCTGCGACCTATATCAGTGAACTGCGCACTTTCCGGCCGGAAATCGAGCAGGCGGCTGAGGCGGCTGTGCGCAATGGCTACCGTGATCTCGATTTCTGCCGTCTCGAAGAAAAAGCGTTTTCCTCTTCACCGTCGGATTCGATCGACTACGCCGTCATGGAGCACACTCAGCGCGCCGTGGTGGTTCCGGCCGATATCGGCTGGAGCGATGTTGGTTCCTGGAGTGCGCTGTGGGAAGTGCTGCCGCACGACGCCCAGGGTAACGCGACCCGTGGCGACGTCTATCTCGATAACGTGAGTAACAGCCTGGTGCGCGCCGACGGCCGTATCGTGGCGCTGGTCGGTGTGGAGGACCTCGTGGTAGTGGAAACCGCCGATGCCGTGCTGGTCGCGCACAAGGATCACGTGCAACGTGTCAAGCAGGTGGTGGACCACCTGAAATCTCAGGCGCGCACCGAGCATCTGCATCACACCCGTGTCTATCGCCCTTGGGGCTCATACGAGGGCATCGATATCGGCGAGCGCTTCCAGGTCAAGCGCATCACGGTTAATCCGGGTGGCAAGCTGTCGTTGCAGATGCACCACCACCGCGCGGAACACTGGATCGTGGTCAGCGGTACGGCCAAGGTGACCTGCGGCGACACCGTCACGCTGCTGTCGGAAAACCAGTCGACGTACATACCGATCGGCATGAATCACCGTTTGGAAAACCCTGGCAAGTTGCCTCTGCACTTGATCGAAGTACAGTCTGGCAGTTATCTTGGCGAGGATGACATCGTGCGCTTCGAGGATGTTTATCAACGCGCATAAGTTCTCCCAGCGTAAAAAAGCGGCTTTGGCCGCTTTTTTTTGCGTCAGATGTGGCGATGCAACAGAATGTTTTCACGCGACCATCAATCCATAAAAAAAAAGAAAGATAAGTATAGTATTGGTAACACGTCGGTTGATTCCGTGTTACTATCCAGTCTGGTTAGTTAAAAATATTTCATCGGCGCCACGGGCGCCCTTTTTAGGACAAAATTATGAAAAATATGCTTAAAGCTGCTATTTTCGGCGCCCTGATCGCCTCCGCAGGTATTGCCCCTGTTGCCTACGCCGCCGATCCGGTGGTGATTCCTTCGCCAGTTGGCGCATTGAGCCAAACTACTGAGTCGCTGACGCTGCGCGCCGACGAAGAAGGCGGTTTTGGCGCGTTCTTCGGTCACGTATTCACCACGCGCCAAGCGGGTGTTTCCACCCTGAACAAGACCTTCAGCAACCTGTTCACCTTTACCGTAGGCGACACCTCGCAAACCTCGGGCGCCATCTCCGCTTCGTTCACCCGCACGCAGGATTTGGTGATCAATTCCTTCGACGTGTACACCAGCGGCGGTACACTGGTCATCAAAGGCGACACCGAAGGCATTTCGACCCATACCCAGGAAAACGATAACTGGTTCTTGCCAGAAAATTCGTTCCTGACCGCCGGTAACTACTACCTGAAAGTTACTGGCCAGGTGCTGGGCGCCCAAGGCGGCACCTACGGTGGCTCGATGAACATCACCCCTGTGCCAGAAGCAGAAACCTATGCCATGCTGCTGGCTGGCCTGGGCCTGGTTGGTTTCGTTGGCCGTCGCAAAGCTGCCAAAAAAGCAGCCTAAGCAACATGCTGAAGGGAAGGGCGCCATATCGGCGCATGCTTTCCCTCTCGTAAAAAACCCGCCGCTGGCGGGTTTTTTTATGGCAACTACTGTGCTGCCGCTATAATCTGCTCTGGATCAAGTGCGCGAGGAGCGACAAATGCGAACAGGGCAATGGGTAATGGCTGCGGTGATGGGGGGCGCCAGCCTGGCGGCTGCGGCCCAGACCATCCGGCCGGCCGGGGCCGAGCGCCTGCAGGCTGCGCAACTGGCGCTGGTGGTCAACGACGCAGAGCCGGACAGCATTGCCGTGGCCGAACTCTATCGCAAGGCCCATCATGTACCGGAAGCCAATATTGTGCATGTGCGCATACCGGGCAAGCCGCGCCGCCTGTCAGCCCGTTATTTTGCCGAACTGCGCCAGGAAATCGACGCCCAGTTACCACCGCAAACGCGCGCCATCCTGATGGTGTGGACGGCACCGTATGCTGTCGAGTGCAATAGCATTACCTCGGCCATGAGCAATGGCTTCGATGCCGACCAGTGCAGCAAACCCTGCGGCCCCGGCAAGCCCACGGCATTCTTCGATGCCCCACAACTGGCCAACGTGCGCCTGAGCATGTTGTTGCCGATTGATACGCCCGAGCTGGCCAGGCATGTGATCGAGCGCGGCGCCACACGCACATTCAGTTTGCCCAAGGCGGGCGCTTATTTCCTGAATACCAGCGACCAGGCGCGCAGCAGCCGTGCGCGCTTTTTTCCGCCCTCGGGCGTGGTGCGCCAGAAAGAAGTAACGATCTACAACCGCAACGCCGATGTACTCGAAGGGGTGCAGGACATCATGCTGTACCACACCGGTCTGGTGCGTGTGCCCAAGCTCGATACCCTGCGCTTTTTGCCCGGTGCGCTGGCCGACCATCTGACCTCGACCGGTGGCGATCTGCTCGGTGACGCCCAGATGAGCAGCCTGCAATGGCTGCAGGCCGGGGCCACGGCCAGTTATGGAACGGTCTCCGAGCCCTGCAACTACTGGCAAAAATTTCCGCAATCAACCGTGCTGCTCAAGCAATACCTGAGCGGCCGCACCGCCATCGAAGCCTACTGGTCCAGCGTGGCCTGGCCGGCGCAGGGCCTATTCATCGGCGATCCGCTGGCGGCGCCCTACGCCCGCTGAGAGTTTCACTGCAGCGGGCGATTGATCCATTCGGATCAAGCGCTTGTCATGATACGGTCATCCAGTCGTAATAATATGCAAAATGCAATATTAAAAACATTTTGTTAACCTGGATCCAGACCGACAATGAAAACATTCCGCACTGCGGCGGCCACCGCCGCCCCGGGTCGCCGCACCCTGATCGCCGCCGCCCTGCAAGCCGCTTCGATGGCAACCTTTTCCGCCCACGCGCTGGCCGAGGCGCCGGTCGTCATCAGCCAGGTGTATGGCGGTGGTGGTAACAGTGGCGCCACTTACAAGAACGATTTTATCGAAATCTTCAACCGCAGCGGCGCTGCGGTGAATATTGGCGGCTGGAGCGTACAGTACGCCAGCGCCGCTGGCACCAGCTGGAACCCGACCCGCGTGCCGGCCAATACCGTGCTGGCGCCAGGCCAGTACTATCTGTTCCAGCAAGCGGCTGGCACTGGCGGCACGGTCGATTTGCCCACTGCCGACGTGATCGGTACTGTCGCCATGAGCGGCACTTCGGGCAAGGTCGCGCTGGCGTCGTCTGCCACGGCACTGACTGGCGCTCAGCCCTCTGGCCCGACGCTGGTCGATCTGTTTGGTTACAACGCCGGCGGTTTCGAGGGCGCCAGCGGTCCTGGCCTGTCCAACACCACGGCGGCGCTGCGCGCCAACGGCGGCTGCACCGATACCGACAACAACGCCAGCGATTTCACCACGGGCGCACCGAGCCCGCGCAACAGCGCCAGCCCCTTGCGCCAGTGCGGCGTGCCGGTTGAACCGCCGATCGTGCCGAGCTGCCCGGCCAGCCTGTCGCTGGCAGTCGGCGTGGGCGGCAGCGCCAGCCTGAGCGCGACCGATGCCGACGGCGTGGTGAATGCCGCCGCCGTGACGGCTGGCGCGGTCGCCGGCATCTCGCTGCAGGACTTCCAGGCGGCGCCTGCCGCCGGCGGCGAAGCCACCGCCAACCTCAGCGTTGCTGCCAGCGTGGCCGCAGGCAGCTACCCGGTGACGATTCGTTTCAATAACGACCAGTCGCAGCAGGCGCAGTGCACGGTCAATGTGCAGATTGCAGCACCGGGCGGCGTGACCCGCACGATTCCGCAAATCCAGGGTAGCGGTAACGCCAGCCCGGTGGCGGGTACCACGCAGACCACCGAAGGCGTGGTCACGGCCAAAGTGGGTTCCGGCTTCTTCATCCAGGACGAGCAGGGCGACGGCGACCCGCTGACCTCGGACGCTGTATTTGTCTACACGCCAGGCGCGGGCGCCGGTGCGGTGCAGGTAGGCGACCGCGTGCGCATTACCGCCACCGTCACCGATTACGTCCCGAACGGCAGCAACCGCGCGTATACCGAGCTGACCAACGCCACCAGCATCGTGCGCCTGGCCGGCGGCATTGCGATTGCGCCGACCAATATCACGCTGCCGCATCCCGACCTGGGCCAGGTGGAAGGCATGCTGGTGCGCTTTACCAATACGCTGACCGTGTCGCAACTGCAGTACCTGGCCGACCGTGGCGAGGTGACACTGTCGGCTGGCCGCCTGGAAAACCCGACCAACCGCTACCGCCCCGGCACGCCGGAAGCGCTGGCGCTGACGGCCGCCAATGCGCGCAGCCAGATCATCCTCGACGATGGCATTTTTGTCGCGCCAGCCACGATTCCGTATCTGGGCGAAGACGGTTCGCTGCGCGCCGGCGATACGGTATCGGGCCTGACCGGCGTGATCGATTTTGGCGCCAAGGGTGGCGGTGGCGTGGCCTTCAAACTGCAGCCCACCGTGGCGCCCGTGTTCTCGCAAGACAATCCGCGCCCACCGGCGCCGGTACTGGCTGGCGGCAACGTGACAGTGGCCAGCGCCAACGTGCTCAATTACTTCACGACCTTTACCAATGGCGGCGATCACGAGGGCAATACCGGCCGGGGTTGCAGCATCGGCAGCAGCGCGCCATCGCGTGCGAACTGCCGTGGCGCCGACAACCTCAATGAATTCCAGCGCCAGAGCGCCAAGATCGTCGGCGAACTGAAAGCCCTGAACGCCGACGTGGTCGGCCTGATGGAAATCCAGAACGACGGCGACTACAGCGTGCAGCAACTGGTCGATGCGCTCAACGCCTCGATCGCGCCGGGAACCAAGACCTATGCGGTAGTGCCGCAGCCGGTCACCACCGGTACCGACGCCATTCGCGTCGCGATGATTTACAAGCCGGCAGCGCTGCGCCTGGCAGGCAATGCGCTGACCGACGGCGACAGCATCAACAATCGCCCGCCAATGGCGCAAACCTTCGTGGCGCCCAACGGCGGCAAGTTCTCGGTGATCGTCAACCACCTGAAGTCCAAGGGCAGCTGCCCGTCGGCATCGAGCGTGGACGGTGACAAGAACGATGGCCAGAGCTGCTGGAACGCTACCCGTGTGCAACAGGCCCAGCGCCTGGTGAATACCTTCGTGCCGCAGGTGGTGGCGGCCAGTGGCGACGCACGCGTGTTGCTGATCGGCGACTTCAATGCCTACGGCCACGAAGATCCGATCCAGGCCATCGTCAACCAGGGTTTTGTGAATCAGCTTGAGCGCTTTGTGCGCGGCGCCGGCGCGATGCCGTACTCGTACGTGTTCAACGGCGAAGCAGGCTATCTCGACCATGCACTGGCGAGCAGCGCGCTCAATGCGCAGGTGGCGGGTGCGGCGGAATGGCATAACAACGCCGATGAACCGCCTGTGCTCGACTACAACACCGATGGCAAGCCGGAAGACAAGTACACGGCCGCCCCATACCGTGCCTCGGACCATGACCCGGTAGTGCTGAGCCTGAATCTGGCCGGTGCGCCGGTCGATGTGACGGCCAGCGTGCGCAGTGTCAGTTCCGGCCTCGTGCTTAACCGCGCCACGGGTAAATGGAGCGGCAGCGTGACCGTGACCAACACCGGCAGCAGCGCCCTGAGCGGTCCGCTGCAATTGAAGCTGAGCGGCCTGCCAGCCGGCGTGACGCTGGCCAATGCCAGCGGCAGCCATGCCGGTGCTCCGTACGTCAGTGCCGGTGTGGCCAGCCTGGCGCCGGGCGCCAGCGTTACCATCCCGCTGAGCTTCAGCAAAACCGGTACGGCAGCGATCAGCTATACCTCGACTATTTACAGCGGCAATTTCTAAGGATAAGCATCATGATGTTCAATCACTCCCTGGTTTCCCTGCGCCGCGCCGCACTGGCGCTGGCTTTGTCTGCCTGCGCCAGCCTGGCTTCGGCTGCTTCCGTGTTTCAGATCGAAATCGATACCAGCTCGCTGGTCGCCAGCCATGGCAGCAGCGGCTGGCTCGATATGCAATTTAATCCTGGTAATGCCAACACGCCTTACGCCGAAGCCTTCCTGAGTAATTTCAGCGGCTTTGGCGATCCTGCCAGTGTTCTGGTGGATGGTAATGTCAGCGGTTCGCTGGGCGCCGGCTACGTCATCGGCAACGATGGTGCGGGCGGCTATAACGATCTGTTCCACGCAGTAAATTTTGGCGGCAAGGTCGGCTTCACGGTCAGCTTCAGCGGCGATCTTGATCCGGCAAGCAGCGGGCTCGGTTCGGCGTTTGCCGTGTCGTTGTTCAGCAACAGTATGGACCAGTTAGGCACCAGCGATCCTGCTGGCGCACTGGTGGTGCTGAACTGGACTTCGCTGGGCAGCGCAGTCGCCACGCCGCTGAACAACCAGATTGGCACGGCCGTCAGCGCCGTACCGGAACCGCAGACCTGGCTGATGCTGGGCGCCGGGCTGGCGCTGCTGGGCGGCATGGCGCGTCGTCGCAGGGCCTGAGGCGGATGTGATCATCGCCGCGCCCTTCAGTCATGGGGGCGCGGTGGTGCTGGCAGGTGATTTATAGTTTCAAGATATAAATATTCAAAATAAAACATATTAGTCAGCTCTTCGGCGCCTGCTGCATAGTGCTATTTTTGCACGGATACGCCATGTCAGCCGCCCACATCCTTGTCATTGAACCCCACCGTCCCACCCAGGAATTGATCGCGTTTAACCTTGGCATGGCGGGCCATGCGGTCCGTTGCACGGAGGATGCCGAAAGCGCCTTGCGATTGATCGGCCAGCGCCTGCCCGACGTGCTGCTGCTGGACTGGAATTTGCCGGGACAGTCCGGCCTGGCGCTGGTGCAGCGCCTGCGTGCCCATCCGAGTACGCGCGCGCTGCCGCTGATGATGGTGACGGCGCGCGACAGCGAAGCAGACAAGATCATGGCGCTGGAAGGCGGCGCCGACGATTACATGACCAAACCGTTCAGCCCGCGTGAAATGCTGGCGCGCGTCCACGCGCTGCTGCGGCGGGCGCCGCAGCACATCATGGCGCTGCCCTCTTCGCCAGTGCTGGAACAGGACGGCCTGCATCTCGACCCGCACACATTGCGGGTCACCGCCGGCGCCCGCCAACTGGCGCTGGGGCGGCTCGAATTCAAACTGCTCGATGTACTGATGCGCTGCCCGGGCCGCGTGCACAGCCGCGCCCAGTTGCTCGACCAGGTATGGGGCAACGCTGTCTGCCTGGAAGAGCGCACGGTCGATACCCATGTCGGCCGCCTGCGTCACGCCTTGCAGCCGGCCGGCTACCAGCGCCGCATAGAAACCGTGCGCGGCAGTGGTTACCGCTTCGTTGCCGGCGAGGCATACGCGTGATCGGTGTCGATGCGGCGCTGGACCTGAGCCAGCTGGAACAGGAATACCTGCTGCACGCCATGGCCACGGCGCTGGCGGTCGAGCATCCGCGCCAGTTGTTCCTGTGGAGCCAGGGTCCGCTGCGCGCCTTGCTGCCGCACCAGGTCATGGTGACGCTGGCCTTCGGCCTTGACGACAACGTCTTGCAGGTCGAGTGCCAGCACAGCGCCGTGCTCGAGCCGGAACTGCGGCGCCGGTTGAGCGATCGGGAGCATGGCCTGGCATTGCGGCTGGTGCGCCATTGCGGCGCTGCGCTGGCGCTGCCAGTCATGCTCGATGGCGCAGTCGCCACTCCGGCCGCGGCAGGGCAGGGGGCAGGGCAGGCAGCACGACGGGCACTACAGGCGGAACTGGCCGAGCTGGGTTTTGCCAACGCCCTGGTGCATGGCAGTGGCAGCGGCCGCCTGCCGGGCGGCGCCAGCGCAGTGGTACTGTTCGGCTTGCCGGAAAATGGTGCAGAGCAGGCCCGGCGCTACGCCGCAGTGCTGGCGCTGTTGCTGCCGCAGCTGCACTGGGTGTTGCAACGGCTGCTGCAACAGCAAGCCGAGGCGCGCGCCGTCGTGCTGGCGCGGCCGGTCAGCGCGCGCGAGGCGGAAATTCTGCACTGGGTGCGCGAGGGTAAAAGCAATGACGAGATCGGGCTGATACTCGGCATCAGCGGCTTGACCGTAAAAAATCATTTGCAACGCCTTTACCGGCTGCTTGGTGTTTCCAACCGTACCCATGCGATTGCCCGCTGCGCGGCCCTGCGGCTGTTCGAACGGCCGTTGGCGCCACTGGCACGGGCGGCATGACAACACCGGGCGCCTGCCGCTGGTGTGGTCGATGAAAAAAGGTTGTCTTCCATGCAAACCACATGGTAGCCTTGGTGGTATCAAGCAACGCAACAAGTAATACAGCCAGTAAGGCAAGGAGTAGTTGGATGGAAGTAGCAAAGAATCGCGTGCAGGCGGTGGCCCACGAAGCCAGCCGTAAGGCACGGGCAGGTGGTTTTACTCTGCTTGAACTTCTGGTGGTCATCGTCATCATCGGTTTATTGGCGGCCTACGTGGGCCCCAAATATTTTTCGCAACTGGGCAAATCCGAAGTCACCATCGCCCGCGCGCAAATCGATGGCCTGGAAAAATCGCTCGACACCTACCGGCTCGATGTTGGCCGTTATCCGACCACCGAGGAAGGCCTGAACGCGCTGGTGGTGGCGCCGCCTACGGCAGGCGCCAAGTGGAATGGTCCCTACCTGAAAAAAGCGGTGCCGCCCGATCCCTGGGGCCATCCATACCAGTACAAATCGCCGGGCACCAAGTCCGAGTTCGAGATTATCTCGCTGGGCCGCGACGGCCAGCCCGGCGGCAGCGGCGATAACGCCGACATCGTTTCCCCATAAGCGACCCATCCTCGCGCACAGCCACGGAAGGCCGCCTTACTCATGCAGTTCGACGTACGCACTTTGTCGGCCGACATGGTCATCTCCCATCTGCTGGTCGATGGCCGCGACGAGGCCGACGCCCGCCGCCAGGTCGAGGCGCGCGGCCTGTTCGTCAGCGCCATTGCGCCGGTGCGCGCAGGCGTTGTCGGGCGCGCCGGACAGCGCCGTGTACTGTCGCTGGTGCTGTTCAGCCAGGAGCTGCTGGCGCTGCTGACGGCCGGCCTTGGCATCGTCGAGGGGCTGGAAGCGCTGCTGGAAAAAGAAGCCAGCCCGGCTACCCGCAGCGTGCTCGAGCGGCTGCTGGCGGGCTTGCGCGAAGGCCAGCGTTTTTCCGCCGTGCTGGCCGAGCAGCCCGACCTGTTTCCACCGCTGTACATCGGCATCGTCAAGGCTGCCGAAGGCACCTCGGACCTGCCGCGCGCGCTGGCGCGCTTTATCGATTACCAGCAGCGCATCGACCTGGTGCGCGGCAAGCTCATATCGGCCGCCATCTATCCGTGCATCCTGCTGCTGGTCGGCGGTGGTGTCAGCATGTTCCTGATCGGCTATGTGGTGCCGCGCTTTGCCGAGGTATACCAGGGCGCTGGCCGCGATCTGCCGTGGTTGTCGCAGCAGATGCTGAACTGGGGGCAGTTCGCCAGCCAGCATACCGGCCTGCTGCTGGCGGCGATTGCGCTGGTGCTGGGCGCGCTGGTGCTCGGTGTGCGGCGTACGCTGCGCAGCGGCGGCGTGGTGCGCTTGCTCGGCCGCCTGCCTGCCATCGGCGAGCGCGTGCGCATCTATGAGCTGTCGCGGCTGTATCTGACGCTGGGCATGCTCAGCGAAGGCGGCATCACCATCGTGCACGCCATCGAAACGGTGCAGGGCATGGTGTCCAGCGGCCTGCGCCAGCATTTGCAGGCCGCGCGTGCCGACATCGAAGCGGGCCAGCCGCTGTCGGCGGCGTTTGAAGCGCACCAGCTGACCACGCCGATTTCGCTGCGCATGCTGCGCGTGGGCGAACGCACGGGCGACATGGGACCGATGCTGACGCAATCGGCGGCTTTTTATGATGGCGAAATTTCGCGCTGGATCGAGCGCTTCACGCGTACTTTCGAACCGCTGCTGATGGCCGGCATCGGCCTGATCGTTGGCGCCATCGTGGTGCTGCTGTATATGCCGATCTTCGATCTGGCGGGAGACATGTCATGATGGCTGATAATTCAGCGTATTACCGGAACGACGCTGGCCAGGACAATGACGATGCTCAGGACTTGACGCTCGACGAGGCAGTGATTGCCCGCGCGCGCCACCTGCGCCAGCAATCGAAGCGCACGCTGGTCGAGGAGCTCGAAGGGCTGACCGGCGCCGAGCCGCGCCTGCTGGTGCGCGCGCTGGCGCAGGTGCTGGACCTGGAGATGATGGAAACAGCCGACATGCTGGCCTGTGCGCCGGCGTTCGAGCTGTTGCCGCTGTCACAGGCCATGGCGCGCCACTGCGTGCTGCTGCGGGTATTGCCCGACGCGGCGCGGGGCATTGCCGAACAGCTGGTGGGCGTGATTGCCGACCCCTTCAACCTCGACCTGCAAACCTGGCTCGGCACGCAGGCGCGCGCCACCCCGCTGGCGCCGCTGGCGTTCAGGCTGGCGCTGCAGGCCGATATCCAGGCGTATTTATCCAAGCAGGAGGAATCGGCGCGCGCCACCGATACGCTGCTGCCCGGCGCCAGCGAGGGCCGGCGCGACGGCAAGACCGCCGCCGTGCTGTCGTTTGCCTCGGTCTCGGAAGCGGCCAGCCCCGCCGTGCGGCTGGTCAATTCCACGCTGTACGACGCGCTCAAGGCGGGCGCCTCCGACATCCACCTGGAAAGCACGGCTGGCGGCCTGGCCGTCAAGTACCGCGTGGACGGCGTGCTCGATCACGCCACCGCCGTCAATGGCATCGAGGTGGCCGAACAGATCATCTCGCGCCTGAAGGTGCTGGCCGAACTCGATATCGCCGAGCGCCGCGTGCCGCAGGACGGCAGCTTCCGGGTGGAAGCGAACGGCCGCGAAATCGACCTGCGCGTATCGATCATGCCCAGCATTCATGGTGAAGATGCGGTGATCCGGATTCTCGACAAGCGCGCCATGATCGAAGCCTACGGCGCGCTCACGCTCGAAGCGCTGGGCTTTGATGCGCCGTCGCTGGAAAGCCTGCGCGTGCTGGCGCGCGAAGCCTATGGCATGCTGCTGGTGACCGGGCCGACCGGCTCTGGCAAGACCACCACGCTGTATGCGGCGCTGACCGAAATCCACAACGGCCGCGAAAAAATCATCACCATCGAAGACCCGGTCGAGTATCAATTGCCGGGCATTCTGCAAATTCCCGTCAACGAAAAAAAGGGCCTGACCTTTGCCAAGGGTTTGCGCTCGATCCTGCGCCACGACCCGGACAAGATCATGGTCGGTGAAATCCGCGACCGCGAAACGGCGGAAATCGCCGTGCAGTCGGCGCTGACCGGCCACCTGGTGCTGACCACCGTGCACGCCAATAATGTGTTCGACGTGTTCGGCCGGTTTACCCACATGGGTATCGACCCCTATGCTTTTGTATCGGCCCTCAACGGCATCTGGGCTCAGCGCCTGGTGCGCATCAACTGCCCGCATTGCGCCGCGCCCTATACGCCGGACGACCAGGAGCTGGCCAGCGTTGGCCTGAGCAGGGCCGAGGCCCGGGACTACCTGTTCATGCAGGGTGCGGGCTGCGGCGATTGCCGCGGCACCGGCTACAAGGGACGCCGTTCGATCGCAGAAATTCTCACGCTGAACGATGAAATCCGCGAGCTCATCGTCGACAAGCGGCCGATCCGCCAGATCAAGCAGGCGGCGCACGCCAATGGCACGCGCAGCCTGCGCATGGCGGCGCTGGAAGTGGTCAAGCGCGGCGGCACCACGCTCAGCGAAATCAAACGGGTGACCCTGCATGCGTAGAACCATCGGACAATCGCTGCGCATCGGTATCGCGCCCCACGCGGTCAGCCTGCTGCGCGTCAGCCGCTGGCGCGGCGAGGCCGTCACGGTGCTGGCCGAACACGCCATCACGCCCTCGGCCGCCCATCCATTCGACGCCATCGCCAGCGCCCTGCGCGCGCTGCTCGGTGAACAGCAACTGGCCGGCTGGCCGGCGGCGCTGGTACTGGCCGACGAACTGGTGCGCCTGTGGCGCGTGACGCCGCCGCCCGGCGCCACCCGCCTCGATGATCTGGAAGCGGCGGCCGGCCTGCGCTTCCAGGCCCTGTATGGCGAAGCGCCGACCGCGTGGAATATCAGCGCCGACTGGGATGCGGCGCAACCGTTCTTTGCCGCCGCCGTGCCGCGCGCTTTATTGGCATCGTTGCAGGCGGTAGCGGACGACTGCAAACTGTCCATCGTCGGCATCGAGCCGCACTGTATCGCCGCCTGGAACCGCTGGCGCCGCGATATCAAACCGGGCGCGTGGTTTGCACTGGTCCATGAACAATTGCTGACGCTGGCGCCGCTCGACGCTGGCGGCCTGCGCGCCGTGCGCACGCTGCCCTTGCCACCGTCGGCTGACGCCGATCCGGCCTGGCTGACGCAAACGCTGCGGCGCGAGGCGCTGCTGCTCGATATGGCGGCGCCCACGCTGCTGCAGGCCTGCGGCGCGTTGCCGCCGGGATGGGCGCGCACCGCCGACGCGCCGGGACTGATTGCCTGCGAAGCGCTTGATCAGGCAGGGCGGAAGGGCGCTGCGCTGGTCACGCCCCTGTCGGGCATGGCGCGGCTGGCGCTGGGAGGGGCAGCATGAAGCAGCGTCCGATACGGATCGACTTTGCGCCACGCAGCGTGCGCCGCACGCTGTTCCACGCCCATCCGGCCGCGCTGGCGCTGGGTGCGCTGGGTCTGGTGCTGTGCCTGAGCGCCGCCTTTGGCGCCAGCGCGCTGGTGGAGCGCCAGCGCGAGCGCGCGCAGCAGGAGCGGCGCCTGCAGGAGCGCGTGGCGGCGCTGTCACAGCGCCCGGTGCAGGTGGCCAGGGTGGAGATACCCGAGGCCCAGGCCAGTTTCGTCAATAGCGCCATTTTGCAACTGAACCTGCCGTGGCGCACGCTGCAGGACGCCGTGGCGGCGGCCACCCCGCGCACGGTGGCGCTGGTGTCGCTGGAGCCTGACGCGCGCAAGCAGATATTGAAAATCACCGCGGAGACCCGCTCCAGCGACGACATGGTGGACTACGTGGCGGCACTCAAGCAGCAGGAGACTTTCAGCACGGTCACGCTGACGCGCCATGACGTGCAGGATGCCGATCCGAACCGGCCTTTGCGCTTTCAACTGGAGGCCGCATGGCTAAGGCCTTGAGCAAGATCGATAGCAAACTTGACGCTGGCGCCGTGCAGGCGCTGGTGCTGCGTGCGCGGCTGGCGCTGGCGCGCCTGGGTTTGCCTGCATGCCTGGCGCTGGCCTTGTGCCTGGCAGGTGCGGCTGCCTGGGCCTGGCTGCTGCCGCAGCGTGCGGCACAGGCGCAGCGCCTTGCGCAACCGTTGCCGTCGCCAGCCACGCTGGTGGCGGCAGCGGCGCCCACGCCGCCTTCGGCCAACCAGAACCTGGCCGACTTTTATGCCGTGCTGGGCGAGCGCCGTCATGCCGAACAGCAGGTCCGGGTATTGTTCGACCTGGCAGCCAAATCGGGCCTGGCGCTGAACCTGGGCGAATACAAGGCGTCGTATGACAAGGCCAGCCGGGTGGAGGCTTACCAGATCACCCTGCCGGTAAAAGGGCCGTACCCGGCGCTGTGGCAGTTTGCCATTCAGGTGCTGCGCGATATGCCCAATGCCGCGCTTGACGATATCAGCCTGCGGCGCGATAGCATCGGCGACCCGCAGGTGGAAGCGCGCTTGCGCTATACGCTGTATCTGCAGGATGGTGCACCATGAAGCCCTATCAGATCGCCATGGCGCTGGCGCTGGCTGGAGCGGCCGGCTTGCTGGTGTTCGGTGATAACGCGCCGGTCTCGGACATTGCCGAGCCGGTGCAGCGCGCTGAAAGGCAGGCGGCCGCCGACACGCCAGCCGCGCGCAGCGGCCGCAGGGAAGACGATAAAAGCGCTGCCGGGCAGGCCATCATCATGCGCCTGATACCGCGCGCCGAGCTGGTGGGCGAGGCTGGCGACCCGGCATTTGGTGCAGGCGAAGGCCTGTTCCAGGGCCAGAACTGGAACCCGCCGCCACCGGCGCCAACGGCGGCGCAGCAGGCTGCCGCCAATGCGGCGCCACCCCCACCGGTGGCGCCGCCGGTGCCGTATAACTACTTCGGCAAGGCGGTGCAGGACGGCGCCTGGGAAGTGTATCTGGCGCGCGGTGACAAAACCTACGTGGTGCGCAGCCAGAGCGTGATCGACGGCGCCTACCGGGTCGAACGCATCGTGCCGCCGCTGCTGACCCTGACCTACCTGCCGTTGAATCAGGTACAACAGATTAATATTGGAGCAATCGACTGATGGCGAGTCATCTGAAACACCTGGGCCGGCGGGCCGCTTTACCGACCTTATTGCCTGCCTTGCTGGCATTGGCGCTGGCCGGCTGCGCCGGACAGACCGCCTTCCGCGAAGGTAATACGCTGCTGGCGCAGGACCAGCTGGAAGCGGGCCTGCTCAAGTACCAGCAGGCGGTGAAAGCGGAACCGGGCAATGCCGAGTACCGCAAAGCTTATTTGCAGGCCCGCGACCGCGCCACCCAGCGCTTGATCGCCGAGGCCGAACGCCAACTGGCGGACGGCCAGCCGGAACTGGCCGAGCCGGGCTTGCGCCGTGTGCTGGCGCTGGACCCTGCCAACGAGCGCGCCCGCGCCGGCCTGCGCGCGATCGAACGCGCGCAGCGCCACGACAAGCTGCTGGCGGCCGCCGACGAACATGCGGCCCGTGGCGAACATGAACTGGCGCGGCAAAAACTCAACCTGATATTGACGGAAGCGCCATCTAACGACAAGGCGCGCACGCGGCTGCGCGAGGCGACCGAAAAGCTGGCGGCGCCGGCGGCCGAATCGGGCCTGGCCAAGTCGTACAAGCAGCCGATCACGATCGAATTCCGCGACGCGCCACTGAAGCAGGTGTTCGAGGTGATTTCGCGCCGCTCGAACCTGAACTTCGTCTTCGACAAGGATGTGAAAACCGACCAGCGCACCACGGTGCTGCTGCGTAACAGCACGGTCGAATCGGCGATTTACTTCCTGCTGCTGACCAACCAGCTCGAGCAGCAGGTGATGGACGCCAACACCATCCTGATTTACCCGAACACGGCGGCCAAGCAGAAGGAATACCAGGAAATGACGGTCAAGACCTTCTACCTGGCCAATGCCGACGCCAAGCAGGTGGCCAATACGCTCAAGACCATCCTGAAAACGCGCGACGTCGTGATCGATGAAAAGCTCAACCTGGTCATCGTCCGCGACAACCCCGAAGCGATTCGCCTGGCCGAGCGCCTGATCGCCACCCAGGACATGCCGGAAGCGGAAGTCATGCTGGAGGTGGAAATCCTCGAAGTCAAACGCAGCTCGCTGATGAACCTCGGTGTGCAGTGGCCGACCAGTATCGGCCTGTCCACGCTGTCGAGCGTGGGCGGTGACAATGTGACCGTACGCGATCTGCGCGAGCTGAACCCGGACACCATCCTGCTTTCCGGTATCGGCGCCTCGATCAATGCCAACAAGACCGATACCGACTCCAACCTTCTGGCCAACCCGCGCATCCGGGTGCGCAACAAGCAGAAAGCCAGCGTGCTGATCGGCGACAAGCTGCCGGTGGTGACCACTACCGTCTCGTCGGGCGTCGGCGGCTTTGCCAGCGATAACGTCACCTATGTCGATGTCGGTCTGACGCTCAAGGTGGAGCCGACCATATACCTCAACGACGAGGTGGCAATCAAGGTGGAGCTGGAAGTGAGCAATCTGGTCAACACGCTCACCACGCGCAACGGCGGCACCGCCTACCAGATCGGCACGCGCCAGGCTTCCACCGTGCTGCAATTGAAGGACGGCGAAAACCAGGTGCTGGCGGGGCTGATCAACAGCGAAGAGCGCGGCACCGGCAACAAGATACCGGGCGCCGGCGATATACCGATCCTCGGCCGCCTGTTCGGCGCCCAGCGCGACGACAGCCAGAAAACCGAGATCGTGCTGTCGATTACGCCGCGCCTGATCCGCAATGTGCAGCGCCCGGAGGCCAGCGTGTCGGAGTTCTCTGCCGGGACCGAAGCGAGCTTCCGCCGCCGGCCCGACATGAGCGCCCGGCCAGCAGTGCAGATGCCGGCCTTGCCCGGCGCGCAGGGTGGCCAGGGTGGACAGCCGGGCCAGGGCAATCGTCCCGCTGCAGCGACTACCGCGCCAGTGCTGCTGGCGCCGCCGCCTGCACCAGCGCCTGCGCCTGAGCCGCCAGCGCACAGCATGCAGGGCGGCGCGCCTCGCCTTGTACCGTTGCCGCCGCAGACCGATACTGGCACACCGGCTGCAAAAGCAGAACCGCAAGCGGAAGCGCCGCCGGCCAGCGCGCCCACGCCGCCGCCGGAAGACAATATCCCGGCTATCCCGCCGCCGGTGCAGGATGTGCCGCTGTCGCGCGGCCAGCCGGCGCCGCTGCCGGCATCGCAGGGCCAGCCGCGGCCCGTGCAGCAATAGCGGCAGGTGGCGCCAATGGCAAGGACGACCGGCATGCGCACGCGCGATACGCGTGGCTTCACGTTGATCGAATTGCTGGTCACGCTGGCCATACTCGGCCTGCTCAGCGCGTTGGTGATTCCCACCGCGCAGATCGTGGTGCAGCGCCGCCAGGAGCAGGATTTGCGCGAGGCGCTGCACCAGGTGCGCAGCGCCATCGATGCCTACAAGCTCGCCTACGAACAGGGGCGCGTAACCCGCAGCGTCACTTCCACTGGCTATCCGAAAACGCTGGAGCTGCTGGTGGACGGTGTGCCTGACCTGCAAAACCCCAAGCAGAGCAAGATCTACTTTTTGCGCCGTGTGCCGCGCGATCCGTTCAACCCGGACAGCTCGCTCAGTGCGGCGCAGAGCTGGGGCAAGCGCAGCTACGCCAGCGAGGCCGACGATCCGCGCGAGGGCGAGGACGTGTACGATATCTACAGCCAGAGCGAGTTAACCGGCTTGAATGGCGTGCCTTACAAGAAGTGGTGACCATGAAGACCAAGGGCTTTACCTTAATCGAACTGCTGGTGGTGCTGGGCATCGTGGCTCTGCTGCTCACGCTGGCGGTGCCGCGCTATTTTCCCAGCGTGGACAAGTCGAAGGAAGTGGTGCTGTCCGATAACCTGCGCAATGTGCGCTCGCTGATCGAGCAGTTTTACGGCGACACCGGCCGCTATCCCGATTCGCTCGAACAGCTGGTGGAAAAAAAATACCTGCGCGCGCTGCCGATCGACCCCGTCACCGGCAGCGACAGCACCTGGATCATCATCGCGCCTGCCGACGGCCTGCGCGGCAGCGTCTACGACATCAAGAGCGGCGCCCCCGGCAACGACCGCAGCGGCAAGCCTTACGCCGACTGGTGATGCGGCGCCAGCGTTTGCGCCGCGCCGGCGGCTTTACCTATCTGAGCCTGATCATCCTGGTGGCGATCATCGGCCTGGTGGCCGCCACCACCCTCAAGCTGGGCGCCTCGATCCAGCGCAGCAAGGCCGAACAGGAACTGCTGCGCATCGGCGCCGCCTTCAGCGACGCCCTGCAAAGCTATGCCGACGCCACCCCGGCCGGGCAGAGCACCCAGCCGCCGTCGTTCAAGGAACTGCTGCGCGACCCGCGCTTTCCCACGCCGCGCCGCCACCTGCGCAAGGTATTCGTCGATCCCATGACCGGGCGCGACGAGTGGGGCGTGGTCTACCTGGGCGACAAGACCGGCATCATGGCGATCTACAGCCTGTCGGACGCCAAGCCGATCAAGGTGGGCAATTTCGAACCGCGCTTCCAGTCGCTGGCGGGCAAGCAGAAAATATCGGACTGGCGCTTTGGCGCCAGCACCCTGGCGGCGCCAACCAACGCTGCGCCAGCGGGTGGCAAGCCGGGCGCGCAGCCCGGGCTGCAGCCGGGTATTCAGCCGGGTATTCAGCCAGGTATCCAGCCCGGCTTGCAACCGGGCATGCAGCATGGGCAGACCCCGGCGCCGGCAGCGCCGGTGGAACCGCAACCGCAGCCCTCTGACGTGCCAGCGGAGCCAGAACCGCCGCCACCCCCGGCCGAACCGGAGCCCGAGCCCGAGCCACCGGCCGCACCGACCAAAGACTAGCGCGCCATGCGTTTGAAATCGCGCGGGCGGAAGCCCATCGCCAGCAAGGCGCCAAAGTAGACCACGCAGCACACGCCGATCACCAGGAACAGCGCGCCCACGCGCAGCAGTGTTTGCTGCTGCATGGCTAGCCAGTCCACCAGGCCGGCGCCGTACCAGGCGGTGGCGCCCATCAGGGCGCAGGCGATGACGAGTTTGGCGAAGAACAGCGGCCAGCCCGGCTTGGGCTGGTACAGGGCGCGCTTGCGCAGGCCGACAAACAGGAAGCTGGCGTTGACGCAGGCGCCCAGGCTGATCGACAGCGCCAGTCCGGCCACGGCCAGGTGCGGCACGAAGATCATGTTCATGAGCTGGGTGGCAATCAGCACGCCGACGGCAATGCGCACCGGCGTGCGGATATCCTGCTGCGCATAAAACGCTGGCGCCAGGATCTTGACCAGGATGATGCCGAGCAGGCCCACGCTATAGGCAATCAGCGGCTCGGCCGAGGCCTGGGCGGCGGCGGCCGTGAATTTACCGTTCTGGAACAGCGTGGCAATCAATGGTTCGGCCAGCGTGGCCAGGCCGACGGCGGCCGGCATGGCCAGCAAAAAGGTCAGGCGCAGGCCCCAGTCGAGCAGGGCGGAGTATTCTTCGCGGTCGCCGCTGGTGTTGGCCTTGGACAGACTGGGCAGCAGAATCGTGCCGAGCGCCACGCCCAGCAGTGCGGTGGGGAACTCCATCAGGCGGTCGGCATAGGTAAGGAAGGAAATGCTGCCCTCGGCCAGCCGCGAAGCGATGCCGGTGTTGATCAGCAGGCTGATTTGCGCCGCCGAGACGGCAAACACGGCAGGTCCCATTTTTTTCAGCACACGGCGTACGCCCGGATCGCGCAGGCCGCTGGCCGGGTTGAACGACAGCCGTGGCAACATGCCGATTTTGACCAGCGCCGGAATCTGGATCGCCACCTGCAGCACACCGCCGACAAAGACGGCAATCGCCATCGCGTAAATCGGTTGCTCAAGGTGTTGCTGCAAGAACAGCGAGGCGGCAATCGACGCCAGGTTCAGCAGCACCGGTGTAAACGCCGGAATCTTGAACTGGCTCCAGGTGTTGAGGATGGCGCCGGCCAGCGCCACGAAGGCCATGAAGGAAATATAGGGGAACATCAAACGCGTCATCCACACGCCGGCGTCGAACGCTGCCGGATCGAGGCCGCCGGCGACGGCCAGCATCAGCGCCGGCGCGCCGATGATGCCGATCACCGTCACCACCAGCGTGGCCCATACCAGCGTTGTGCCGACATGGTTGGCCAGGCTGCGGGTTTCTTCGGCCGTGCGCTGGTTCTTGTACTCCGATAGAATGGGCACGAACGCTTGCGAAAACGCCCCTTCGGCAAACAGCCGGCGCAGCAGGTTGGGCAGGCGGAAGGCGACGTTGTAGGCGTCCGTCAGGCCGCCGGCGCCAAAGGCGCGGGCAAACAAAATGTCACGCAACAACCCGGTGATACGGGACAGCATGGTCATGCTGGAAATGGCGGCTAGAGTTTTGAGCAAGTTCATAGGGCGTGATTATAGTTGCTACCAACGAAAAATATCGCTATAATCGCTGGCTGTACAGAATTCTGTTATGCAGACAATTATGTTTGGCAGGCAGCAGTTTGACTCACTTGGTTCGGCACACGAACGACCTGTTTGGCAAACAATAATGTTTGCAAACTACCTTTATTTTAGGAAATTCCATGGCAAATACCGCACAAGCGCGCAAACGTGCTCGTCAGGCAGTTAAACAAAACGCTCACAACTCGTCGCAACGTTCGACCCTGCGCACCGCGATCAAAGCTGTTCGCAAAGCGATCCAGGCTGGCGACAAAGCTGCTGCAACCGAAATCTTCCAGAAATCGGTGTCGACCATCGACAGCATCGCTGACAAGAAAATCATCCACAAAAACAAGGCAGCTCGCCACAAGAGCCGTCTGGCAGCTGCTGTGAAAGCACTGGCCGCCGCTTAATTCCTCCAGCAGGAATTGCAGCAAAAACCCGCACTGACCTGGTCAGTGCGGGTTTTTTCCTATCTGGCCGGTTGAAAGCCGCAATAGACCGGGGCGGTCTTCGATATTGCCTGCCTGATGTCTCCGTTACGCCGGGACTTTTCGGCCCATCTTAAGCTTGTGCAGCAAGCGCTTGCCTGCTGCGATGCCTTTCTTCTCGACCGTGTTAAACAGCACCCAGCCAACCAGGTAGCTGATTGGCAGTGCGACGGCCGTGACCACCGCCATGCGCGCTGCCGCGTGCAGGGTCAGGTAGCCGGGATGGCGTGAGCACAGCGCGCTTACAGGTATCACAATCAGCAGGTGTACCAGATAGACGCTGTAGGAGGTCTCGCCCATAAACACGGCCAGCCGGTTCGACAGCATGGTCCGCACGCGTACGGTCGCGCCAGCCAGCAGGCTACTGCCTGGCAGGGTGCCGTTGTTCATCAGGTAGAACAGGGCAATCACCAGTGCTACCCTGGCTACGGCAACCACGTTACGTTCCAGTAGCATCCACAGCAAGGCCAGCGCGACACCGGCCAGCAGGCCGCGCAGCATGCTGCGCTCGGCGCGTGCCTGGGCGATCCAGATGCCGATCAGAAAAACGTAGAGTTTGAGCAGCAGGAAGGCTGGCATCGGGAAGCCATGGATAAAATCGCGGAACAACAGCCGGGCCGCCATGTAGATGGCGACCATCACCCCGGTGGCAACGAGCGGTGACAGCCGCGCCATGAGCAGCATAATGAAGGGAAAGAACAGGTAAAACTGCATTTCCAGGCCAATGGACCAGTCTGGCAATGCCGTACGAAAAGCGTAATACGGCGAAAAGCCGAACAGGAAGCTGACGTGCATCAAAATGTTTTCCAGGCTCTGGTCCAGGTAACGCTCTGGCGCGCTGCTAGTCCACGGCCAGACGCTGGCGATCTCGGCGCGGAATTGTCCCATTTGCGGCCCCAGCAGCAGGGCTGCCAGCAGCGCCAGGTAGTACAGCGGCGCAATGCGGAAAAAGCGGCGTAGCCAGAATTGCAGCACAGTGCCGCTGTGGTTCCAGGGTTCGCTGTTCTTCCGGGCGATGTAGTGGTGCGCCATCAGGAAACCCGACATCAGCATGAACAGGTCGACTGCCAGTTCACCCCATGACACCACAGCTACATGGGGCGCCCCCACCAGTATCTGGATATGGTGCAACAGTACCCACAAAGCTGCCAGGCCGCGCAGGCCATCCAGCCAGGGAAGGTTCGCAGAGGAGTGCGTTGCAAGCGGGGATGCACTGTGATTCATGGTGTTTGCCTTTACGACGCTGGACATGCTGCCAGAATCATAAAATTCTAACACCTTTATTGTGTATATTTTATCGTTAATTTAGTGACATCTATTTTAGTCTACTTTTATCCACTCGCCTGGGAACAGTGGGTGAGTGGCTAGCGAAAAGCCGCCAATCGCACTGCGCACCAGCCGCAGCGTTGGCAAGCCAACGGCTGCCGTCATGCGCCGCACCTGGCGGTTTTTCCCTTCCTGCAAGGTGATCGCCAGCCAGCTGGTAGGCTGGTCGGCGCGCTGGCGGATTGGCGGGTGGCGCGGCCACAGCCATTCTGGCTCGGCAATGCGCACTGCCTTGCAGGGCTGGGTGGTAAAGTCGCCGAGATCGATCGGCGCCTGCAGCCTGGCCAGGCTGGCAGCGTCCGCCACGCCATCGACCTGCACCAGGTATTGCTTGGCTTGCTTGTGGTCGGGATGGGCGATGGCGTGCTGCAGCTTGCCGTCGTCGGTCAGCAGCATCAGACCTTCGCTGTCGTAGTCGAGGCGGCCGGCCGGATAGACGCCGGGAATGGTCAGATGGTCGGCCAGCGTGGCCTTGCCATCCTGCGGCGAGAACTGGCACAGCACCTGGAATGGCTTGTTAAATAAAATCAGGGACATACGCAATGGCTTGGTTTGGTGTAGGCTGGCGCCTCGCATGATAGTCGTGCATAATGCGAAACAGTGTCTTATGTCTTATAGAAGACCGGTTATCAGACCTTCGCCCGGGAGCAGCATTGTATGCTGTTTCGCCAGCGACTACAGCGTCCACAGCGTCCATGAGGAGTTCACGATGTACCAGCATATTACCGTTCCTGCGGACGGCCAGAAAATCACCGTCAACGCCGATTTTTCCCTGAACGTACCTGCCAACCCTATCATTCCCTTCATCGAAGGTGACGGTACCGGTCTCGACATTACGCCGGTGATGATCAAGGTGGTCGATGCTGCCGTGGCCAGGTCGTACGGCGGTGAGCGCAAGATCAGCTGGATGGAAATCTACGGGGGCGAAAAAGCCACCAGGGTGTATGGTCCCGATGTCTGGCTGCCGGAGGAAACCCTGGCGGTGCTGAAGGATTACGTGGTGTCGATCAAGGGCCCGCTGACCACGCCGGTGGGCGGTGGCATCCGTTCGCTCAACGTGGCGCTGCGCCAGCAACTCGATTTGTACGTGTGCCTGCGGCCCGTGCGTTACTTTGCTGGCGTGCCGTCTCCGGTCAAGGAGCCGGAAAAAACCCAGATGGTCATTTTCCGCGAGAACTCGGAAGATATTTATGCTGGCATCGAGTATCAACAGGGTTCCGAGGGCGCCAAAAAACTGATTGATTTCCTGGTCAAGGAAATGGGTGTCAGCAAGATCCGCTTCCCGAGCACTTCGGGCATCGGCGTCAAGCCGGTGTCGGTCGAGGGCACGCAGCGCCTGGTGCGCAAGGCGATTCAATACGCCATCGATAACGACAAGCCTTCGGTGACGATTGTCCACAAAGGCAACATCATGAAGTACACGGAAGGCGGCTTCCGTGACTGGGCGTATGAATTGGCGCAGCAGGAGTTTGGCGCCGAGCTGATCGATGGCGGCCCATGGTGCAAGTTCAAGAATCCCAAAACCGGCAGGGATATCGTCATCAAGGATTCGATTGCCGACGCCTTCCTCCAGCAAATCCTGCTGCGTCCGGCGGAGTACAGCGTGATCGCCACCCTCAACTTGAACGGCGACTATATTTCCGACGCGCTGGCCGCGCAGGTCGGCGGCATCGGCATTGCGCCCGGCGCCAATCTGTCCGACTCGGTAGCCATGTTCGAGGCTACCCACGGCACCGCGCCCAAGTATGCGGGCAAGGACTACGTCAATCCGGGGTCGCTGATACTGTCGGCTGAAATGATGCTGCGCCACCTGGGCTGGACCGAGGCGGCCGACCTGATCATCAAATCGATGGGGCGCGCCATTATCTCGAAAAAAGTCACCTACGATTTTGCGCGCCTGATGGATGGCGCCACCCAGGTATCGTGCTCGGGCTTTGGTGATGTGATGATTGAAAACATGGAGTAAGCTTTGCCGAAAGCTGGCGTGGCGCCACGCGCCCATTCGGGGCCGGGGCTTTTTGCATGTACTCGCGCACCAACGCCAGAACGCTGGAAAACTGGGAGCAGGGCAGGGCCAGGCCGAATGCGCAGGCCACGGCGCTGATCCGCCTGGTGCAAAAGTATCCGGCCACGCTCGAACAACTGGCGTCGCTGGCCTGAGGGCTGCGCCGGGTCGATCAAAGTTGGCAGTGGTTGCAATGAGTGCAGCGCTACTACAACACTTTTAACCGGCAATCCACTGCATGGACGAAAAAAAACCCCGCAGGCGGGGCTTTTTTTACACCAGTCACGTGCAATTACGTCGACTGAATGTTGGAAGCTTGCTTGCCTTTAGGGCCTTGCGTGACTTCGAATTGAACTTTTTGACCTTCTTTGAGGGTCTTAAAACCGTTCATATTGATTGCGGAGAAGTGCGCGAACAAATCTTCGCCGCCGTCATCTGGAGTGATGAAGCCAAAACCTTTGGAATCATTGAACCACTTAACAGTACCTGTTGCCATAAAAGAACTTTCAAAATTAAAACGGATCACACGAGCCATAAAGGCAAGAAGCTTCTTGCCCCTCCTCACGCCTCACTTCTTATCAACATGTACATTTCTGCACGCAGCCGATAACGCATTGTTAGCGGACCAATTTTGAAAGTCAAGCGGATTTGTGGGCATTTTGCTACTTTTGGGTACAAAGCGATACATTGTCGATCAGATAATGATGAATGAACTCTTGCATTTGGCGAAGCGGATGCCATCTGCGGCAAGTTAAGAAAACGCGTAAGATGGAAACAATTGGATGTGCATGCTGAAATGCACATTGCATCAACCCCGAAAGCATTAGAATATAAGCGTATGGCAACCAAGCATGACACCGAAACTCTTTTGGAGCGACAAGCGCTGAAACCGCCACCGATGTATCAGGTGTCGTTGCTCAATGACGACTACACGCCGATGGAGTTCGTCGTGGCGATCATCCAGGAGTATTTCAACAAAGACCGTGAAACAGCCACGCAGATCATGCTCAGTGTTCATCGCTATGGCAAAGGAGTGTGTGGGGTGTTCTCAAAAGATATAGCCTGTACCAAAGTGGAGTTCGTTTTAACGCACGCACGCAAGGCGGGGCATCCCCTGCAATGCGTGATGGAGGAAGTATGATTGCGCAGGAATTGGAAGTAAGTTTGCACATGGCGTTTGTCGAAGCACGGCAGGCACGGCACGAATTCATCACGGTAGAGCACTTGCTGCTGGCACTGCTGGACAACCCTTCGGCTGCCGAAGTGTTGCGCGCATGCGCTGTCAACATTGAAGATCTGCGCAAGACGCTCACCAACTTCATCGGCGACAACACGCCGACGGTGCCTGGCACCGGTGAAGTCGATACCCAGCCGACGCTCGGTTTCCAGCGCGTGATCCAGCGCGCGATCATGCACGTGCAGTCAGCCTCCAACGGCAAAAAAGAGGTCACTGGCGCCAATGTGCTGGTCGCCATCTTTGGCGAGAAGGACTCGCACGCGGTGTATTACCTGCACCAGCAGGGTGTTACGCGTCTCGACGTGGTCAACTTCATTTCGCATGGTGTGCGCAAAGACCAGCAGTCCGACGCCGCCAAGGCGTCCGAGGGCGTGGAAGAGGGCGCGCCGGCCGGTGAAAACCAGAGCAAGGAAAGCCCGCTCGACCAGTTCACCCAGAACCTCAACAAGTCGGCCGCCGACGGCAAGATCGATCCGCTGATCGGCCGCGAGGAAGAAGTTGACCGCGTGATTCAGATCCTGTGCCGCCGCCGCAAGAACAACCCGCTGCTGGTGGGCGAAGCCGGCGTGGGCAAGACCGCGATTGCCGAAGGCCTGGCCTACCGCATCACCCAGGGCGATGTGCCGGAAATCCTGCAAAATTCGGTCGTGTATTCGCTCGACATGGGCGCGCTGCTGGCCGGTACCAAGTATCGCGGCGATTTCGAGCAGCGCCTGAAGGCCGTGCTCAAGCAGCTCAAGGACAACCCGCAGGGCATCCTGTTCATCGACGAGATCCACACCATCATCGGCGCCGGTTCGGCTTCGGGCGGCACGCTCGACGCATCGAATCTGCTCAAGCCGGCACTGGCCAACGGTCAGCTCAAGTGCGTGGGCGCCACCACCTACACCGAGTTCCGCGGCGTATTCGAAAAAGACCATGCGCTGTCGCGCCGCTTCCAGAAAGTGGACGTCAACGAGCCTACCGTCGAGCAGACCGTGCAGATCCTGCGTGGCCTGAAGTCGCGCTTTGAAGAGCACCACGGCGTCAAGTACACGTCGTCGGCGCTGTCCACGGCGGCCGAACTGGCGGCGCGCTTCATCAACGACCGTCACCTGCCCGACAAGGCGATTGACGTCATCGACGAAGCCGGCGCAGCGCAGCGCATTCTGCCCAAGTCCAAGCAGAAAAAAACCATCGGCAAATCCGAGATCGAGGACATCATCGCCAAGATCGCCCGGATTCCGCCGCAAACCGTCAACCAGGACGACCGCAGCAAGCTGCAAACCATCGACCGCGACCTGCGCAACGTGGTGTTCGGCCAGGATCCGGCCATCGAAGCGCTGGCCTCGGCCATCAAGATGGCGCGCGCCGGCCTGGGCAAGGCTGACAAGCCGATCGGCTCCTTCCTGTTCTCGGGTCCGACCGGTGTCGGCAAAACCGAGGTGGCCAAGCAACTGGCCTTTATCCTCGGCATTGAGCTGATCCGTTTCGACATGTCCGAGTACATGGAACGTCACGCGGTGTCGCGCATGATCGGTGCGCCTCCAGGTTACGTTGGCTTTGACCAGGGTGGTTTGCTGACCGAAGCGATCACCAAGAAGCCGCACGCGGTGCTGCTGCTCGACGAAATTGAAAAAGCCCACCCGGACATTTTCAACATTCTGCTGCAGGTGATGGACCATGGCACGCTGACCGACAACAACGGCCGCAAGGCGGACTTCCGCAACGTGATCATCATCATGACTACCAATGCGGGCGCCGAGAGTTTGCAGAAGGCCACCATCGGCTTCACCAACTCCAAGCAGGCTGGCGACGAAATGGGCGACATCAAGCGCATGTTCACGCCGGAGTTCCGCAACCGTATCGACGCCATCATCAGCTTCCGCGCGCTGGACGAAGAAATCATCCTGCGCGTGGTGGACAAATTCCTGATGCAGCTCGAAGAGCAGCTGCACGAGAAAAAAGTCGAAGCCATCTTCAGCGAGAAACTGCGCAAGTTCCTTGGCAAAAAAGGCTTCGATCCGCTGATGGGCGCACGGCCGATGTCGCGCCTGATCCAGGACATGATCCGCAAGGCGCTGGCCGACGAACTGCTGTTTGGCCGTCTGGTCAGCGGTGGCAAGGTGACCGTGGACCTGGACGACAAGGACGTGGTCAAGCTCGAGTTCCCCGAGCCGCCCGACGCAGCGCCCACCACGCCGCCTGAAACGGTCGAAGTCGAATAAGCTCCGGCTTTCTGAAAAGCCCGCCCCACGCAAGTGGCGCGGGCTTTTTTCCGTCTGTAGGCTGACGCCTGAACGGGGCCGCAGGTTTTCCACCGCAACAGTTTGACCTGTGCCAAAATCGTTTTTTATGACAACTTGTACTGCCAGCCAAGCCGGCAGCCTGGAGATCCAATGCATCTGAAGCGCCTGCTGGCCGCTGCCGCCACCACCTTGCTGAGCGTGACCGCCCACGCCATGCCCAGCACCAGTGACACCCGCATGTTGACGGCGCCGGCGCTGTCGGCGCGCCACCTGGCTTTTATCTATGCGGGCGATGTATGGATCGCCAATCCCGATGGCAGCGCGCCGCGCCGCCTGACGGCCGATCCCGGCGACAAATCGAACCCGCAGTTTTCACCGGACGGCACGCTGCTGGCCTACAGCGCCAATGTCGATGGCAATACCGACGTCTACCTGCTGCCGGTGGAAGGTGGCGTGCCCCGGCGCCTGACCTGGCATCCGGGCGTGGATACGGTGCAGGGCTTTACGCCGGATGGCAAGGCGGTGATGTTTACCTCGCCGCGCGCGGCGTTCAACAACCGCTACCGCAAACTGTTCACGGTGCCGGTGGCCGGCGGCGTCGAGACCCAGCTGGAAATTCCCAATGCCGCGCGCGCCACCTGGTCGCCCGATGGACAGCGCATCGTCTACAACCCGTTTTCGCCGGCGTTTTTGCAGTGGAAGCATTACCGCGGTGGCACCCATTCGATTTTGTGGCTGTTCAACCGCAGCGACAAATCGGTGCTGAAAATCCCGCAGCCGGCCACGTATTCCAATGACGTCGATCCGATGTGGATCGGCGACACCATCTACTTCCGCTCGGACCGCGACGGTGAATTCAATCTGTATGCCTACGACGTGAAAACCCGCGCCGTGCGCGCGCTGACGCGCCACCGCGACTTCCCGGTGCTGAACGCCAGCGCCGCCGGCAACCGCATCGTCTACGAGCAGGCCGGCTATCTGCACACGCTCGACCTGGCGACGGGGCAGGCGCGCAAGCTGACCATCGGCGTATCGAGCGACCTTGGCCAGTCGCGGCCCCGCTGGGTCAGCGGCCCTAAATACATCCGCGACAGCTCGGTGTCGCCGTCGGGCGCACGCATCGCTTACGAGTTTCGCGGCGAGATCGTCACCATCCCGGCCGACAAGGGCGATGTGCGCAACCTGACGCAAACGCCGGGCGTGCATGAACGCTCGCCGGCCTGGTCGCCCAATGGCCGCGCGGTGGCGTATTTTTCCGATGAGTCGGGCGAGTATGCGCTGCATATCCGCGCCCAGGACGGCAAGGGCGAGCCGCGCAAGTACAAGCTGACCGGCGCCGGCTTTTATGACAACCCGGTCTGGTCGCCCGACAGCAAAAAGATCGCCTACACCGACAATTCCTGGACGCTGTACGTGCTCGACGTGGCCTCGGGCGCGATCAGCAAGATCGCCAGCGAGCCGCTGTATGGCGTCAACAAGACGCTGCGCGCCGCCTGGGCGCCCGACTCGCGCTGGATCGCCTATGCGCTCAATTCCATGACTTACACGCGCAGCGCCTACATCTATTCGCTCGAGCAGAAAAAATCATGGCCGGTGACCGACGGCCTGTCCGACGTGGTGAATCCCGTATTCGACAAGAGCGGCAAATACCTGTACTTCTTCGCGTCCACCAACGCTGGCCCCAGCAATAACTGGTTCTCGCAGCAGAACCAGGACAATCTGGTCACGCGCACGATCTGGATGGCGGTGCTGCGGCGCGACCTGCCGTCGCCGCTGATCAAGGAGAGCGACGAAGAAAAGGGCGCCGCCGTGGCGCCGCGTCCGCCGCTGCCGGAAAAGAAAGAACTGGCTGGCGCCGACGACGCCAAAGCCAAGGGCAAAGACGACAAGGCCGACAAAGCCGACAAAGCCGATGCTACGGCCGACCCGCGCAGCGCCGACGACCCGAAAGTGGCGGTAGGCAGGGTAGCGCCCGTCACCATCGACTTTGACGGCATCGACACACGCATCGTCGATTTGCCGGTGCCGGCCGCGCAATTGTCCGACCTGCAGGCCGGCGAGGCCGGACAGATATTCTTCCTGCGCGAGACCGACGGCAAAAAAGCCATCCAGCGCTTCAGTCTCAAGGACCGCAAGGCCGAGAGTATTTCGCCGGAGGTCAACGAGTACGAGATTTCTGCCGACGGCAAGAAAATCGTTTATCGCCTGCGCGAGGCGTGGGCCATGGGCAGCGCCGGCGCCAAGCAGCTGCTGCCGTTCGAGGGCCGCATCAAGGTCGAGGCGATTGAAGTGCGCGCCGATCCGCGCGCCGAATGGACGCAGATTTTCAACGAAGCCTGGCGCATCAACCGCGACTTTTTCTACGACCCGAATATGCACGGCGCCGACTGGAACAAGATGCGCCAGAAGTATGCGCAGTTCCTGCCCGAGCTGTCGTCGCGCGCCGACCTCAATCGCCTGATCCAGTGGCTGTGCAGCGAGCTGGGCGTGGGCCACCATAACGGCGGTGGCGGCGACTTCTTCAACACCGGCAAGAGCGTACCCGGTGGTCTGCTGGGCGCCGACTACGAGATCAGCGAAGGGCGCTACCGCTTCAGCAAAATCTATGGTGGCCTGAACTGGAATCCGGCGCTGCGCGCCCCGCTGACGGAACCTGGCCTGAACGTCAAGGCCGGCGAATATCTGCTGGCCGTCGACGGCCGTGAGCTGCGCGCACCGACCAACGTGTACAGCGCCTTTGAAAACACCGCCAACAAGGCAGTCGATATCACCGTGGGGCCGAATGCCGACGGCAGCAAGTCGCGCACCATCACCGTGGTGCCGGTCCCCACCGAAGATGCGCTGCGCAACCGCGACTGGATCGAGGGGAATATCCGCAAGGTCAACGCCGCCACCGGCGGCAAGGTGGCTTACGTGTACGTGCCCAACACGGCGGCGCTCGGCCACACCTACTTCAAGCGCTACTTCTATCCGCAGGCCGACAAGGATGCGGTCATCATCGATGAGCGCTTCAACGGCGGCGGCAGCGTGGCCGACTACTACATCGAGATCCTGCAGAAGAAGGAAATCGCCTGGTGGGCGATGCGCTACGGCGCCGACATGAAGACGCCATCGGCCTCAATCCAGGGCCCGCGCGCCATGCTGATCGATGAAACCGCCGGTTCCGGCGGCGACCTGCTGCCGTGGATGTTCCGCAAGAACCAGATGGGGCCTTTGATCGGCAAGCGCACCTGGGGCGGCCTGGTGGGCATACTGGGCTTCCCGCTCCTGCTCGACGACGGCGTCATCACGGCGCCCAATATCGCCTTCTGGACCCGCGAGGGCGGCTGGGGCGTGGAGAACGAAGGCGTGGCGCCCGACATCGAAGTCGAGCAGAACCCGGCCGACGTGATCGCCGGCCGCGATCCGCAGCTGGAAAAAGCCATCGAGGTGATCAAGGCCGAACTGGCGAAGAACCCGCCGGTGCGTCCGCAACGGCCGGCGTATCCGGTCAAGGCGCGCTGAGTTTTCAGCGGTCGCCGTTTTCTGCGCGCAGCCTGCGCCACAGCGTGGTGCGGCTGATGCCGAGATAGCGGGCGGCGCTGTCGCGGCTGCCGCCAAAGCGCGCCAGCACCGCCGTGGCGCTTTCCGGCTGGTGCGTGGCAAAAGATGGCGCGGCGCCGGTATGCTGGCTGGCGCCAGACAATCCCGCTGATGCTGCCATAGGCACTGAAGCAGGCGTGGGTGTGACTGCTGCCAGCTCCGGCGCCACGCCCAGCACAAACGCTGGTGTGAGCGCCTGCAGCGGCTCGGCCGCCAGAAACAGCGCCAGCCGTTCACCGAGGTTGCGCAGTTCGCGCACATTGCCGGGCCAGTCGTAGCGCTGCAGCAGCGGTGCGCAAGCGGCGATTTCGGCGCGCAGGTCGGGGTGCGGGCGTGCGCCCAGCGCCGCCAGCGCATTTCTCAGCGACCATTCGGCCAGCGCCGCAATGTCCTGCTGGCGCTCACGCAGCGGCGGCAGCGCCAGGCGCAGCACGGCCAGGCGGTAAAACAGGTCGGCGCGAAAGCGCCCTTCGCGCACGCGCTGCGCAAGATCGCAGTGGGTGGCGCTGATGATGCGCACATTGATGGCAATCGGCCGCGTGCCGCCCACGCGCACCACCTGGCGTTCTTCCAGCACGCGCAGCAAGCGCGTTTGCAGCGCCAGCGGCATTTCGCCGATCTCGTCCAGGAACAGGGTGCCGTGGTTGGCCGCCTCGAACAGGCCGGCGTGGCCGCCGCGCCGTGCGCCGGTAAATGCGCCGTCCTCGTGGCCAAACAGCTCGGACTCCAGCAGCGACTCGGCAAGTGCGCCGCAATTGACGGCGACGAAAGGCCGGTTCTGGCCGGGGCTGCGCTGCCCCTCGCGGTGGATCGCCTGCGCCGCCAGCTCCTTGCCGCTGCCGGTTTCGCCCTCGATCAGCGCCGTGGCCGGCGATTTGGCATACAGCACCACGGCCTGGCGCACTGCCTCCATAGCCGGCGAGTCGCCGCGCAGGTTGGTAATGCCGTGGCGTGCGCGCAGCGTATCCTGCACCACCGTGCCGCTTGCACTGCTCCTGCCACTGCCACGGCCACGGTTTGCTTCGAGCTGGGTCAGGCGCGCCAGTTCCAGCGCATCGTCGAACGCGTGCCGTACCGAGGCCACCGAATACACGAACACGCCGGTCAGCCCCGCTTCCTCGGCCAGGTCGGTGATGCGTCCGGCGCCGACGATGGCTTCGATGCCGGACGCCTTCAGATCTGCCACCTGGTCGCGCGCGTCTTCCTCGGTGACATAGGTGCGCTGTACCACCTCGATGCCAAAGGTGGCGGTAAATTCTGCCAGCTCCGGCAAGCGTTCCTGGTAGGTGACGATGGCAATGCGCGCCGATACCCGGCGTGCGCGCGCGAGCGCCTGCATCACGTCGAAGCCGCTGAAGCGCGCCACCAGCACCGGCACCGACAGCCTGCTCTTCAAATAAGCGGCGTTGGAGCCGGCGGCGATTACCGCGTCGCAGTGTTCAGTAGCGAGGCGTTCGCGGATATGGCGCACCGCGTCCTCGAAGCCGAGGTTGATCGGTTCGATGGTCGCCAGGTTGTCGTATTCGAGCGTGATATGGCGGAACAGGTCGCTCAGGCGCGAGACCGAGACGGTCCATATCACCGTCTTGTGCGCCGGCTCGGTGGGTAAGAGAGGGGAAGGGTGCATGTTTCAACTCTAACACAGCGTTTCAGGTGTTTCAAAATGAAACACCGTTGAAACTCGATAGCGATTTAAGTCATTGATTTATATCAAATCATCGGCTGGCACAATGTTTGCACAAGAAATCCGCATACAACATTGAAAGGCATACCATGATTCAATATTCGGCAGGCGCAGTGTTTCGCCGGGCAGTGCAGGAAGAATCGCCGTTGCAGGTCGTTGGCGCCATCAACGCCAACCATGCGCTGCTGGCGCAGCGCGCCGGCTTCAAGGCCATTTATCTGTCGGGCGGCGGCGTGGCGGCCGGTTCGCTCGGTTTGCCCGATCTGGGTATCTCCAGTCTGGATGACGTGCTCACTGACGTGCGCCGCATTACCGACGTGTGCGAGCTGCCGCTGCTGGTCGATGTCGATACCGGTTTTGGCGCCTCGGCCTTCAACGTGGCGCGCACGGTGAGGTCCATGATCAAGGCCGGCGCCGGCGCCCTGCATATCGAAGACCAGGTCGGCGCCAAGCGCTGCGGCCACCGCCCGGGCAAGGAAATCGTCTCGCAGCAGGAAATGGTGGATCGCGTCAAGGCTGCGGTGGACGCCCGCACCGATGCGCAGTTCGTCATCATGGCGCGCACCGATGCGCTGGCGGTGGAAGGGCTGGATGCCGCGATTGCGCGCGCCGTCGCCTGCGTGGAGGCGGGCGCCGACATGATCTTCCCGGAGGCGATGATCAGCCTCGAGATGTACAAGCAGTTTGCCGCCGCCGTCAAGGTGCCAGTGCTGGCCAATATCACCGAGTTCGGTGCCACCCCGCTGTTCACGGTCGATGAGCTGCGCAGCGCCGACGTGGGCCTGGTGCTGTATCCGCTGTCGGCCTTCCGCGCCATGAACAAGGCCGCTGAAAATGTCTACGGCGCGATCCGCCGCGACGGCACCCAGCAGAACGTGCTCGATACCATGCAGACCCGCGCCGAACTGTATGAGCGCATCGATTATCACCGCTACGAACAAAAGCTCGACAGCCTGTTCGCCGCCCAGAAAAAATAAAGGAGACCCTGACATGACCGAATCGACCTTCAAACCGAAAAAATCCGTCGCCCTGTCCGGCGTGGCAGCCGGTAACACGGCGTTATGCTCGGTCGGCAAGACCGGCAATGACCTGCACTATCGCGGCTACGACATCCTCGATGTGGCGACCACCTGCGAATTCGAGGAAATCGCCTACCTGCTGGTGCACGGCAAGCTGCCCAACGAGGCCGAACTGCGTGGCTACAAGGCCAAGCTGCGTTCGCTGCGCGGCCTGCCGCAGGCGGTCAAATCCGCGCTGGAGGCGCTGCCGGCATCGGCGCACCCGATGGATGTGATGCGTACCGGCGTGTCGGTGCTGGGCTGCGTGCTGCCGGAAAAAGACGACCATAATGTCCCCGGTGCGCGCGACATCGCCGACCGCCTGATGGCGTCGTTCGGTTCCATGCTGCTGTACTGGTACCACTACAGCCATAACGGCAAGCGCATCGAGACCGACACCGATGACGACTCCATCGGCGGCCACTTCCTGCACCTGCTGCACGGCGTCAAGCCGTCCGACAGCTGGGTGCAGGCCATGCATACCTCGCTGATCCTGTACGCCGAACACGAGTTCAACGCTTCCACCTTCACCGGCCGCGTGATCGCCGGCACCGGCTCCGACTTGCATTCGGCCATTACCGGCGCCATTGGCGCGCTGCGCGGTCCCAAGCACGGCGGCGCCAACGAATTCGCCTTCGAAATCCAGAAGCGCTACGACAACCCGGACGAAGCCGAAGCCGACATCCGCAACCGCGTGGCCAACAAGGAAGTGGTGATCGGTTTCGGCCATCCCGTCTATACGATTGCCGATCCGCGCAACGTGGTGATCAAGGAAGTGGCGCGCAAGCTGTCGCAAGAGGGCGGTTCGATGAAAATGTTCGACATCGCCGAGCGGCTGGAAACGGTGATGTGGGATATCAAGAAGATGTTCCCCAACCTCGACTGGTTCTCGGCCGTGTCCTACCACATGATGGGCGTGCCGACTGCCATGTTCACGCCGCTGTTCGTGATTTCGCGCACCTCCGGCTGGGCTGCCCACATCATCGAGCAGCGCATCGATAACAAGATCATCCGCCCCAGCGCCAACTATGTCGGTCCCGAAGACCTGGCTTTCGTTCCACTCAGCGAGCGTCAATGATGAACACTGCCTTCCGCAAGCCCTTGCCCGGTACCGCGCTCGATTATTTCGATGCGCGCGCCGCCGTCGATGCGATCACGCCGGGCGCCTGGACCACCTTGCCTTACACCTCCCGCGTATTCGCGGAAAACCTCGTGCGCCGCTGCGAGCCGGCCACGCTGAACGCCTCGCTCACGCAGTTAATTGAACGTCGCCGCGACCTTGATTTTCCCTGGTTTCCGGCGCGCGTGGTCTGCCACGACATTCTCGGCCAGACCGCGCTGGTCGATCTGGCCGGCCTGCGCGACGCCATTGCCAGCCAGGGCGGCGATCCGGCCCTGGTCAACCCGGTGGTACCCACGCAACTGGTGGTCGATCATTCGCTGGCCGTGGAATGCGGCGGCTTCGATCCCGACGCCTTTGCCAAAAACCGCGCCATCGAAGAACGCCGCAACGAAGACCGCTTCCACTTTATCGACTGGACCAAAAAAGCGTTTAAAAATGTCGATGTGATCCCGCCCGGTAACGGCATCCTGCACCAGATTAACCTCGAGCGCATGTCGCCGGTGATTCAGGCCGTCGATGGCGTGGCCTTTCCCGATACGCTGGTCGGTACCGATTCGCACACGCCGATGGTCGATGCACTCGGCGTGATTGCCATCGGTGTCGGTGGGCTGGAAGCGGAGAGCGTGATGCTGGGCCGTGCCTCGTGGATGCGCCTGCCCGATATCGTCGGCGTCGAACTCACCGGCAAGCCGGGCGAGGGCATTACCGCCACCGACACCGTGCTGGCGCTCACACAGTTCCTGCGCCAGCAAAAAGTGGTGTCCGCCTATCTTGAATTTTTCGGCGCAGGCGCCGCCGGCCTGACGCTGGGCGACCGCGCCACGATTGCCAATATGGCGCCCGAATACGGCTCCACCGCCGCCATGTTTTACATCGACCAGCAAACCATCCGCTACCTGCGCCTGACCGGCCGCGACGAGCAGCAGGTGCAACTGGTGGAAACCTATGCACGCCAGGCAGGCCTGTGGGCCGACTCACTCGCCACGGCGCAGTACGAGCGTGTGCTGCGTTTTGATCTGTCCACCGTGGTGCGCACGATCGCCGGTCCCTCCAACCCGCACAACCGCGTGCCGACCAGCGAACTGGCGGCGCGCGGCATCAGCGGCGTGGTCGAGAATACGCCGGGAATGATGCCGGACGGCGCCTGCATCATCGCCGCCATTACCAGCTGCACCAATACCAACAACCCGCGCAACATGATCGCCGCCGGTCTGCTGGCGCGCAATGCCAATGCGCGCGGGCTGCTGCGCAAGCCGTGGGTGAAAACCTCGCTGGCGCCCGGTTCCAAGACCGTCACCCTGTACCTGGAAGCAGCCGGTCTCATGCCGGAACTGGAAAAGCTCGGCTTTGGCGTGGTCGCCTACGCCTGCACCTCGTGCAACGGCATGTCGGGCGCGCTCGATCCCGTCATCCAGCAGGAGATCGTCGAACGCGATCTGTACGCCACCGCCGTCTTGTCGGGCAACCGCAATTTCGATGGCCGCATCCACCCGTACGCGAAACAGGCTTTTTTGGCCTCGCCGCCGCTGGTGGTGGCGTATGCGATTGCCGGCACCATCCGCTTCGATATCGAGCACGATGTGCTGGGCACGGACGCCAGGGGCCAGCCGGTCAGGCTTGCCGATATCTGGCCGTCGGACCAGGAAATCGACGCCATCGTCGCGGCCAGCGTCAAACCAGAGCAGTTTCGCGCCGTCTACGTACCGATGTTCGCGCGCGAAGCCAACGATGGCCCGGCCGTCAGCCCGCTGTACGACTGGCGACCGCAGACCACCTATATCCGCCGCCCGCCCTACTGGGAAGGCGCGCTGGCGGGCGAACGCACGCTGACGGACATGCGTCCGCTGGCCCTGCTCGGCGATAACATCACCACCGACCACCTGTCGCCATCGAACGCCATCCTGGCCGACAGCGCTGCCGGTGAATACCTGGCCAGCATGGGCCTGCCCGAGGAAGACTTCAATTCCTACGCCACTCATCGTGGCGACCACCTGACGGCGCAGCGCGCCACGTTTGCCAACCCGACCCTGAAAAACGAGATGGTGCGCGGCGCGGACGGCAAGGTGATCGCCGGATCGCTGGCGCGCATTGAACCGCAAGGGCAGGTCACGCGCATGTGGGAAGCCATCGAAACCTATATGGCGCGCAAGCAGCCGCTGATCGTGATCGCCGGCGCCGATTATGGCCAAGGTTCTTCGCGCGACTGGGCTGCCAAGGGCGTACGCCTGGCCGGCGTGGAAGCCATCGTCGCCGAAGGCTTCGAGCGCATCCACCGCACCAACCTGGTGGGCATGGGCGTGCTGCCGCTGGAATTCCAGCCCGGCGTCAACCGCCTCACGCTGGCGCTGGACGGCACGGAAACCTATAGCGTGACCGGTGAGCGCACGCCGCGCGCCACGCTCACGCTGGTGATCGTGCGCCGCAATGGCGAACGGGTGGCAGTGCCGGTCATCTGCCGGCTTGATACCGCCGAAGAGGTATCGATATATGAAGCGGGCGGTGTGCTGCAGCGCTTCGCCCAGGATTTTCTTGCATCGGCAAAGGCGGCATGATGAACTCACCAAACAGAATCGCCGCCACCTATATGCGTGGCGGCACCAGCAAGGGCGTGTTTTTTCGTTTGCAGGATTTGCCGGCGGCGGCGCAAACGCCGGGCGCCGCGCGCGATGCGCTGCTGTTGCGGGTGATCGGCAGCCCCGACCCCTATGGCAAACAGATCGACGGCATGGGCGGCGCCACCTCGAGCACCAGCAAGGCCGTGATTGTGGCGCCCAGCACACGCGCCGATCATGATGTTGATTATTTGTTCGGCCAGGTCGCCATCGACCGGCCGCTGGTGGACTGGAGCGGCAACTGCGGCAACCTGTCGGCGGCGGTGGGCGCGTTTGCCATCAGCGGTGGCCTGGTCGAGCCGGCGCGCATTCCGGCCGACGGCGTGGCGGTGGTGCGCATCTGGCAGGCCAATATCGGCAAGACCATCATCGCCCACGTGCCCATGGCAGGCGGCCAGGTACAGGAACACGGCGACTTTGAACTCGATGGCGTGACCTTTCCGGCGGCCGAAGTGCAGCTCGAGTTTATCGACCCGGCAGCCGAAGAGGAGGGCGGAGGCGGCGCCATGTTCCCCACCGGCCAGTTGATCGATGATCTGGAAGTGCCCGGCGTCGGCACGCTGCGGGTCACCATGATCAACGCCGGCATTCCCACCATTTTTGTCGAGGCCAAAGCGCTCGGCTACAGTGGTACGGAACTGCAGGAAGCCATCAATGGCGACGCCCGCGCGCTGGCCAGGTTTGAAACCATTCGCGCCCATGGCGCACTGCGCATGGGGCTGATCGACAGCCTGGAGCAGGCGGCGCAGCGCCAGCACACGCCCAAGCTGGCCATGGTGGCGCCGCCTGCCGCTTACACCGCATCGAGCGGCAGGCAGGTGGACGGCGCCGATATCGACTTGCTGGTGCGCGCACTGTCGATGGGCAAGCTGCATCACGCGATGATGGGCACGGCGGCGGTGGCGATCGGCGCCGCTGCCGCCATTCCCGGCACGCTGGTCAACCTGGCCGCTGGCGGCGGCACGCCGGCGGCGGTGCGCTTCGGCCATCCGTCGGGGACCTTGCGGGTCGGCGCCGAAGCGCGGAAAAGTGAGGAAAACGGCGCCTGGCAGGTGGTCAAGGCAGTGATGAGCCGCAGTGCGCGCGTGTTGATGGAGGGTTGGGTGCGCGTGTAAGCCAGCGGTAAGACTTGCCAGCTATTGTGGGTTCAAGCTCGCGATAAAAGAGCAGATTATTTGATAAACGGAGACTAAACCATGCAAGACGACCTGGTTCATAAAATCAAAAGCGACCCCAATTATCACCGGCTGGTCAAAACACGTTCCACTTACGGCTGGATCCTGACCGCCATGGTCATGGTGGTTTATTACGGCTACATCCTGCTGATCGCCTTCGACAAGGAGTTGCTGTCCACCCCGATCGGCGCCGGCGTTACCACCTGGGGCATTCCGGCCGGCCTGTTCGTGATCGTGTTCACGGTGCTGGTCACCGGCGTGTACGTGCGCCGCGCCAACAAGGAATTCGACGACCTCACTCAAGCCATTGCAGATCGGGTGAAAGCATGAGCGCCGCCAAACACACCTCCCGGCGCACCGTCGTGCTGGGCGCTGCCGGACTGAGCGCCATTCTGGCCGCCGGCGTCGCCTATGCTGCCGGCGCCGACCTCGGACAAGCCACCAAGCAGGCCACCAACTGGACTGCGATCATCATGTTCGGCGCCTTCGTCGTCTTCACGCTGTGGGTCACCAAGTGGGCCGCCGCCAAGACCAAGTCGGCCTCCGACTTCTACACCGCAGGCGGCGGCATCACCGGTTTCCAGAACGGTCTGGCGATTGCCGGCGACTTCATGTCGGCCGCGTCCTTCCTCGGTATTTCCGCCGCCGTGTTCCTCAACGGTTACGATGGCCTGATCTACGCCATCGGCTTCCTGGTCGGCTGGCCTGTCATCACCTTCCTGATGGCGGAACGCCTGCGCAACCTGGGCCGCTACACGTTTGCCGACGTTGCCGCCTACCGCTTCGCCCAGAAACCGATCCGCATCTTCGCCGCCTCCGGCACGCTGGTGGTGGTGGCGTTTTACCTGATCGCGCAGATGGTTGGCGCCGGCCAGCTGATCAAGCTGCTGTTTGGCCTGGAATACTGGATCGCCGTGGTGCTGGTCGGTACGCTGATGATGATTTACGTGCTGTTTGGCGGCATGACCGCCACCACCTGGGTGCAGATCATCAAGGCCGTACTGCTGCTCGGCGGCGCGAGCTTCATGGCGATCGCGGTGCTGGCGCAATTTAACTTCAGCCCTGAAGCACTGTTTGCCAAGTCGGTGGAAGTCCACGCCAACAAGGAAGCGATCATGGGCCCGGGCACCTTCATCAAGGACCCGATCTCGGCGATTTCCTTCGGCATGGCGCTGATGTTCGGTACCGCCGGCCTGCCGCACATCCTGATGCGCTTCTTCACCGTGCCCAACGCCAAGGAAGCACGCAAATCGGTGCTGTGGGCCACCACCTGGATCGGCTACTTCTACGTGCTGACCTTCATCATCGGTTTTGGCGCCATCGTCCTGGTCGGCACCAACCCCGAGTTCAAGGATGCTGCCGGCAAGCTGTTGGGCGGTAACAACATGGCGGCCGTGCACCTGGCCAAAGCCGTCGGCGGCGACGTCTTCCTCGGCTTTATCTCGGCCGTGGCGTTTGCCACCATTCTGGCCGTGGTTGCCGGCCTGACGCTGTCGGGCGCTTCGGCGGTATCGCACGACATCTACGCTACCGTGATCAAGAAAGGCCAGGCCAACAGCGTCAGCGAGCTGAAAGTATCGCGCCTGACCACCATCGCCCTGGGCGTGATTGCTGTTGTGCTCGGTATCGTGTTCGAGAAGCAGAACATCGCCTTCATGGTGTCGCTGGCCTTCGCCATCGCTGCTTCGGCCAACTTCCCGGTATTGTTCATGTCGGTGTTGTGGAAAGATTGCACCACGCGTGGCGCCACCATTGGCGGCTTCATCGGCCTGGGCACGGCGGTGGGACTGACCGTGGTGTCGAAATCGGTGTGGGTGGACGTGTTCGGCAAGGCCGAGCCGCTGTTCCCTTACGCGTCGCCAGCGATCTTCTCGATGGCGGCAGGCTTCATCGGCATCTGGCTGTTCTCGGTGCTCGACAATGGCCAGCGCGCGCGCATCGACCGCGATGGTTTCGAAGCACAGCAAGTACGCTCCGAAACCGGCATCGGCGCCGCTGGCGCCAGCGGCCACTGATGGAAACCTCGATAAACCTACTGCGCGGTCCGTTATCGCCGCTGCGTTGCTCAGCGTACCTCCGTACGCTTGCGCTACTCCCGACGACAACGAACCGCTCGCTACGGTTTCTCGAGATTCCCTAAAAACAATGCCCGGTTCGCCGGGCATTGTCATTTTTGAGCGTCCCCGGGCTTACAAACTCACGCAAACTCACCCAAGCTGTGCAATGTGGTTTAACATGCATCAACTATAATGATAAGTTGTCATGTTTGATTTTAAAAGTTTCTAGGGTGCAAGGGTGGGGAAAACACACGGTGTAAGGGATGATGATCGCGTTGGAGCTGGGCTGGCGCTGATCGGCGTGCCAGCCTGCGCTTACGGCGCCGACGGTGTGGTGATGGCGGCCAATGCCGAGTTGATTGCTTTGCTGCAGCGCGATCCCTGCGGCTACCAGGTGGACAAGCTGTTCACCTTGCACGTGCGTGAAGCCAGTGCTGCGCACCTGGCAACAGCCGTGCCCGGCGAACGCTGGGATACCTATCTGACGCCGGCCAACGGCCATTATTTCCCCGTGCAGGCCTGGGTCAAGCCATTGCCGCCGGAAGCGCAGGTGGCCGGCTTTACCATCGTCTTCAACGATATCAGCGATGTGCGCCGCGACCAGCGCGCGCTGAGGAATGCCTTGCTGGAAAACCAGGCGATACTCGACAGCGCGGTGCTCGGTATCTCGGTGGTGGAAAATGGCCGCAACCTCCATTGCAACGCCAAGATGGAAGAAATGTTCGGCTATCCACCAGGTGGCATGAACCAGCTCAGCGTGCAGGCATTTTATGCCAGTCGCGCCGCCTGGCAGGATGCTCGTACTGAAACCGCACGCGATTTTGCCGCAGGCCGCATCAACGTTTCGGAATACCAGCTGGTGCGCAAGGATGGCAGCAGTTTCTGGGCGCGGCTGTCAGGCCGTCCGTTCGATCTGTCGCAGCCGCAGGGACGCTCGGTATGGCTAGTGGACGATATTACCGCCCGCCGCGAAGCTGCCGAAGCGGTGAGCCGTGCGCGCGACGAGCTGGAACTGCGGGTGCTCGAGCGCACCGCCGAGCTGGCCGGCGCCAATGCCTTGCTGCAGGGGGAAATCGTCGAACGGCGCCAGGCCGAAGCGCGCGTGCACCACATGGCCTATCACGACAGCCTGACCGGCCTGCCCAACCGCGCCCTGCTGTCCGAGCGCCTGGACCGCGCCATGTTGCTGGCCCAGCGCTCGCTGCGCCAGCTGGCGGTAATGTTCATCGATCTGGACCGCTTCAAGTCCATCAACGATACGCTGGGCCACATGACGGGCGACCAGCTGCTCAAGGAAGTGGCCAACCGCCTGTGCTGCGCCGTGCGCGCCAGCGATACCGTGGCGCGCCTGGGCGGCGATGAATTCGTCGTGCTGTTGCCGGGCATCGACAATATCGAGGAATCGAACGCCGTGGCCGAACAGATCATCGAAGCGCTGGCCGTGAGCTTTCCGCTGGCGGGGCGCCATTTGCACATCACGCCTTCGATCGGGATTTGCCTGTACCCGCACGACGGCAGCGACGTGGCCACGCTGATGCGCAATGCCGATACCGCCATGTACCACGCCAAGGCCAGCGGCAGAAACAATTACCAGTATTTCAAGCAGGTGATGAACCAGACGGCGGCGCAGCATTTCGAGCTGGAGACCAACCTGCGCAGCGCGCTGGCGCAAGACCAGTTTGCGCTGTACTTCCAGCCCATCATGGATATCGGCACGCGCCGCCTGCATGCGATGGAGGTGCTGCTGCGCTGGCGCCGTGGCGGCGAAATCATTGGCATGCCCGACAGCTTCATTCCCATCATTGAGGAAAACGGCATGATCGTGCCGATCGGTGAATGGGTGATCCGCCAGGCTTGCGAACAGAGCATGGCCTGGTTGCGTGCCGGCTTTATGCCGGTGCCACTGGCGGTCAACCTGTCGGCACGCCAGTTCATGCATGGCGGGCTGGTGGAGTCGGTGCGCCGCATACTTGACGAAACCGGCATCGACCCGGCGCTGCTGGAATTTGAAATCACCGAAACGGCGCTGATGCAGCACGGCGAGCACACGCTCGACATCCTCGGACAGATCAACGCCATGGGCATCCGCCTGTCGATCGACGATTTCGGCACCGGCTATTCCAGCCTCGCTTACCTCAAGCGTTTTCCCGTCAAAAAAATCAAGATCGACCGCGCCTTCATCAAGGACTTGCCGGGCAGCGCCGAGGACCGCGCCATCGTCGCCGCCATCATTGCGCTGTCGGATAGTCTGCAATTGTCGGTGGTGGCCGAGGGCGTGGAAACCGAAGGGCAGTACGCGCTATTGCAGCGCAATGGCTGCCAGTATGCTCAGGGTTTTCTGTTTTCCGAACCGGCGCCGCACCAGACCGCCAGCCTGCTGCTGCCGCGCATGCTGTAGCTGGCTTAGCCGATGGTGGCGATTACCGGCGTGTGATCGGACGGCTGCTCCCACTTGCGCGGCGTGCGGTCGATCACGCAGGCGCTGCAGCGCTGTGCCAGCGCCGGCGACAGCAGGATATGGTCGATGCGCAAGCCTTTGTTCAGGCGGAAGCCCAGGCCACGGTAATCCCACCAGCTATACGATTTATCGGCCTGCTCGAACAGGCGAAACGCGTCGGCCAGGCCGATATCGAGCAGGCGGCGCAGGGCGGCGCGTTCCGGCTCTGACACATGCACCATGCCTTCCCACGCGGCGGGGTCGTGGACGTCGCGGTCTTCCGGCGCGATATTGTAGTCGCCCACCACCGCCAGCTCAGGGTATTGCGCCGCCTGCTGGGAAATCCAGGTATGGAAGGCATCGAGCCAGGCCATTTTGTATGCGTATTTATCGGACCCTACGCTTTGGCCATTGGGCACGTAGGCGCACACCACCCGCATGCCACCGATGGTGGCGGCAAGAATGCGCTGTTGCGGGTCGTCGAACAGGGGATTGTTTTTGACCACATCCTCAATTGGCAGTTTGGAGATGATCGCCACGCCGTTATAGGTTTTTTGTCCCGTATACGCCACATGGTAGCCGGCAGCTTCGAGTTGAGCGACCGGAAACTTGTCGTCAGTTAATTTTGTTTCTTGGATGCAGAGTACATCAACCGGATGCTGCTCCAGCCACTGCATAACGTGCGGCAGTCTTACGTTCAGTGAGTTAACATTCCATGTAGCTAAATTCATCAGAAATCCATGTCCTTGTGCGGTGATGAGGGGCGACTATCCCTTTAAAAGCAGCATCTTACCGCAAGCGGATTTAACAGATGGGCTTGTTTGTTATTTGCCAGTTCAGCGATTTTTACATAAAAAACATGAAAAACACTTTCGCAAGTGGCGCTGCAACGCCTAGAATGTTGCGAAAATTGTGAAATGTTACAAAAATTGCTGATTCTGTCTTTTGGTTATCAAAAATGAATTTCAAGCGAGACAGAATAGCGAAATAGAAATATACTGTCATACATGAGCGGAAAACTAGTGTTTCCAAAAAGCAACCACGATCAGGCAAAAATCCAGTATATTGTTTATTGATTCATAGAAATAAATGGTACTATTGGGTAATAACTTGTAGTTTTAACCGTGAATCGCGCCTGGCGCATTTACAAAGGAATTAAAAATGCGAGCTGCATTTGAGGCATGGGCACAACGCGACGGACACATTGTTCGCCGCCGTGAAGACAAACCGGAAGAGTATCTGGTTTTTGAAACGCAACGCCGCTGGGTGATCTGGCAGGCCGCGCTGGAACATGGCAAACAGCCGGGCGGTCGCAAGACCGCTGCGCAAAAAGAGGCAGCCGCGGCCGACAAGCGCGCCGCCGAGGCTTTGCAGCGCGCCCCGGCCGTGAGCCAGGACGAGGCAGCAGTGCGCAACCAGGTGCTCAACGAGGTGCTCGATGCATTCTCGTCGCTGGGTGGACAGGGTGGCATGGACGATATTCTGAAAGTCGTGAATGGCTTGAAGAAAAAGCAGCAGGAACAAGTGGAAGAACGTGCGCCGCTGTCCGCTGCCAGGTCGCCGCTGCGCCAGAACGCCTGATCCGGCTGTGTCGGCGGTTTGTGGTCAATGGCGTGAAAGTGCAAGGCTTTACGCCCCTTGATCGAGCGAATCAATCCGCCGGCGGCTTGCTACACTGTTGCGGTATAGACTACCGAGACAGACCATGTACTTCCGCCCCGTTGTTGCGGTCGCCGCACTGCTGGCCATGCTGGCAGGCGCGGGCTGCGCGTCCCTGAATGAATCCACTCAGCAGACCGTGCTGGTGCAAACCGTGCTCGACCATCGCGAGGTGGCCGGTGTCGGTTGCTTGCTGTATAACGATGCGGGTAAATGGTTCGTCACCACGCCGGGGCGCGTGACCCTGCGCAAGAGCGCGGAGCCGCTGCGCATCGATTGCCGGAAGGAGGGTGCCGGCTGGGCCTATGAACGCATCGACCCCAAAGCCAATGGCAATCTGTGGGGCAACCTGATGCTGACCGCCGGCGTTGGCTACCTGATCGACCGCAACACCGGCGCCGGCTACGATTTCCCTGCAACGCTGACCGTGATCATGCACCACGCCCAGGAACGCGACGAACTGCCGCCGCCTTCGCCGGGTGTGACGTTGTATTGATCCCGGCAAGCTCGCTTACACGCGGTTGATCAGGAAATTTGCCAGCAAAGGCACCGGACGGCCGGTCGCACCCTTGGCGCCGCCCGATTTCCATGCCGTGCCAGCGATGTCCAGGTGGGCCCAGGTGTATTTGCGGGTAAAGTTTTCCAGGAACGCCGCCGCCGTGCACGAAGCGCCGCCCGGCGAGCCGATATTGGCCAGGTCGGCAAAGTTGGACTTCAGCTGCTCGTTGTATTCTTCGCCGATCGGCAGGCGCCAGGCGGTGTCGCTGGCGGCTTTGCCGGCGGCGGTGATTTCGTCGGCCAGTGCGTTGTGGGCGGCGTCGTCACGGGTAAACAGGCCGCTCTTGTGGTGGCCGATGGCGACGATGCAGGCGCCGGTCAGGGTGGCGATATCGATCACGGCGGCCGGGTTGAAGCGCTCGGCGTAGGTCAGGGCATCGCACAGCACCAGGCGGCCTTCGGCGTCGGTGTTGAGGATTTCGATGGTCAGGCCGTTCATCGAGGTGACGATGTCGCCTGGCTTGGTGGCGCGGCCGGACGGCATGTTTTCGCAGCTGGCGATCACGCCGATCACGTTGAGCTTGAGGTTCATTTCGCCGATGGCGCGCATGGTGCCCAGCACCGAGGCGGCGCCGCCCATGTCGTACTTCATTTCATCCATGCCGGGGCCAGCCTTGAGCGAAATGCCGCCGGTGTCGAAGGTGATGCCTTTACCGACCAGCACCACCGGCGCATCCTTGGCCTTGCCGCCCATGTGCTTGATGATGATGAATTTCGGTGGCTGCTCGCTGCCGTTGGTGACCGACAGGAAGCTGTTCATCTTCAGTGCTTCGAGCTGTTTGCGGTCCAGTACTTCCACCTCGAACTGGTAATCCTTGCCCAGTTTTTTGGCGGTGTTGGCCAAATAGGTCGGGGTGCAGATGTTGGCCGACAGATTGCCCAGTTCCTTGGTCAGGTCCATGCCGTTGGCAATTGCCACCGCCTGGGCCAGCGCCAGCTTGGTGGCGGCGGTGTTGGGCACGGCCAGGGCGATTTTTTTCACGCCTGCCGGCGCCGGATCTTTTTTGCTCTTCTGGCCATCGGTGCGGAACACCGCTTCATGGCCGGCCTGCACCACGCAGCGGATGGCCCAATTGACGTCGCGCTCTTTCACTTCGGTCATCGGCAATGCGATAATAGCGTCGCTCGCGCCCAGGGTGGCAAAAACCTTGAGGGCGGCAGTCACGCCGCTGGCAAAACTTTTTTCGCTCACGCCGCCGTTTGCGCCTTCGTCGCTGCCCAGGCCTACCAGCAGCACGCGTTCGGCGCTGACGCCCGCAACGCCGCGCAGCAGCAGGGTGGTGCCGGCTTTGCCGGTGATGTCGCCGGATTTGAGCGCAGCCGAAATATCACCGGAGCCGTCGAGTGCCTTGGCAGCTTGCGACAGCTTTTTGTTCTCGAAGACCGCGACGGCGACAACGCCGGTTTTGGCCGAGGTAATGGTGTTCTTGGTGTCGAATGCTTTTATGCTAAAGTCCATTGGATTCTCCGTGACGTGTACGAATTGTCAGCCCTGCGGCCTGTTTGGCCGGGCTGCGGTGTAAGTTTTGGCCTTAAATTTTTGGCCCTAATTTTTTGGCCCGATAACGAGCCTAACTATCAATTATAGCTTTCGAATGATTTTTCAACGCGCTCTTCGACGTGAAATGGCCATGGCAGCCGGCGCCAGCTTCACGGTGCTGTTCAGCGTCTGCGTCACCTGGACCCTGATCCGTATCCTCGGCAATGCCGCCGGCGGCAAGGTGGCCTCGGGCGACGTGCTGGCGCTGATCCTGTTCGCCACCGTAAATTATCTGCCCACGCTGCTCATGCTCACCAGTTTTATTTCGGTGCTGATGGTGGTAACCCGCAGCTATCGCGATTCCGAAATGGTGGTGTGGTTCGCGTCGGGCCTGAGCCTCACACGCTGGCTCTCACCGGTGCTGTCGTTTGGTATTCCAATGATGCTGCTGACGGCTGCGCTGAGCTTTGTCGCGGCGCCGTGGGCCAAGCAAAAGAGCGAGCAATACGTCGAACGCTTCAGCAAGCGCGAAGACCTGCAAAAAGTCTCGCCCGGCCAGTTCCGCGAATCGACCTCGGCCAACCGCATCTTTTTCGTCGAAGGCGTGGCCGGCGATGCCTCGGTGGTGCAGAATGTATTCGTCAATACCCAGGACAGCCGCGGCACCGCCGTCATCGTCGCGCGCGAAGGCGTGATCACCACCGGCGACAAGGGCGAGCGTTACCTGGTGCTCAAAAACGGCCGCCGCTACCAGGGCATGCCGGGCCAGTCCGACTTCCAGACCATGGAGTTCGAAACCTACAGCATGCGCGTGACCAGCCAGGCGCAGGAGCTCGATACCAGCAACGATAGCGATACCAAACCGACCGCAGAGCTGCTCAGCGATACATCGACCCCGGGTCGCGCCGAACTGCTGTCGCGCATAGCCTCGCCGCTCACCTGTTTGCTGCTGGTGCTGCTGGCGGTGCCGCTGGGCTTTGTTAATCCGCGCGCCGGCAGTTCCGCCAACCTGATCATCGCGCTGCTGCTGTTCTTCTCGTACACCAATCTGCTCAAGACGGTTGAAGCGGCCGTACGCAAGGGCCAGGTCTCGTTTGCGCTCGGCTGGTGGCCGTTGCACCTGCTGACCGCGCTGATTATCCTGGCCATGTTCATCTGGCGCCTGAACCTGAACCACCCCTACCATCCGCTGGCCCTGCTGGCGGCGATGAAACGCTCGCGCAATGGCGCCGACAAGAAAGCCGTCTCGCCATGAAGATCCTGCAACGCTATTTTGCTGTCTCGATTCTGCAGGCGGTGGCTTTTGTGCTGGTCGCCTTCCTGCTGCTGCAGGCATTTCTGGACCTGACCGGCGAACTGCCCTCGGTCGGCAAGAACGGCTATACCTTCCAGTATGCGCTGCTGTACGTGGCGGCCCGCGTGCCGGGCTATGTGTACCGGGTGATGCCGGTGGCGTCGCTGATCGGCACCATTTACATCATGGCGCAATTTGCCTCGACGTCGGAATTTACCATCATGCGCGCCGCTTCCATGACTACCGGCATGGTGGGCTGGATGCTGGCCAAGATCGGCCTGGTACTGGTGATTATCACCTTTATTTTCGGTGAACTGATCACGCCGCGCATCGCTCCGATCGCCGACAAGATCAAGCTCAATTCGCGCGGAGCGGCGATTTCGTCGGAGTTCCGTTCCGGCCTCTGGACCAAGGATATCGTCAAGACCGACGGCATGAGCGGCGACGTGACGGGCTCGCGCTTTTTCAATGTGCGCGAAGTGCGCCCGGATGGTACGCTGCTGGATGTGAAACTCTACGAGTTCGATAACAGCTTCCGCATGCGCTCGATCACTGCGGCCAAGACCGGCACCTTCCAGGGCCGTAACAACTGGCTGCTGTCCGATGTCACGGAAAACATCTTTACCAATCCGGCGCTGCTGGAACCTGGCATGGTGGCCAATCTGGAAAACAACTTTGCCCAGAAAACCGGCCTGATCGAAACCCGCCACAGCGCCAGCAAAATCCTGATTTCCGAGATCACGCCAAAAATCCTGTCGGTGTCGGGCGCCGACCCGGACCGCATGTCAGCCAACGAACTGCTCACCTACACCCGCCACCTGCAGGAGAACAAGCAGGAGACCGAGCGCTACAAGATCGCCTTCTGGAAAAAGCTGTTCGACCCGCTGGCGATTTTCGTGCTGATGGCAATGGCGCTGCCGTTCGGCTATCTGCACACGCGTAGCGGCGGTGTCAGCCTGAAGATTTTTGTCGGCATCATGATCGGCGTGAGCTTCCTGCTGGTTAATACCTTGTTCTCGCACCTGGGCTTGCTCAGTACCTGGCCGGCGGTATTGACCGCAGTGGCCCCGAGTTTGTTATACCTGCTGCTGGCGATAGGCGCCCTGTGGTGGGTGGAAAGACACTAGATGACCCAAGCATTGATCCTGTTCGCCCACGGCGCCCGCGCCGCTTCCTGGGCCGCCCCCTTCGAGCGCCTGCGTGAACTGACGCGCGCGCGCCGCCCTGACGTCCGCGTCGAGCTGGCGTTCCTGGAGCTGATGGACCCTCGGCTGCCCGAGCTGGTGGCGTCATTGTCCGCGCAGGCAATCACCAAGGTTACCGTGGTGCCGGTATTTCTGGGGCAGGGTGGGCATGTACTGCGCGACCTGCCGCTGATGGTCGATCAGCTGCGTGCCGATTATCCGCAGATTGAATTCAAGGTCAGCGGCGCCGCCGGCGAAGATGCGGCGGTGCTCAATGCCTTGTGCGATTACTGCGTGAGCAGCCTGTAACGGATCCGCTTTAAGGGCTTAAGGCGCGAGCAACTTATTTGCGCGTTCGTTCTATCAGCTTGATCTCGTACAGTCGGGGCCACAGCTTGCCGGTGACGAACAAACGCTTTTTTGCGCTGTCCCAGGCAATACCGTTGAGGACATTGTCGCCGGCAGGGCCGCGTCCCGCTTCGGCATACAGCTTGCCGAGGTCAATCCAGCCAGTGATTTTGCCGCTCTGCTGATTGATGCGCGCTATCGTGTTGGTTTGCCAGATATTGGCAAAAATTTCGTCGCCGACCACTTCCAGTTCGTTCAGCTGATCGACGGCAATGCCGTCGGCCGTCACCTTGATGCGCCGCACTTCGAGGAAGGTTTTGGGATCGAGAAAGCGCAGCGTGGCGCTGCCGTCGCTCATCACCAGTTCTTTGCCATTCTGCGCCAGTCCCCAGCCTTCGCCCGGGTATTCGAACTGGCCGTGCGGCTCGAAGGTGTTCAGGTCGAACACAAAGCCGGTCTGCGAACGCCAGGTCAGGCTGACCAGCGTGCCGTTCCAGTCGGTCATGCCTTCGCCAAAATACTGTGGCGGGATATCCCTGATCTGCAACACCTTGCCGGTTTCCAGTTGCACCTTGCGGATCGACGATTTGCCGTTCAGGCCCGTGCTTTCATAGATAAAGCCGTCGCGGTACAGCAGCCCCTGGGTGAATGCCTGGGGATCGTGCGGATAGCTGCGCACGATCTTGAAATCATAGGTGGGGATGGGGGCTGCCAGGGCACTGGCTAACGGCAGCGCTGACAGCAGGGTGGAAAGCAGGGCGGCTGCTGCGCGGGGATATTGGTTCACGGTGGGGCTACAGACAAATATTGGGCTAAGGCCGGGCTAAGGTCAGGCAAGTGCGGCGTTCTGCAGTTCGACCATCGCATCGAGCGTGGTGCCAGGTTGGGCAAATTCGGCGTCGATGCAGGCGCGTGCTTCCTGCGAGTTGATCAGGTTGGCGGCTTGCTGGCGCAAGGCGTCGGCGCCGGCGTGGTCGCCATAGCCGTGTACGAGTTCCAGAATCAGCCGCACTTCGGTCATGTAATTGTAGACGGTGGCCAGCAGTTCGGCCATGCCGGCGTCGCTCAGCAGGTTCAGCCCCGCCACGTGGGTGTTGACCTCGGCGGCATAGGCGGCAATATGCTCATCGGGCTGCGGCAGATAGCTGTGCGCCAGTGTGAAGTCGCCGCAGGCCATCATCGATGGCAAGGCTGAACTGGCGCACTCCTGCGCCAGCTCGGCCGGCAGTTGCTGGAACAAACGATAGGTATGCTGCAAGTCGCCGAGCTTGTCGTTGATGGCGCGGATATCGTTGAACACGATGGCGTCCGAACCGTCGGCCAGCAGGCGCGCGCTGGCCTTGTCGCGCAGCGCGACCAGCGCCTGGCGGGCGGGAAGGTGGTCTTCGGCCAGCTTGGCCCAGGCGGCCAGAACGTACGACAGGCGCAGCGGCGCCACGCTGCTGTCGCGCTCCGAGGTGGCGTCAAACAGCCAGATATAGTCGGTGAGGGCGGCGTCGTAATCGCCGGCGGCATGCGCGGCCCAGGCGCGCTCCAGGGTGTCGTGAACAATATCCATTGCTGCCTCTGAGGAGAAGAATGGATATTCTATTACGATTTGGGGGAGTTCAGGCGTTGAGCTGGTGCGCGATCGCGTCGCTGATCGGCGCTTCGCCTTTCTGGTGACTACGGGTTTGCATGGCGTCGCCGATCATGACCAGCACCGGGCCGTGCGCTTCGCCGAGACCCTGGGTCAGCGCGCCGATGGTCAGGCGGCGGATTTTCTGGTCCGCGCGGCTGCAGTTTTCGATCACCACCACCGGTGTGTCGGGATGGCGGCCATGGGCCAGCAGCCGTTCTGCGGTGACGATGGCTTCGCGTCCACCCATGTACTGGATCAGGGTGTCGGAATCGGGCATGGCGTCGGAGGCGCTGTGTTCGGGCGCGGTGGACGAGGTAAAGAAGGCCACGCTGCGCGCCACGCCACGCTTGGTCAGCGGTTGCAGGGTGGCGGCAGCGGCGGCCAGCGCCGTGGTAATGCCAGGCACCACTTCGACTTCAATACCAGCTTCTTCCAGCGCACGCAGCTCTTCGTCGGCGCGGCCGAACATCATCGGGTCGCCGCCTTTCAGGCGCACCACCAGGGTGGCCTTGCGGGCCTGCTGCACCAGCAGCTCGTTGATGTACTGCTGCGCCGCCGAACGCTGGCCGCTACGTTTGCCGACCAGGATTTTCTCGGCCTGCGGACACAGTTCGAGCATCTCGGGCGTGACCAGCGCATCGTGCAGCACCACATCGGCCTGCGCCAGCAAACGCGCACCGCGCAGTGTCATGAGATCCTGGGCGCCAGGGCCGGCGCCGATCAGGTAGACTTTTCCGAGAGTAGACATTACTGCAAAATCCTGTGGTAAACGGCGAGGCTTCTTTATTTAGCGAGCCGTATCATACCTGCAGCGACCGTCTGGTGGGTGACTTCATCGATCAGAATGAAAGCACCTGTGGCGCGGATGTCGGCGTAGGCGTCGGCTGCCAGCGGTTGTTGCACCGTCAGGCCGATGCGGGCAATGTCGTTGAGCTTCAGGCCATCGGCGCCGTGGCGCTGCTGGGTGTTAATGTCAAGCAGCGACTCGATGCCGGTGATCTTGGCCGACGTTTGCTTGGTGCCGTGCTTGATCCAGTACTTGCGGCGCTGGTCGAGCGGTTCGTCCGACATCCAGCACACATCGGCATGCAAGGTTTTCAGCAGCGTGGCCGGCTGCGCCGCGCCGGCCAGCAGGTCGCCGCGCGAAATATCGAGGTATTCATCGAGCAGCAGCGTGACCGACTGGCCCACGTGCGCCGACGGGTGCGAGCCTTCCAGTGTGATGATGTCCTTGACGGTGGCGCTCTGGCCCGACGGCTGCACTACCAGCTTGTCGCCCACCGCCACCTTGCCCGCTTCGATACGGCCCATGTAGCCGCGGAAGTCGTTGGCTTCGTGGCCGTTGTGACGCGCCACCAGCTGTACCGGGAAGCGGAACGGCGCATCGTGCGATTCATCGTACACGGTCAGCGATTCGAGCAGCTCGATCAGGGTCGGGCCCTGGTACCAGGCCAGTTTGTCGCTCTTGTCCACCACATTGTCGCCGCTCAGGGCTGACAGCGGAATCGGCGTGACGTCTTTCAGGCCCAGCGACGTAGCGAACTCCTGGTAAGCCTTGACGATGCGCTCGTAAATCGCCTGGTCGTAATTGACCAGGTCCATCTTGTTGACGGCGACGATCACGTGCTCGATCTGCAGCAGGTGAGCAATGGTCGAGTGGCGCTTGGTCTGGATCAGCAAATCCACGCCGCCGTCCTCGCGCAGCTTCACCTTCGACACATCGACCAGGATGATTACCGCATCGGCAGTCGAGGCGCCGGTGACCATATTGCGCGTGTACTGCTCGTGGCCCGGGGTGTCAGCGATGATGAACTTGCGCTTGGGCGTGGCGAAATAGCGGTAGGCCACGTCGATGGTAATGCCCTGTTCCCGCTCGGCTTCCAGGCCGTCGGTCAGCAGCGACAGATCGACCGTGTCGCCGACCGTGCGTTTGTGCTTGGAGCGCGACATGGCGTCCAGCTGGTCGGCAAAAATGCCTTTGCTGTCAAACAGCAGGCGGCCGATCAGCGTGCTCTTGCCGTCATCGACGGAGCCGGCGGTAATAAAGCGCAGCAGGCTTTGTTCGTTCAAGGATTGGTTTAATGCGTTCATCAGAAGTATCCTGCTTTTTTACGTTTTTCCATCGAGGCTTCGGAAGTCTGGTCGTCCATGCGGGTGGCGCCGCGCTCGGTCACTTGCGTGACGGCCGTCTCGGCGATGATCGCTTCCACCGTCGAGGCATCGGACGATACCGGGCAGGTGCACGAGATGTCGCCCACGGTACGGAAGCGCACCACTTGCGTTTCCACGGTTTCGCCGTCGCGCGGCGGGGTCAGGTCGGTCAGCGGCACCAGCAGGCCGTTGCGCGGTATGACCTGGCGCTCGTGGGCGAAGTAGATCGGCGGCAGTTCCAGTTTTTCACGGGCGATGTATTGCCACACATCGAGCTCGGTCCAGTTCGAGATCGGGAACACGCGCATGTTCTCGCCCGGATGGACGCGGGTGTTGTACAGGTCCCACAGTTCCGGGCGCTGCGATTTCGGGTCCCACTGGCCGAATTCGTCGCGGAACGAGAAGATGCGTTCCTTGGCGCGGGCTTTTTCCTCGTCGCGGCGGGCGCCGCCGATGCAGGCGTCAAAACCATGTTCGGCAATCGTTTCGAGCAGCGTGACCGCTTGCGCGGCATTGCGCGAGTCCGTCGCCGGATTGCGCAGCCGTACCGTGCCTTTTTTGATCGACTCTTCGACCGAGCCGACGATCAGGCGTTCGCCCAGTTCGGCCACGCGCTTGTCGCGGAAGGTGATCACTTCGGGGAAGTTGTGGCCGGTATCGACGTGCACCAGCGGGAACGGGAATTTACCTGGACGGAAAGCCTTTTCGGCGATGCGCAACAGGACCACCGAGTCTTTACCGCCCGAGAACAGCAGGGCGGGGTTGCTGCACTCGGCCGCCACTTCGCGCATGATGTGGATCGCTTCCGATTCCAGAGCGTCGAGGTGGCGCGAGTTAACGTGCACGGCGGGGTTGTCAGCTAAAGCGTTCATATGTACTTGCCTATTTCGTTATCGTCATTCCCGCGCACGCGGGAATCCATGCTGAGTAACTGCGGCCATGGTCTATGGATTCCCGCTTTCGCGGGAATGGCATCAGGCCACGGATTTAATGCGTATCAGTTTGCCGTCCACCATGTGCAGGCCGCACTCTTTCGAGTCCGGATTTTCCCACCACCAGCGGCCGGCACGGACATCTTCGCCGGGCTGCACGGCGCGCGTGCACGGCGCACAGCCGATCGATGGGTAACCCTGATCATGCAGCGCGTTGTAGGGCACGCCGTTGGAGCGGATGTAATCCCATACGTCCTGCTCCGACCAGTCGGCCAGGGGGTTGAACTTGGTCATGCCATGCGCCGGATCGTCTTCCTGCACGTGCAGCTCGGCGCGCGTGGTCGATTGCGCGCGGCGCTGGCCGGTCACCCAGGCCTTGTTGCCGGCCAGGGCGCGGCCCAGCGGCTCGACCTTGCGGATACGGCAGCATTCGCGGCGCATCTCCACGCTGTCGTAGAAGGCGTTCAGGCCATGCTCGGCCACGTAGGCGTCCACCGCTGCGGGCTGCGGCTGGTACAGCGCAATCTCGTAGCCGTCGTAGTGGGCCTTGACCTTGTCCAGCATGTCCAGCGTTTCCGGGTGCAGGCGGCCGGTCTCCAGCGAGAAGATGCCGATATCAAAGCGGTTCTTCAGGATCAGATCGGTCAGCACCATGTCTTCCGCCGCCAGGCTGGAAGCGAAAACGGCCGGGGAAAAATCGCTGGCGATGCGCGACAGCGTGGCGCTGCTGTCGGCAATCAGCTTGCTCAGATCACTCATGACTGCTCCGGAAATCAAGCGTTGGCAGTGCTGCGCGCATGGCGGCGGAACAGCGGTACTTTCTGGTCCACCGAAGCCTGGTAGGTTTCCGAAAAATCGGACAGGCCCTTGAGCGCATCGTGCACATCGCGGTCGGCGCGCACCACGTAGGCGTCAAAGCCGACGCGGCGCATCTGGAACAGCTGGTCGCGCAGCACGTCGCCAATGGCGCGCAGTTCGCCCTGCCAGCCCAGGCGCACGCGCAGGTTGTAGGCGATCGAGTAGCCGCGGCCATCGGTAAATTTGGGGAAGTCCACCGCCACCAGCGCCAGCTGGGGCAGATCGTCCCTGATCGCTTCCGGCCGTTCGTCGCTGGCGATCCACACGCCGATTTCGCCTTGTGCAGCGCGCGCCGCCAGCAGCTCGCGCTGCGCCAGCCACACGCCTTGCGGCACGATGATGTTCCCGGCCGGGACGCTCACGGTAGCCGGATCGATGGAGGGCGCGCCTTCGACCGGCTCGGCCAGGCGCAGCACTTGCCAGGTATCGGCAACCACTTGCTGGCCCTTGATGATCAAATTACTTACAGCGTCAGACATATTCATCCTCTCCCACCAGGCGACCGGCTTTTTCCGAGATCGGCGTGGCATACACAAATTCCTTGAACGGGGCCACGCCCAGGCGCTGTGCACAGTGTGCAAACGATTCGCCCTCGAAGCGCTCGCGCAGATACACCTGCAGCAGGCGGTCGATCACTTCCGGCATCTGGAAGGCGGAGAACGATGGCCCGATGATCTTGCCGATGGCGGCGTTATTGCCCTGCGCGCCGCCAATCGAGACCTGGTACCACTCGCTGCCATCCTTGTCCACACCGAGCACGCCGATGGAACCGACGTGGTGGTGGCCGCAGGCGTTGATGCAGCCCGAGATATTGAGTTCGATCTCGCCGATGTCGTGCTGGTAGTCGATGTTTTCGAAGCGCTCGGTGATCGAGGCGGCAATCGGGATCGACTTGGCGTTGGCCAGCGAGCAGAAGTCGCCGCCGGGGCAGCAGATGATATCGGTCAGCAGGCCGATGTTCGGCGTAGCCAGGTGATGCGCCTTGGCTTCCTGCCACAGGGCGAACAACTGCGACTGTTCAACGTCGGCCAGCACCACGTTCTGTTCGTGCGTGACGCGCAGTTCGCCAAAGCTGTAGCGGTCGGCCAGATCGGCCATGAAGTCCATCTGTTCGGCAGTGGCGTCGCCGGGCGGCACGCCCGGTTTTTTCAGCGACAGCACCACGGCCGCGTAGCCGGGCTGCTTGTGCGGCTTGACGTTGCGGTTGACCCAGTTGGCAAACGCCTTGTTGCCTGCTTGCGCGGCCACCACGTCGCTGTCGTCGAGCTGACGGTAGGCGGGCGGCTGGAAGAAGTCGATAATGCGCTGCATTTCTTCGGTGGTCAGGGTTTCCGGACCATCCTTGAGGTCCACCCATTCCGCTTCCACCTGGCGCGTGAACTCTTCCACGCCGATGGCTTTCAGCAGAATCTTGATGCGGGCCTTGTACTTGTTGTCGCGGCGGCCGTACTGGTTGTACACGCGCATCACGGCTTCGGTGTAGGTCAGCAGGTGTTGCCACGGCAGGAATTCGCGGATCACGCTGCCGATGATCGGCGTGCGGCCCATACCGCCGCCTGCCATGAACTTGAAGCCGATTTCGCCGGCGTCGTTGCGCACCACGGTCAGGCCGATGTCATGGATGGCAATCGCGGCGCGGTCTTCGACGGCGCCGTTGATGGCCACCTTGAACTTGCGCGGCAGGGCGATAAATTCAGGGTGGAAGGTCGACCACTGGCGCAGCACTTCGGCATACGGGCGCGGATCGATGATTTCGTCGGCGGCCACGCCGGCATACGGATCGGAGGTGGTGTTGCGGATGCAGTTGCCCGAGGTTTGAATCGCGTGCATTTCCACCGAGGCCAGGTCGCTGAGGATGTCCGGCGTCTGTTCGAGCTCGACCCAGTTGAACTGGATGTTCTGGCGCGTGGTGAAGTGACCATAGCCGCGGTCGTACTTGCGGGCAATGTGCGCGAACATGCGCATCTGTTTCGATGACAGCAGGCCGTACGGCACGGCGATGCGCAACATATAAGCATGGCGTTGCATGTACAGGCCATTTTGCAGGCGCAGCGGTACAAATTCGGCTTCGGTCAGCTCATCGGCAAGGCGGCGGCGTACCTGATCGCGGTACTGCGCAATGCGTTCCCGCACGATAAGATGGTCGTATTGGTCGTATTGATACATATTCTTCCTGGTTAGTCGCTTACTAGGATCCCCAAAGTAG
>JBEVNE010000361.1:0-8217 GCA_040508275.1 Duganella sp.
GCGACATTCCCAAGCAGGGCCAGCGCATCAGCTTCCGCCATTTCGATATCGTCGCGCGCAAAATGAACGGCCCACGCATTTTGCTGGTCAAGGTGATTCCCAAGGATGATACCGAGGATAATGCCGACCTGGACTGAGGGACACCTGAAGGAAACTGCTATCCCTGCTGCGCCGTCCAGTTGCGCATCAATCCCAGCCCCACCGCCAGCAAGGTCGGCCCGATGAACAGGCCGACAAAGCCGAACGCCAGAACGCCGCCCATTACACCGAGCAGCACCAGGATGAACGGCAGGTCGCTGCCGCGGCTGATCAACAGCGGCTTGACGACGTTATCGACGCCGCTGATCAACAGCACGCCCCAGATCGCCATGAAGATGGCCCAGCCGGTCTGGCCATGATCGAACAGCCAGATCGTGGCGCCACCCCAGATGATCGGCGGGCCGACCGGGATCAGCGAAAACAAAAAAGTAGCCACCGACAGCAGCGCCACGGCCGGCACGCCGGCAATCAGAAAGCCCACGGCCGCCACCACCGATTGCGCCAGCGCCGTGCCCAGCAAGCCATACATGACGCCGCGCACGGTGCGCCCGATGGTATCCGCGACCGATGCCGCTTGTTCGGCGCCGATCAGCTTGTCCATCGCGTGCGACAGCGAGGCCAGCATGGTCACTCCGTCGCGGTACAGGAAGAAACTGACGAACACCGCCAGGCTGACCTGGGCCACGCCACTGCCGAGCAGCACGCCGCCGCCGAGCAGCAGGTGGCGCGCCGGTTCGAGCAGGTTCTTGGCGACGTTGAGCAATTCTTCGCGGCTGCCGAGCAGCTTGCGCAAATATGTGTCGATCATCTCCCCCACCACGGGAATCTCGCGCAGCCAGTCAGGCGGCGCCAGCGTGCCGCTGCCCAGGCTGGCCTTGAAGTGGTCGTAGAACGAGGCGGCGTTGTCGGCGATATTCCAGGTGACCAAAGTCAGCGGCACCAGGATCAGCAGCGTCAGGCCCACGCTCATGACGGCCGCGGCCAGCGAACGACGGCCCTTGAGCTCAGCGAGCAGACGCAGGTACAGCGGCCAGCTGGAGATGGTGATGGCGCAGGCAAACAGGATGGCGGCGACGAACGGTCGCAGCACGATCAGGCAGCCGATCAGCAGCAGGATGACGGCCGCCAGCCGGGTAAAAGGTTGAAAGCGTTGACGCATGGCCGACTCTCCCGGTATTTACAGCAGCATTGCGATATCGTGGGCGATTTCGGCCTGGGTTTTGGCGTGCGGCACCATCAGGCGTACCTTGCCGGCTTTGTCAAAAATATAGCTGGCAGCGGTGTGATCGATCGAGTAGTTGCCCGGCGTGGTGCCCTCCACCTTGCTATAGAAAATCTTGAACTCCTTGGCCACGGCAGCGGTCTGTTCCGGCGTGCCGGACAGGCCGATAAAGCGCGCATCGAAGGTCGGTGCGTATTGCGCCAGCAGTTCGCGGGTATCGCGCTCGGGATCGACGGTGACAAACAATACCTGCACCTGCTCCGCCTTGGGGCCCAGCTCTTTCATGACCCCGGCCAGTTTTGCCATGGTGGTCGGGCAGACGTCCGGGCACTGGGTAAAGCCGAAGAACATGAACACCACCTTGCCGCGAAAATCGGCCAGGCTGCGCTGCTGGCCCAGGTGGTCGGTCAGCGTAAAGTCTTTCGCAAAGGCGGCGCCGGTAATGTCCACGCTGTTGAAGGTCTGCGCAGGTTTTTTATCGCCGCAGCCAGCGAGAAACATGGAGACAGCCAGCACGGCCAGCGCGAACAGTTTTTTCATAGTTTGATGTAATGGTCCACCAGCAAGGCTGCAAACAGCAGTCCCAGGTACATGATCGACCAGGCAAACGCCTTGCGCGCCACCTGGTCGGAATATTGGCGCCAGACTTTCCAGGCATGGCGCAGGAAGATCGCATTGAGGATGATCGCCGACACCAGGTAAATCAGGCCGCTCATATGCACCACGTAGGGCAGCACGGTGGTGGCAGCCAGCGCAATCGAATACAGCCACACGTGCAGCTGCGTGTATTCCATGCCATGCGTGACCGGCAGCATCGGCAGGCCGGACTTGACGTAGTCCTCGCGCCGGTACAGCGCCAGCGCCCAGAAGTGCGGCGGAGTCCAGACGAAAATGATCAGTACCAGCAGCCAGGCTTCGGCCGGCACTTCGTTGGCAATCGCGGCCCAGCCCAGCGCCGGCGGCATGGCGCCGGACAGGCCGCCGATAACGATGTTCTGCGGCGTGGCAGGCTTGAGTATCATCGTGTAGATGATGGCGTAGCCGACAAAGGTGATAAAGGTCAGCCACATGGTCAGCGGATTGACCAGCGTGTACAGTATCCACATGCCGGCGCCGCCCACGGCCAGCGCAAACACCACGGTTTCGGCCACGCTGATATGTCCCTGGGCGATCGGGCGGCGCGCGGTGCGCGCCATGCGGGCGTCGATTTCGCGCTCGGCCAGGCAGTTGACCACGAAGGCGGCGCTGGTCAGCAGAAAAATACCGACCGTGGCCGGCAGCACCACGCGCCAGTCCGGTATTCCGTCGCTCGCCAGGAACATGCCGATGACGGCGCAAAACACCGCCATCTGGGTAATGCGCGGCTTGGTCAGCGCCCAGAATTGTGAAGCGCGGCTGGAGGATTTGGTCAAAGTCTGCGTGGTCATGGCGTGTGTTCGGACAGTACCACCAGCTACTGTTGATTCAGTGGCAATGGCGGCGACAAACCAGCTGCCGAAGATGCCTTTTTAGCAAGTTCGTGCTGGAATTTAGCCTTGTAGTTTAACACGGTCAGCAGCAGGACCAGTAAAGCGGCTCCGGCGTTGTGCAATACAGCAATAGTCAGCGGGAAGCTGAAGTAGATCGTTGCCAGCCCGGTGGCGATCTGCGCCACCAGCACCAGCGCCAGGTAGCGTGCGGTTGTATGCAGCGCTGCGTGGCCCCAGGCGCGCCAGGCCGTATAGCCGGCCACCAGCGCCACCAGGAAGCCGGCATTGCGGTGCACCCAGTGGATTGCTGTCAGCGCCGCGAACGGAATGTAATGGCCAGCCGCCGTCTTGCCCAGCTCGCGCCACAGGGTAAAGCCATGCTCGAAATCCATCTCGGGCACCAGCTTGCCGCCGCACAGCGGGAAGTCGGTGCACGCCAGCGTGGCGTAATTGGTGCTGACCCAGCCGCCCAGCGCCAGTTGCACCAGCAGCAGCACCGACGAAATGCCGGCCAGCCAGCGGATCTTGCGCATGGCCGTCGGTGATCCGGACAGCGTGCGCACCGGTGCAATCAGCTGATTCTGGCGGCCGCCATACCAGACCAGCGCCGCCAGCAGGCCCATGCCCAGCAGCAGGTGCATGGTGACGATGGCCGGCTGCAGCTTGAGGGTGACGGTCCAGGCGCCAAACGCCCCTTGCAGGCAGACGAAGAAGAACAGAAAGGTCGGCATTCCCGGGTGGTATTCGGCGCGCGTGCCGTTCGACTTGCGCCACTGGCGCCAGGCCTGCACCATCATCGCCATGATCAATACCCCAATCGCCATGGCCAGGTAACGGTGGATCATTTCGATCCAGGCCTTGGCCACGGTGACCGGGCCGGTCGGGTCAAGCGCCTCGGCGGCCTTGATCTGTTCGTGGGCGATAAAGGGATTGGCGGCGCCGTAGCAGCCGGGCCAGTCAGGGCAGCCAAGGCCGGAATCGGTCAGGCGAGTAAAGGCGCCGAAGACAATCAGGTCGAAGGTAAAAAACACGCTGACCCAGATCAGCTTGCGGTATTTGTTGGCGTCGGACGAGGTCCATACCAGGGACAGCGGCAACAGCGCCACCAGCAGCGCCGTCACGGCCATTTGTGCGAGAGTCAGATGCATCTTTTTACTAAACCTTTACCCGATTGCAGAAGCTTTTAACAGTTTGGCGATATCCTTGTGGACCTTGCCCACCCTGGCGGTATCGCTGGAGACGGCGCCCTTGGGAAAGCGCATCATCAGGTTGCCCAGCGGGTCGATCAGGTAGACGTAATCGTCGGCGCGCTCGCCCGGCTCCACCGGCAGCCACTGGCTGACCGTGGCAGCCGGTGCGCGCAGCATATGGGTGCCGTCGTTGACGCGCAAGAGCATGGTGTCGAGCGGCTGCTCGTCGGTGATCAGCCACACGCGCTCTACCCGCTCCATCGCCTTGCCCTGCATGGTGCGCAACTGGCGCATGGCAAACAACTGGTCCTGGCAGGCCACGCCGCAGTCTGACGGCCCCACCTTGAGCATGATCCACTTGCCCTGGTAGTCGGCCAGCGCGGCCGGGCGGCCGTCCAGGTGCTTGCTGGCCATGGCCGGTATCGGATACTGGCGGGCGTCGATCAGCGTGCCGTAATTGGTTTCGCCGCCTTTCGGCTGCACCACGTAATACATGAAATACGAGGCCAGCAACGGCGCCGCGCACACGGCCACCACGGCCAGCAGCTTCCAGCGCCCGCGCGCGGTCCGTTCAGGGCTTTGCTGAGGGTTTTGCTGAGGTTTTTCCACGTCTGCATCCGTTCACGACAAAAAAGATGATGGCCATCGCCGACAGCGCATACCACTGGAAGGCGTAGCCCTGGTGTTTTTCCACGCCCATGCCCGAGGCCGGCCATTCACGCCCCATGCGCAGATCGTCGCCGCCCGGCTGCGCCGGCGCGCTTTGCTGCAGCACAAACGGCTGCATGGCCAGGCCGCTGGCCTGCGCCACCTGCGACGGGTCGGCATTTTGCACGATGGCGCCCGGCGCCAGCGCCGGGCCGGCGCCCAGTTCCATCACGTGGCCGGAGTGCAGGCGCGCCACGCCGTCGAGCGTGACGACGCCGGCTGGCGTGTCGAAAGGCGGTAGTGTAGCGCGTGCCAGCGGATCGCGTGCGAGCCAGCCGCGCTGCACCAGCACATGCATGGACGAACCGGCAATTTTGAACGGCATCAGCAGGTAGACGCCGGCGCGGCCCTGGTAGGGCCGGTTGTCGAGATACAGCGGCCAGTTGCGCACAAACTCGCCGCGCACGGTCACGCGGCGAAATTCCACGGCGCTGGCGGCCAGCGGCGCGCCGGTCAGCAGCAGCGGCGCAGCGCTGGCGCCTTGCGCCAGGCGCTGCTGGGTGGCGATTTTTTCCTCGGCACGGCCAGCCTGCCAGTTGCCCAGCCTGATGCCGAGCGCCACCACCAGCACCGTGGCGATGAAAGGAATCCAGCTAAAGCGGAAGGAAATCGCGGGGTTCGGCATTACAATGGAGTCTTGCTCATTTCACCACCCGGTCCTGTCATGAAAATTGCCGTCGCCATTGCGTTCGTCCTGATCATCGGCAGCCTCGGATCGGCGCTGTTCTTCCTCATGCGCGACAAGGGAAAAAGCAACAACACGGTGCGCTCGCTGGCGGTACGCGTGGGCTTGTCGATTGCGCTGTTCGTGCTGATTTTAGTGGCGTACAAGCTCGGCTATATTCAGCCGACCGGCTTGCGCGGCTGAACCAGCAAGCTGTACGCCACAGCGCCGCCATTATAGCCAGTAGATCACCACATACAAGCCCAGCCACACCACGTCGACAAAGTGCCAATACCACGCCGCTCCTTCAAAGGCGAAGTGGTTGTCGGGGGTAAAGTGGCCCTTGAGCACCCGGTACAGCACCACCGACAGCATGATCGCACCCATCGTCACGTGGAAGCCGTGGAAGCCGGTCAGCATGAAGAAGGTCGAACCATAGATGCCCGAGGTCAGCTTGAGGTTGAGATCGTTGTATGCGTGGATGTATTCATAGGCCTGGAAGCCCATGAACACCGCGCCCAGCAGCACCGTGGCAAACAGCCAGATCGCCGTTTGCGTGCGGTGGCCGGCGCGCAGCGCGTGGTGGGCGATGGTCAGCGTTACGCCCGAGGTGAGCAGCAGCGCGGTATTGATGGTGGGGATGGGGAACGGTCCCATGGTGCGGAATTCATCGATGGTGCCGGCCGGGCTGGCGCCGCCCCATTGCGCGGCAAAGTCGGGCCAGATGAATTTATGGTCGATATCGCCGAGCCACGGCATGGAAATCGTCCGTGCATAAAACAGCGCACCGAAAAACGCCGCAAAGAACATGATTTCCGAGACGATGAACCAGGCCATCGACCAGCGGAACGAATAATCGATGCGCTGGCTGTACAAGCCGCTTTCGGATTCCTTGATGGCGTCGCCAAACCAGAAATACAGCACGGCGATCAGCGCCACCAGGCCCACCATATTGACCGGCATGCCCCAGCCGATGTCGTTGACCCAGGCCGAGGCGCCGGCCATGGTAACCAGCAGGGCAATGCCGGCAAACAGCGGCCAGCGGGACGGACCGGGCACGAAATAATATGGTGCAGCGGCGTTGTGTGCGCTCATCTTCATCTCCTCAGACTTTATAGGTACTGCATATGTACTGCCAGCTTATGTTGCCACCACCCACTGCACAATCCCGATCAACAGCCCGATGAACACGGCCACGGCGATCAGCGCGGCAATCACGATGTGGACCGGGTTGAGTCTGGCCTCGTCATTGTCGAAATCGCTTTTGCGGCGCAGGCCGAAAAACGACCAGATCACCGCCTTCAGCGAATACAGGAAAGAAGCCTGCTGTTTCGGCGCCATGGCGTCTGTCCTCCCTGTTTATCGCGCTGCGGTCTTGTCCATGCCGCCCACCTCGAAGAAGGTGTACGACAGCGTGATGGTTTTCACCTCGGCCGGCAGCTTGGGGTCGATATAGAACATCACCGGCATCTGCCGCGCCTCGTTCGGTTTCAGCGCCTGCTGTTTAAAACAGAAGCATTCGACCTTTTTAAAATGCTGCATGGCGTTTTGCGGCGCGTAGCTCGGTATCGCCTGCGCCGCCACATCGCGGCTCTGGGTGTTGACCACCTCGTAAGTGACGGTGGCCAGTTCGCCCGGATGCACGGTCATATTGCTGACCGTGGGCCGGAAGCGGTACGGGCCCTGGGCGTTGGCGTCGAACTCGATGGTCACGCGGCGCGTGGTATCGACCTGGGTGTTCTTGTCGTATTCCACCGTGCCGTCTTTTTGCGTCAGCACGTTCAGACCCAACGCCTCGCAGATCTGCCGGTAGAACGGGTTGAGCGCATAGGCAAAGCCGAACATCACCACGGCAATCACCAGCAGCTTGCCCAGCAGGGTGCGGTTGAGGCCGGAAGTTCCTGGTGCGTCGCTCATGGCATGCTCCCGGTTAGCTCAGCCAGATGCGCTTGACGAACACCGACAGGAAGAACAGCATCGCCAGAACGGCCAGCCACAGGCCGGTGCGCGCGTTGTTGGGCTTGTTCGGCTTATTTGAGCTCATGGTCATTTGAATTGCGGCGGCGTTTCAAACGTGTGGAACGGCGCCGGCGACGGCACGGTCCACTCCAGGCCTTCGGCGCCTTCCCATGGCTTGGCCTCGGCTTTTTTACCGCCACGAATGGTAGGCAGCACCACGCCAAACAGGAAGAATACCTGCGACAGGCCGAAGCCGAAGGCGCCGATGGTGGCGATCATATTGTAGTCGGTGAACTGCGCCGAGTAATCGACATAGCGGCGCGGCATGCCGGCCAAGCCCAGGAAGTGCATCGGGAAGAACGTGATGTTGAAGGTGACCAGCGACAGCCAGAAATGGGTTTTACCCATGAACTCGTTGTACATATGGCCGGTCCATTTGGGCGACCAGTAGTAGAAGCCGGCGAACAGCGCAAACAGCGATCCGGCCACCAGCACGTAGTGGAAGTGCGCCACCACGTAGTAGGTGTCCTGCAGCTGGATGTCGATCGGCGTCACCGCCAGGATCAGCCCGGTGAAGCCGCCGATGGTGAACACGAAAATAAAGCCCACCGTAAACAGCATCGGCGTCTCGAAGGTCATCGAGCCGCGCCACATGGTGGCGATCCAGTTGAACACCTTGACGCCGGTCGGTACTGCAATGAGCATGGTGGCGTACATGAAGAACAGCTGCGAGGTCACCGGCATGCCGGTGGTAAACATGTGGTGGGCCCAGACGATGAACGACAAAATCGCGATCGAGGCGGTGGCGTACACCATCGAGGCATAGCCGAACAGCTGCTTGCGCGCGAAGGCCGGCAGAATCTGCGAGACGATGCCGAACGCCGGCAAGATCATGATGTAGACCTCGGGGTGGCCGAAGAACCAGAAGATGTGCTGGTACATGACCGGGTCGCCACCGGCAGCGGC
>JBEVNE010000392.1:0-9243 GCA_040508275.1 Duganella sp.
ATCGGCATGAATGTCTCGGTGCGCGCCAATGTGCGCACCGCGCAGGCTGCCACGCGCGGCATGAACGCCGCGCTCGACGTGGCGTTTCGCGGCGGGGCGATTACCGGCATGCTGGTGGTCGGACTGGGCCTGCTGGGCGTGGTGCTGTTCTATATGTACCTTACCGCCGGCCTGCCGCCCGACCTGGCCGCTGCCACCGTCAACACCCATCAACTGATCGAACCGCTGATCGGGCTGGCGTTTGGCGCCTCGCTCATTTCCATTTTTGCGCGCCTCGGTGGCGGCATCTTTACCAAGGGCGCCGACGTCGGTGCCGACCTGGTGGGCAAGGTGGAGGCGGGCATTCCCGAGGACGATCCGCGCAACCCGGCCGTGATCGCCGACAACGTCGGTGACAACGTCGGCGACTGCGCCGGCATGGCCGCCGACCTGTTCGAAACCTATGTGGTCACGCTGATCGCCACCATGCTGCTGGGGGCGCTGTTGATGGTCAACGCGCCGGTGGCCGCCGTCATCTATCCGCTGCTGCTGGGCGCGGTATCGATCATCGCTTCCATCATCGGCTGTTCGATGGTCAAGGCCAAACCGGGCAAAAAAATCATGTCGGCGCTGTACACGGGGCTGTGGTGGGCGGCCGGCCTGTCGTTGCTCGGCTTCGTGCTGGTGACCTGGCTGATCTGGCCCGATCCGGCGCTGCGCCTGCGCCTGCTCGGCTGCACCGTGGTCGGCATCGTGCTGACCGGCCTGATGGTGTACATCACCGAGTATTACACCGGCACCGATTTTGCGCCGGTCCGGCATATTGCCCAGGCTTCCACCACCGGCCACGGCACCAACATCATCGCCGGCCTCGGCGTGTCGATGAAGTCCACCGCGTATCCGGTGCTGGCGGTGTGCGCGGCCATCCTGCTGTCCTACCAGTTCGGCCAGTTGTACGGCGTGGCGATAGCCGCCACGGCGATGCTGTCGATGGCCGGCATCGTGGTGGCGCTCGACGCTTATGGCCCGATTACCGACAACGCCGGCGGCATTGCCGAAATGGCCGGCATGCCCGATTCGGTGCGCGCCATTACCGATCCGCTCGATGCGGTGGGCAACACCACCAAGGCCGTCACCAAGGGCTATGCGATCGGCTCGGCCGGACTGGCTTCGCTGGTGCTGTTTGCCGACTATACCCACGCGCTGGAGTCGGCCGGGCGCAGCGTGCTGTTCGACCTGTCGAATCCCATGGTGATCGTCGGCCTGATCATCGGCGGCCTGATTCCGTATTTATTTGGCGCCATGGCGATGGAAGCGGTGGGGCGCGCGGCCGGCGCCGTGGTGGTCGAGGTGCGGCGCCAGTTCCGCGACATCAAGGGCATCATGGATGGCACGGCCAGGCCGGAATACGACAAGGCGGTGGACATGCTGACCGCCTCGGCCATCCGCGAAATGATCATTCCGTCGCTGCTGCCGGTGGTGGCGCCCGTCATCGTCGGCCTGCTGCTCGGTGCCGCCGCGCTCGGTGGCATGCTGATGGGAACCATCATCACCGGCCTGTTCGTGGCCATTTCCATGACCACCGGCGGCGGCGCCTGGGATAACGCCAAGAAATACATCGAAGACGGCCATCACGGCGGCAAAGGTTCCGAGGCGCACAAGGCGGCCGTGACCGGCGATACCGTGGGCGATCCGTACAAGGATACGGCCGGCCCGGCGATCAACCCGCTGATCAAGATCATCAACATCGTGGCGCTGCTGCTGGTGCCGCTGCTGCCGGCCTCGGGCTGGCTGTCGGTGAGCACGCCGCCAGCCTTCACCGCGGCGCCAGCCATGGTCGCGCCGGCTGTGCCGCCGGCGCGCTAGCGGCGTGCATAGCGCGTGGCGCGCACCGTCCTGCATTAAAAACGGGTAGGCTGTATCACCGTAATGCAGGAGGTAATGTGATGAATATATTCAAGCGCAAGACAGTGCGCGCGGCCTTGCTGGCTGGCGCGCTGGTGGCATGGGGCGGCGCTGCCTTGGCACAGGAGCCGGTCAAGGAGCCGGTCAAGGAGCCCGCGCCCGAGGTCGATACCGAAAAAGAAGCATACGCCAAGCTGCCGCCCTGCAAGCTCAGCGATGACGGCAAGCATTTGGCCGAGGAGCCGTGCCGCACGGCCAAGGCGCGTGATCCCCTGCCACGGCGGCCAGTGCCGCAGGCGGTCGAACGCGTGTCGCCGGCCGAGGCGGAGCGCAAGGAGCCGCTGCCGCCCAGGGTGCCGACGCCACCGCGCGTCAGTCCCAACCCCCGCCCCGGTGCGCCCATCCCCACCGCCGGTTGCGACATTGGCGGCTGCTACGGCCCCAACGGCCAGCGCTACAACAACGGCCCCGGCAATACCGTGGTCAGCCCCAGTGGGAAATTATGCTCACGCAATGGTGCCTGGATACAGTGCTGACCTGTCAGTTGCCTGAGAACACGCGCAATCGGCCTTGACTTGTGCGCCGCCAGGCCATAATGTCTGCAGTATGACGTTTACGTAAACGTAAATACAAGCACTAACGTAAACAAGCACTCAACAAGGGAGACATGATGCAGATAGCAGAGCAGGTATTCATCATCACCGGCGGCGCCTCGGGGCTGGGGGCGGCGACGGCGCGCATGTTGACGCAGGCCGGCGCCATCGTGGTGCTGGCCGATGTGCAGGACACTGAAGGGGCCGTGCTGGCGGAGCAACTCAACGGCGCGTTCGTGCGCTGCGACGTCACCTCCGAGGCGGACGCCAGGGCGGTGGTGGCGGCGGCCACCCGACTGGGGCCGCTGCGTGGCCTGGTCAACTGCGCCGGCGTGGCGCCGGCCGCCCGCACCGTGGGCAAGGATGGAGCCCACGCGCTCGAACTGTTCCAGCGCGTGATCAACATCAACCTGGTCGGTACCTTCAATATGGCGCGCCTGGCGGCCGAGGCGATGAGCAGCAACACGCCGCTGGACAACGGTGAGCGCGGCGTGATCATCAACACCGCTTCGGTGGCGGCTTACGATGGCCAGATGGGGCAGGCCGCTTATGCGTCGTCCAAGGCGGCGGTGGCCGGCCTGACGCTGCCGATGGCGCGCGACCTGGCGCGCAGCGGCATCCGCGTGATGGCGATTGCGCCCGGTATTTTTGAAACGCCGATGATGCTGGCCATGCCGCAGGAAGTGCGCGATGCGCTCGGTGCTGCCGTGCCGTTTCCGCCGCGCCTGGGCAAGCCGGACGAGTACGCGCAACTGGTACGCGCCATCCTTGAAAACACCATGTTGAACGGCGAAGTGATCCGCCTGGACGGAGCGATACGCATGGCGGCAAAATGAGAAAAGCGCATAAAGACCAGCAAAAAACATGTTAAAAGTTTTAGTGTACGATAGCAAGTCTGGTGCGCCGCAGGTGGCGCGCCGCGATTTGGAGAGTACATGATTCGTTTGAAGACCCTGGCGCTCGGCGTCGCTTTGCTGGGCGTGCTGCACGCCCCCGTTTACGCGCAATTGCAGGCCCCAGGCGCAGTTCCCGGTGTCAACCATGACGTCGCCCCGGAAATCGCCACCGGCTATGCCGCCAAAGCGGGCAAGTCTTCGCAAAAATTCATGGTGGCTGCGGCCAATCCGCTGGCCACGCAGGCCGGTTATCAGATCCTCAAGCAGGGCGGTGCGGCCATCGATGCCGCCATCGCCACCCAGCTGGTGCTGACGCTGGTGGAGCCGCAATCGTCGGGCATCGGCGGCGGCTCCTTCCTGCTGTACGCGGACGGTAAACGCGTGCAGTCCTACGACGGCCGCGAAACCGCGCCTGCCGCCGCCGATGAACACCTGTTCCAGGACGACAATGGCAAAGCGGTCTCGCGCGAGACCGGCGTGGTCGGTGGCCGCTCGGTAGGCGCACCGGGCGTGCTGCGCATGCTGGAGCTGGCGCACAAGCAGCATGGCCGGTTGCCGTGGAAAGACCTGTTTGCACCGGCGATCAAGCTGGCCGATGAGGGGTTTGCCGTCAGCCCGCGCCTCAATGCGCTGCTCAGCTGGGACAAATACCTGGCGCGCGATCCGGTGGCGCGCGCCTATTTTTACGACGCTGACGGCAAGCCGCGCGCGGTCGGTTACGTGCTGAAAAACCCCGAGCTGGCGCGCACGCTGCGCGAAATCGCCGCTGGCGGCGCCGACGCCTTTTACAAGGGGCGCATTGCGCGCGATATCGCCGCCAAGGTGGCCAACCATCCGACCAATCCGGGCAAGCTGACCGTGGCCGACATTGCCGCCTACCAGGCCAAAGAGCGCCAGCCCGTGTGCAGCGACTACAAGGCCTGGACCGTGTGCGGCGCGCCGCCGCCATCGTCGGGCGGGATCGCCATCGCGCAGATGCTGGGCATCCTGGAGAACAAGGACATCAGTCCGTACAAACCGGTGAACGGTGCGCTGACGGCGCAAGGCATCCACCTGTTTACCGAAGCCGGCCGTCTGGCCTATGCGGACCGCAACCGCTACGTGGCCGATACCGACTTTGTGCCGCTGCCGGGCAAGGGCGTGGACGCGCTGCTCGACAAGCGCTACCTGGCGCAGCGCGCCGCCCTGATCGGTGAACGTTCGATGGGCCAGGCCGCCTATGGCACGCCAGCCGGCATGCAGGTGGCCTGGGGCCGCGACACCGCCATCGACAAGCCGTCCACCTCGCACCTGGTGGCGGTGGACGCGTTTGGCGGCTCGCTGTCGATGACCACCTCGGTGGAAGACGCGTTTGGTTCGCGCCAGATGGTGGATGGTTTTATGCTCAACAACCAGCTCACCGATTTTTCCTTCGACTCGCGTGACGCCGATGGTCCGATCGCCAACCGGGTGCAGGCCGGCAAGCGCCCGCGCAGCGCCATGTCGCCCACGCTGGTGTTCGACAAGGGCACGCACAACCTGGTGCTGGCCACCGGTTCGCCAGGCGGTTCGACCATCATCAATTACGTCGCCAAGGTGCTGGTGGGTACGCTGGACTGGCAGCTCGATGTGCAGCAGGCGATCAGCCTGCCCAATATCGGCAGCCGTAATGGCCCCACCGAACTGGAAAAAGGCCGCGTGAGTGCGGCGGTGATCGCTGAACTGAAGGCGCGCGGCCACACGGTGCGCGAAGCCGATCAGAACTCGGGCCTGCAAGGCATCGAACGGCGCATGGTGAACGGCAAGGCGCAGTGGTTCGGCGGCGCCGACCCGCGCCGCGAGGGCATTGTGCTGGGTGACTGAGATCCCCGGGCCAGCACCGGCTGGGGTGGGATTGTGTCAGGCGCCGAGGCTGTGGCAACCGGCGGCAAAATGACAGCCACCGCTTCCCCAAATGGCGCATAGCCTGATAATCTTGGCGAATGGAACGTCAAAAGAAAACAGGGCTGATCCTGACCGGCGGCGGCGCCCGCGCTGCCTACCAGGTTGGGGTACTACAAGCCATCTCGGAGATATTATGGGAAGCGGGCTGGCCGCCGGCGCGCAATCCTTTCGACATCATTTGCGGCACCTCGGCCGGGGCCATCAACGCCACGGCGCTGGCCTGCCGCGCCGACAACTTCAGCGAAGGCGTGCAAAAGCTGCTCGACGTCTGGCAAAACATCGAGGTGGCGCAGGTCTATCGTGCCGATTCGCTGGGCGTGCTGCGTTCCGGTGCGCGCTGGTTGTCGCTGCTGTCGTTCGGCTGGCTGCTGCGCAAATGGCGCGCCGCGCCGCCCGCCTCGCTGCTCGACAATACCCCGCTAGTGGGCCTGCTGCACCGCATGCTCGACCTGCCACGGCTCGACGCCGTGCTGTCCGAAGGCTTGCTGCACGCGCTGGCTGTTACCGCCTCGTCGTACACGGCCGGCCATCACCTGACGTTTTACCAGACTGCTGCCGATATCGCGCCGTGGGTGCGCATGCAGCGGCTGGCGCTGCAGGACCAGATCGGCGTTGAACACCTGCTGGCGTCGTCGGCGATTCCCTTCATTTTTCCGGCCACGCCGTTGTTCATGGATGGCCGCCGAGAGTATTGCGGCGACGGCTCGATGCGCCAGCTGGCGCCGATTTCGCCGGCCATTCACCTGGGCGCCAGCAAGGTGCTGGTGGTGGGCGCAGGGCGCCTGACCGAAGCGCCACGCCATACGGCAAACCAGAGCCAGTCCGGCTATCCGAGCCTGGCGCAAATTGCCGGCCATGCCATGTCTTCGATTTTTCTCGATTCGCTGGCGGTCGATATCGAGCGCCTGGAACGGGTCAACAAGACCTTGTCGCTGCTGCCTGCCGAGCTGCTGGAAAAAACCCCGCTCAAGCCGGTCCGGCTGCTGGTGATCGCGCCGTCCGAGCGGCTTGACGATATCGCCACCCGCCACATTGCCAGCTTGCCGGCGCCGGTGCGCACGCTCCTTTCGGGAATTGGCGCAACAGAAACACGTGGCGCTGCGTTGGCTTCGTACTTATTGTTCGAATCGACGTATACTTGCGATCTGATCCGTCTCGGCCAGCGCGATACGCTGGCGCGCAAGGACGATGTACTGGCGTTTTTTGACTCCTGAACACTACGCGTGGGGACCCCGTTTTTTGCCGTCTTTAACCCGATTACCATGCCGCTTGACATTGCGTCTGATGGCGTCGCTCCTGCTGCTGTGGGTGTTCGGCGCTGCTGTTGCTACTGCTTCTGCATGGGCGTGGGCGGCGCCGCCGCAACGCACGCTGCGTTTTGAGCAGTTCAGCGTCGAGCATGGCCTGGCGCAGGAAACCGTGCTGGCCATCGCCCAGGACAAGCAGGGCTTCATGTGGTTTGGCACCCAGGCCGGCCTGACCCGCTTTGACGGCTACCGCAGCATCACCTTTAAAAGCGCCGTCTCCGACCCGCGCAGCCTGGCCGACAACTGGGTGCGCGTGCTGCACCTCGATCCCTCGGGCCAGCTGTGGGTGGGCACCGACGGTGGCCTGGACCGCTACGATTCCGCCACCCGCAGCTTCAGCCATTTCGTGCCGCAGGAACCGTCGCAGCGCGGCAACGGCAACCGCCATGTGCGCGCCATCATCGACGATGGCAAGGGCGGCCTGTGGTTGGCCACCGCCGACGGCCTGCACCATTTCGATCCGGCCAGCGGCCGTTTCCGCAGCTGGCACCACGATCCCGCCAGGCGAGGCAGCCTGGCCAACGACCAGGTCAACGCGCTGGCGCGCGATGGCGCCGGCCGCTTGTGGGTAGGCACGGCCACCGGCCTCGATATGCTGGCGCCCGGCGCTGACAGTTTTGAACACTACACGCTCGACGCCGGCGGCGACAGCCGTAACAATGCCGTGCTGGCGCTGCAGGTCGACAGTGCGCAAACGCTGTGGGTGGGCACCATGGGCGGACTGGAGCAGTGGCGTCCGACCGGCGCTGCCATGTCTCCGCAGCGCTCGGGCGCCGATGCATGGCAGCGCCAGCGCCTGGGTGCAGAGCAGGGCTTGCGCCCGCGCGCCAGCATTACCGCATTGTACGAAGACAGCGACAAGCAGCTGTGGGTGGGCACCCATGCCGACGGCTTGCTGCGCTGGCTGCCCGGCGAACGGCGGCTGGTGCAGTACCGCCACCAGCTCAGCGACAACCACAGCCTGGCGGACGACCAGGTGTCGGCGCTGTTCCGCGACCGCGTGGGCACCTTCTGGGTCGGCACCTGGAATGATGGCGTGAGCCGGGTCGATATGGGCAGCGGCGGTTTTTCCCGCATCGTGCGCGAGTCTGGGGAACAGGCGGGCGGCGGTACGTCAGCCGGCACTCCGGCGGCCGGCCTACCGTCGGCCGGCGCACCGCTCACAGCACGCGGTCCGGGCCAAAGCCGCCTGCCGGCAGAAACGCTGTCCGACAACAAGGTGCGCGCGCTCGCCGCTGCCGGTGGCGGCCAGCTATGGCTGGGCACCAGCGCCGGCCTGAATCTGTACGATACGCGCAGTGGCCGCAGCCGGGTGTGGCGCCACGACGGCGCCAGGCCCGACAGCCTGAGCGACGACCAGGTGACGGCGCTATGGCACCCACCCCAGCGCCAGCCTGGCCTGGCGGGCGATGGCGGCGTATGGATAGGCGGGCGCGCCGGCGTCAACCATCTCGACCTGGCCAGCGGCGCCATGCGCGCGCTGTCGTTCGTGCGCGGCGATCCGGCCAGCGACACCATCCGCAACATCGTCGGCGACCGCAGCGGCGTGCTGTGGGTGGCCAGCCGGGGCGGTTTGCACCGGCTCGATCCGCACACGCTGGCCGTGCGCACCTTCCGCCACAATCCGGCCGACAGCAGCAGCCTGGCCGACAACGTGGTGCGGCCGATCCTGGAAGACCGGCGCGGGCAGTTGTGGGTGGGGACATTCCACGGGCTCGATCTGCTGGACCGCGAGCGCGGCACCTTCCGCCATTTCCGCCGCGACCCCGGCGACCCGCATTCGCTCAGCCATGATGAAGTGCACTGCCTGTACGAAGACGAGCAGGGCACGCTGTGGGTGGGCACGGCGGCGGGCCTGAACCGCATGGAAGTGGCGGCCGACGGCAGCATCCGCTTCCGCCGCTACCTGCGCAAGGACGGTATTGCCGATGACGCGATTGCCGCCATCCTGCCCGATGGCGCCGGCCATCTCTGGCTGAGCACCAACAGCGGCATATCGCGCCTGCATATTGCCAGCGGCGCGGTGCGCAATTACAGCGGCGCCGACGGCACCATCGAGGGCGCCTATTTCGACGGCGCAGCGCTGCGCAGCGATGACGGCACGCTGTACTTTGGCGGCTTTAACGGCATTACCGCGTTTGCGCCGCACGAGGTGCGCGAAAACAGCACGCCGCCGGCCGTGGCCATTACCGATTTTCAGGTGTTTAACAAGTCGCTGGCGCCAGGGCAGGGCGAGCATGGCGCCGTGCTCAAGGCGGCCATTGAGCACACCGGTGAACTGACGCTGCGCCAGGCCGATTCGGTGTTTTCGCTGGAATTCACGGCGCTGCACTACGCGGCGCCGCAGCGCAACCGCTTTGCCTACCAGTTGCAGGGCTTTGACGAAGACTGGGTGATGACCGATGCCAGCAAGCGCTTTGCCACCTACACCAATCTCGACCCGGGCACCTATGTGTTCCGCGTCAAGGCCGCCAACAAGGATGGCGTGTGGAGCGATGAATCGACTTCGCTCAGTATCACCATCATGCCGCCGGTATGGAAGACCTGGTGGTTCCGCAGCCTGGTGGTGGTGCTGCTGCTGGGCGGCAGCTTTGCCGCCTACCATGGACGCATGCGCAGACTGCGGCGCCGTCACCTGCT
>JBEVNE010000399.1:0-8222 GCA_040508275.1 Duganella sp.
CCAGCCTGCGATTCAGACTCAACGCCGCCAGCGATGCCACTGCACCCGACAGGAGGTACAAGCCTGCATACGCCAGTCCGAACTTGAACGACACGCCCAGCGCCACCAGCGGTGCAAACGCTGCGCCCACCAGCCAGGCCAGGTCGGACGTCAGTGCTGCGCCGGTATAGCGGAAGCGCTGCTCGAAGTTGGCGGTCACGGCGCCCGATGCCTGGCCATACGACAGGCCCAGCAGCGAGAAACCGACCAGGATGAAGATATTCTGGCCGACGTCGCCAGCATCGATCAGGAAGGGCACGGCAATACTGAAGATGGCGATCAAGGTGGCCAGCGTGCCCAGCGTGCGGCGGCGGCCGTAGCGGTCGGCGACCACGCCGGAGATGATGATGCCGACCGTCATCAGCACCGTGCCGATCATTTGCAGTTCGAGGAAGCCAGCCAGCGAACGCTGTTCAAACAGGCTGATCCAGGACAGCGGGAAGACCGTCACCAGGTGGAACAGTGCGTACGACGCCAGCGCCGCCAGCGCGCCGATGATCACGTTGCGGCCTTGTTTGCTGAGCAACTCAACCACGCTCACCGGCTCCAGCTGGCGGTCGTCGAGCAGGTTCGAGTATTCGGTGGTGCTGACCAGGCGCAGACGGGCGAACAGGGCGACCACGTTGATGGCAAACGCTACATAGAACGGATAGCGCCAGCCCCATTCAAGGAAATCGGCCGATGACAGCGACGACAGCAGGTAGGCGAACAGGCCGGCGGCGATGAAGAAGCCGACCGGTGCACCGAGCTGACCGAGCATGGCGTACCAGCCACGCTTGTTTTCAGGCGCATTCAGCGCCAGCAGCGACGGCAGGCCGTCCCACGAACCGCCCTGGGCAATGCCCTGGCCGATGCGGAACATTGCCAGCAATATAATTGCTGTCGTCCCCAGCGTTTCGTAACTTGGCAGGAAGGCAATGCCGGCAGTGGAAACACCCATCACCATCAGCGCCAGCGTGAGCTTGGTTTCACGCGTGAAGTATTGCTGCACTGCCATAAACGCCACAGTTCCTATCGGCCGAGCAATAAATGCTAGCGAGAAAATGGCGAAAGCGTATAAAGTCCCGTCTAGTCGACTGTGGTGTGGAAAGAATACCGAGGGAAACACCAGCGCCGAAGCAATGGCGTAGACAAAGAAGTCGAAATACTCGGAAGCGCGACCGATCACTACACCGATCGCGATTTCACCTGGAGAAATATGTCCATCCCTGGCATTGATATTGCGGGCGCCCTGGCTGGTTTGAGGATGTTCGTGGACGCCTGCTTGGACGCCATTCAGAGAAGTCGTGTTGGCCATGGTCTCGTCTCGTGTTAGTTAAGTGTTACTACGTTGTCACCGTAGTTAATCACGTGGTGCCCACAGCCAGTAGGACAAAGTGTCCAATAGCATGAACATCCCGTGATTGGTACAGTAGCATGTTATCCATAAACTGTAACGAAAATTACCGCATGATTCCTCCTATCGTCCGCCGTGGACTGTTCCTCGCACCGTTGTTGTGGCTTGCCGGCTGCAACACGGTCGTGTTGAATCCGTCCGGAGATATCGCTGCACAGCAAGCTGACCTCGTGGTCATTTCTACCTTGCTGATGCTGTTGATCATCGTACCCGTCATGTTTTTGATCTGTCTGTTCGCTTGGCGCTACAGGAAGTCAAATACTTCCGCCAAATACGAACCGAACTGGGATCACTCGACCAAGCTCGAGCTGATGATCTGGGGCGCACCGCTGCTGATCATCATCGTTCTCGGTCTGATCACCTGGATCTACACCCACTTGCTCGATCCTTACCGTCCGCTGTCGCGCCTCGACGAACATCGTCCGTTGCCGGCCAACATCAAGCCGATGGAAGTGCAGGTTGTCGCGCTGGACTGGAAATGGATGTTCATCTATCCGGAACAAGGCATTGCCACCGTTAATGAGCTGGTCACCCCGATCGATGTACCGATCCGCTTCAAGCTGACTTCCTCGACGGTCATGAACGCGTTCTACATCCCTGCCATGGCCGGCATGATCTACACCATGCCATCGATGCAGACCGAACTGAATGCGGTAATGAACAAGGTCGGCGTATACGACGGCTTCTCGGCCAACTACAGCGGCGAAGGCTTCTCGCAGATGCGCTTCAAGTACCATGGCGTGAGCCAGGGCGACTTCGACGCCTGGGTAGCCAAGACCAAGGCCAGCGGCGAACTCAATCGTGCTGAATACCTGGCGCTGGAAAAACGCAGCATCAAGCACCCGATCATGCACTTTGGCTCCGTTGAGCAGGGCCTGTTCGACCGCATCGTCAACCGTTGCGTTGTGGACGGTACCGTGTGCATGAACGAGCAGATGCACCACGATGCCACGCGCATCAAGGCTGCGGCCGCAGTCAAGGAGTTGCAGGAAGAGGTATGCGAGACCGACGTCGCCACCGCTGCTGTAGCTGCACCAACTACCCGTAAAGAATGACCATGTCCGATACCAACCTCCATACATCAACTTCGTTGATCATGGGTAAGCTCTCGTGGGCGGCAATCCCGCTGCACGAGCCTATCCTGATCGCCACCTTCGCCGGTGTGGCAGTGGGCGGCCTTGCCTTCCTGGCCCTCATGTTCAAATTCCGCCTGTGGGGTCCGCTGTGGCGCGACTGGATCACCAGTATCGACCACAAGAAGATCGGTATCATGTACATGGTGCTCGGTCTGATCATGCTGATGCGCGGCTTTGCCGACGCCATCATGATGCGCGCGCAACAGGCCATGGCCTTTGGCGACAATCCCGGCTTCCTGCCGCCGCACCACTACGACCAGATCTTTACGGCCCACGGCACGATCATGATCTTCTTCGTGGCGATGCCGCTGGTCACTGGCCTGATGAACTACGTGGTGCCGCTGCAAATCGGTGCGCGCGACGTGGCTTTCCCGTTCCTGAACAACTTCTCGTTCTGGATGACCACCTTTGGCGCCATGCTGACCATGGCTTCGCTGTTCATCGGTGAATTCGCCAAAACCGGCTGGCTGGCGTTCCCGCCGCTGTCGGGCATTATCGCCAGTCCGGACGTGGGGGTTGATTACTATATCTGGTCATTACAGGTGGCCGGGGTGGGTACAACACTGTCCGGCGTCAACCTGATCGCGACCATCGTCAAGATGCGCGCACCAGGCATGGACCTGATGAAAATGCCGGTCTTCACCTGGACCGCACTGTGCACCAACGCCCTGATCGTGGCCAGCTTCCCGATCCTGACCGTGACCCTGGCCATGCTGTCGATGGACCGTATGCTGGGCGCCAACTTCTTCACCAATGAGCTCGGCGGTAACCCGATGCTGTACGTGAATCTGATCTGGATCTGGGGTCACCCGGAGGTCTACATCCTGATTCTGCCAGTGTTCGGTATCTTCTCCGAGATCGTCGCTACCTACTCGGGCAAGCGCCTGTTCGGCTACACCTCGATGGTGTATGCAACCGTTGTGATCACCATCCTGTCCTACCTGGTATGGCTGCACCACTTCTTCACCATGGGCTCAGGGGCAAGCGTCAACTCGTTCTTTGGCATTACGACGATGATCATCTCGATCCCGACCGGCGCCAAGATCTTCAACTGGCTGTTCACCATGTACAAGGGCCGTATCACCTACGAACTGCCGATGCTGTGGACCGTGGGCTTCATGCTGACCTTCGTCATCGGCGGTATGACCGGCGTGATGCTGGCCGTGCCACCTGCCGACTTCGTGCTGCACAATTCGCTGTTCCTGATCGCTCACTTCCACAACGTGATCATCGGCGGCGTGGTGTTCGGTCTGTTCGCCGGTATGACCTACTGGTTCCCGAAAGCCTTCGGTTTCAAACTGAATGTATTCTGGGGCAAGGTATCGTTCTGGGCCTGGCTGGTCGGTTTCTGGGTTGCCTTCACTCCGCTGTACGTGATGGGCTTCATGGGCGTTACCCGCCGCATGAACCACTTCGATGATCCATCGCTGCAAAAATGGTTCATCATCGCCGCCATCGGCGCTGCCATCATCGCTGTCGGTATCGGCGCGTTCCTGATCCAGATCTACGTGAGCTGGCGCGACCGCGAGCAGAACCGCGACGTCACCGGCGATCCATGGAATGGCCGTACGCTGGAGTGGGCTACTTCGTCGCCACCACCTGACTACAACTTCGCCTTCACCCCCGTGGTGCACGAGTTGGACAGCTGGTCCGACATGAAGGAAAACCACTACAAGCGTCCGACCACCGGCTTCGTACCGATTCACATGCCGAAGAATACCGAGATGGGCTTCATCATCTCGGCCATTACCTTCGTCATCGGTTTCGCCCTGGTATGGCATATGTGGTTGCTGGCCGGCGTGAGTTTCGTGGCCATGATGGTTGCCATCATCAAGCACACCTTTAACTACAAGCGCGACTACTACATCCCTGTGGAAGAAGTGGTTCGCACCGAAGAAGCCCATACCCGTTTGCTGGAACGCCATGTCTGAGATTACCGCTAACGGCGCCGTGAGCGCCGACCCGAGCGCGCGTTACTACACGCCTCACCACCACCCGGAGAACAGCACGCTGCTGGGCTTCTGGATTTACCTGATGAGCGACTGCCTGCTGTTCGCTGGCCTGTTCGCGGCGTTTGCCGTGCTGGGTCACAACTACGCAGGCGGCCCGACCGGCGCCGAGCTGTTTGACCTCGGCAAGATCGGTGTCGCCACGGCCTTCCTGCTGCTGTCGTCGATCACCTATGGCTTTGCCATGATCGCCGCCCAGCGCCGCAAGCTGGGCTCCGTGATGGGCTGGCTGATCGTCACCGGCCTGTTCGGCCTGGGCTTCCTGGGCATGGAAATCGAAGAGTTCCTGCACCTGTACCACCTGGGCGCCACGCCCCAGCGCAGTGCCTTCCTGACCTCGTTCTTTGCGCTGGTCGGCACCCACGGTCTGCACGTGACCTTTGGTACGATCTGGCTGGTAACGCTGCTGTTCCAGCTGAAAAAGCACGGCCTGACCTATGAAAACCGCCGCCGCCTGATGTGCCTGTCGATGTTCTGGCACTTCCTGGACGTGATCTGGATCGGTGTATTTACCTTTGTTTATCTGATGGGAGTTCTGCCTTGAGCGCGCCACACAACCACTCTTCGCACGATCACCATGATGATCACCACGAGCCCGACGATGGCAATCATGGCACGCTGAAGGACTACGCGATCGGCTTCGTGCTGTCCGTCATCCTGACCGTGATTCCGTTCTGGCTGGTGATGGGCAAGGTGTTCGACAAGTCGAGCACCACCGCCTTTGTCATTCTGGCCCTGGCCGGCGTGCAGGTCATCGTTCACATGGTCTACTTCCTGCACATGAACGGCAAGAGCGAAGGCGGCTGGACCTTGCTGTCCACGCTGTTTACCCTGGTGGTGCTGGTCATTGTGCTGGCCGGTTCGATCTGGGTCATGTACCACATGAACGTCAACATGATGCCGTCCATGGGGAACGACGTGCACAACATGCATGACATGAAATGATGGCCGGCGCTCAACAGCGCCAGCGTTCCCGCACCCTGCACATCAGCCTGGCCATTTTGGCCGGGGTGATGTTTGCAGGGTTTTTTGCTTTGGGAACCTGGCAAATCTACCGCCTGCAATGGAAGCTGGCCCTGATCGAACGCGTCGACGCGCGCGTGCATGCGCCTGCCACCGCCGCCCCTGGCGTGGCGCAGTGGCCGCAAGTCAGTGCCGAGGCCGACGAATACCGCCATGTCAGCATCAGCGGCGTGTTTTTGCCGGGCTCCGATACGCTGACGCTGGCCTCGCTCGAGCGCGGCATCGGCTACTGGGTGCTGACGCCCCTGTGCACGGCCGATGGCGGCATCGTGCTGATCAACCGCGGCTTCATCCCGGCCGGCAGCAGCGGCTGGCGCGCGCAACAGGCGCCAGCGCCAGCGCAACAGGATGCCTGTGGCGCCGTCATCGACCAGCCGCCGGTGACCGTGGCCGGCTTGCTGCGCGTGAGCGAAAAAGCCTCGGCGCTGCGCAAGAACGAGCCGGCGCGCAATTACTGGTACACCCGCGATACCGAGGCGATTGCCGCAGCGCGTGGCTTGCCGGCCGTGGCGCCGTACTTCATCGATGCCGATGCCGCCAGCTCCGCAGCTTCGGCCAACCTGGCCGTGCCCGGCGAAAGCGCTCAGCCGGTCGGTGGTCTCACCGTGGTTTCGTTCGTCAACAACCACCTCGTGTATGCTGTCACCTGGTTTGCGCTGGCGCTGATGGTGCTCGCTGCAACCGTATGGGTGGTGCGCGACGCCCGGAAAAATGGGCGCGCATCACCAGAGAGCCTGAATGGCCAGCGTTGACAAGAACCCGTACGACCATGGCCGCCGCCCGGCGCCGGTAATCGAGCCGCTGGCAGCGGCCGATTCGATCACCCACGCGGCTGGCCATAAAAACATGCAGCAACTGATCCAGCTGCGCTGGATCGCCGTGATCGGCCAGATCACCACGATTGCCATTGCTTCGCAGCTGCTCGACGTCGAGCTGCCGATGCCAGCCCTGCTCAATGTGCTGGCCTGCCTGATCGCCTTTAATATCGCCAGCACCTTGCGCTGGCAGGACAACCAGGTGGTGTCGAACAACGAACTGCTGCTGGCCCTGACGGTGGACGTGGCCAGCCTGACCGCGCAGCTGTACCTGAGCGGCGGCACCTCGAACCCGTTCGTGTTCCTGTACCTGCTGCACGTGATCCTGGCGGCCGTGCTGCTCGACACCTGGTCCACCTGGACCATCGCCGGCGTGACCGGCGTGTGCATTGCCGGCCTGGCGCTGTTTTCAGAACCGCTGCGCCTGCCGCTCGACCATGAGCGCGGCATCATGAGCCTGTACGTCCAGGGCATGCTGCTGTGTTTCATCCTCGACGCCGCGCTGCTGGTGGTGTTTGTCAACCGCATCATGCGCAATATGCGCAACACGGCCAGCAAGCTGGCCGACCTGCGCCAGCGCACGGCCGAGCAGGAACATATCGTGCGCATGGGCCTGCTGGCTTCGGGCGCCGCGCACGAACTGGGCACGCCGCTGGCCACGCTGGCGGTGATCCTTGGCGACTGGAAGCACATGCCCGAATTTAAGGGTAACCCCGTGCTGCTGGAAGAAATCGCCGAGATGCAAACCCAGCTGCAGCGCTGCAAATCCATCGTCAGCGGCATTTTGCTGTCGGCTGGCGAAACCCGCGGCGAATCGTCGGCCGCCACCACCCTCAACACTTTCCTGGGCGAAGTGGTGGCGGAATGGCGCGTCGGCCGTCCCGTGCAGGCGTTTGAGTTCGATAACAGCATCAGCGACGATATGGCCGTGGTATCCGATTCCACGCTCAAGCAGATGCTCTGCAATGTGCTCGACAACGCCCTGGAAGCGTCGCCGCACTGGCTGCGCTTGCAGGCCAGTATTGAAGACGATGCGTTGGTGCTACAGGTGAGCGACGCCGGCCCCGGATTTGCCGCGCCCATCCTCGCGCAGTTCGGCACCCCGTATAATTCGAGCAAAGGACGTCCGGGCGGTGGCCTGGGCCTGTTCCTGGTGGTGAACGTGGCGCGCACGCTGGGCGGCGCCGTCACGGCCGCCAACCTGGAGCAGGGCGGGGCGCTGGTGCGCCTGACGCTGCCGCTGTCCGCCATCGCCATACAATCGGAATAAGCACATGACTACTGAACGCGTACTATTGCTGGTCGAAGACGACGCAGCGTTTGCACGCACCCTGGGCCGCTCGTTCGAGCGGCGCGGCTACACCGTACTGCTGGCCGAAAACGTCGACGAAGCGAGCATGGTCCTGACCGAACACACACCGGGTTACGCCGTGGTGGATCTGAAACTGAAGGGTAATTCCTCGGGCCTGGCTTGCGTGCAGATGCTGCACGCGCACGACCCCGACATGCTGATCGTGGTGCTGACCGGCTTTGCCAGCATCAATACCGCTGTCGAAGCGATCAAGCTGGGCGCCTGCCAGTACCTCGCCAAGCCATCCAACACCGACGATATCGAAGCAGCGTTTGACCACGTGGCCGGCACCGCCGAACTGGAACTGACCAACCGCTCGACCTCGATCAAGACGCTGGAGTGGGAGCACATTCACACGGTGCTGGCGGAAACCGACTTTAATATATCCGAAGCCGCCCGCCGGCTCGGCATGCACCGCAGAACGCTGGCGCGCAAGCTGGAGAAGCAGCGGGT
>JBEVNE010000401.1:0-18053 GCA_040508275.1 Duganella sp.
CTGGGTGGCGACAGGCGCCGCTGCAAAGGCCAGCGGCGTCAGGCCAAAGCCGGCCAGTACCTGCACCTTGTCGCGCGATACCAGTTCCTGCGCCAGCCGCTTGGTGACGTCGGGCGCCACGCCGCCATCGTCCTTGAGCACGATCTCGATCGTCCGCCCGGCCACGCTGGCGCCGTGCTGCTGCAGATACATCCGCACGGCGGCGTCGATCTGCTTGCCGGTGGAGGCAAACGGCCCGGACATCGGCAGGATCAGGCCCACCTTGAGGACATCGCCGCTGGCGGCATGGGCCAGCAGCGGCAAGCCGCCGGCGGAAAGGGCAACGGCGCTGGCGGCGCCCAGCATCAAGTGGCGCCGTGGTTGGTTGATAGTGTGTGGCATGGTGTCTCCTGGTCGGTTTTTTTATAGGTCAATCAACAGCATCGGGGTTTTGGCGCGCGAACAGCACGGCGTAAACTGGTCGTTGGCGGCCTGCTCCTCCTCGGTCTGGTACAGGTCGCGGTGGTCGGGCACGCCGTCCAGCACGCGCGTCAGGCAGGTGCCGCACACGCCCTGCTCGCACGACGCCGGCACGAACACGCCGGCATCCTGCAGCACCTTCATCACGCTCACGCCCACCGGTATCGTGTAGCTGGCGCCGCTGGAGGCCAGCTTGACTTCAAACGGCTGGTCGCCCTGCTCCGCTTGCGCCGCGTCAGCGCCGGCAAAATATTCGAGGTGCAACTGGCTGGCGGGCCACTGCTGCGCCGCCGCTGCCGCTTTCACGTGCTCGATAAAGCCGGCCGGTCCGCAAAAATAAATATGGCTGGCGCGATCAAGACCAGCCAACAAGGCCGGCAAGTCGAGCTTTTGCTCTGCCGCGCCGCTGTCGAAGTGGCACTGTACCTGCTCGGCAAAGGCCGATGCGGCAATCCGCTCGCGAAACGCCATGCGCTCGGGCGTGCGGGCGCAGTAATGCATGGCAAACGGTGCGCCCTGGGCCGACAAGGCCTCGGCCATCGCCAGGATGGGGGTGACGCCGATGCCGCCCGCCAGCAACAGGCTGCGTGGCGCATCCACCAGCGCAAAATGATTTTTGGGTGCGCTGATCTGCAGGCGCGATTCCGCCTGTACGGTGTCGTGCATGGCCTGCGAACCGCCGCGCGAGGCTGGATCGCGCAGCACGCCGATCAGGTAGCGGTGGCGCTCGTGCGGCGCATTGCACAGCGAATACTGGCGCACCAGCCCGGGCCCGAGATGCACATCGATATGGGCGCCGGCCGTAAACGGCGGCAGTTCGCTGCCGTCTTCGCTCACCAGCTCATAGCTGCAGATATCGTCGGCTTCGCGCGTGCGCTGCGCCACGCGCACAGTCAGCAGCATGGACAGCTCGGCGCTCATGCCGGCTGCTCCGCCGGCCGCTCACGCGCCAGCCACTGGTCGAGCAGACGGCGCGACTGCACGCCGCCGGCGTCGATATTCAGCGCCAGCAGCTTGCGCTCGGGGTGGCGCAGCAAGTTGGCCTGCTGCAGTTCCAGCATGTCGCGGTCTTCGTTGAAGATTTTGCCCTGGCCTTCGCGGATGGTGGCGGTCAGCTCAGCGTCCTCGGGCTTGAAGTTGCGCGCCATGCCCCAGAAATACCAGTGCGAGGTTTCAGTTTCCGGCGTGATGAAGTCCACCACGATGCTCGACGCCTTGTGCTGCGGCTCGGCGTCGTAACCGCCCTTGCCGGCATGGGCCACGCCGACCTCGATCATCACGTGGCTCGGTGGGCTGAAGCGGCAGATTTGCCAGCGGTCCACCGGCACATCGTCGGCCAGGCCGTTGCCGCGCAGGGCCGCACGCCAGAACGGCGGCGCCATGATGTTTTCCATATAGCGGCTGGTGATGACTTCCTCGCCCTCCACCCGCGTGTTGACCGGCGCTTCATCGATTTCCTTCTGGCCGATGCTCGATGCATGGACATAGGTTTCATGCGTGAGGTCCATCAGGTTGTCGATCATCAGCCGGTATTCGCAGTTGATGTGATACAGGCCGCCGCCATACGCCCATTGCGGATTGTCGGCCCACTCCAGGTGCGGAATCAGCGTTGCATCGGCCAGTGCGCGGTCGCCGGGCCAGACCCAGATAAAGCCGTAGCGCTCTTCCACCGCGTAGCTGCCGATGCAGGGGAAGCCGCGCACACGCTGGCCCGGCATACTAACCACCTTGCCGTCGCAGCCCATCTCCAGCCCGTGGTAGCCGCACACCAGCGTGCCATCGCGCACAAAGCCCAGCGACAGCGGCGCGCCGCGATGCGGGCAAAAGTCTTCCACCGCCGCCACCTTGCCGCCGGCGCCACGGTAGAACACGATCTTTTCGCCGCAGATCTGCCGGCCCAGGGGCTTGGCCTCGATTTCGTCGGGCGTGCAAGCCACGTACCAGGTATTTTTTGGGTACATCTTGTCTCCTTTTTGGTGTTGATTTTAATATTCAGTACACTGAATGTTTTAGAGTATAGTCCCGAAAACGGCAAAGTAAAGCCCCGCGCAACAAACTTTTCAAGCGTGTTCCGCTTACCGATGCCCGCTACACTTACAACAACACTCACGACGACACCCACAACGAAGCCGCCATGCCTGAAACCGAAAGCAAACTGACCAACCTGTACGAACACCCGGGCCACTTGCTGCGCCGCGCGCAGCAGATATCGGTGTCGATTTTTTACGACGAACTGGGAAACGAACTCACACCGGTACAGTATGCGATTCTGCGCAGCCTGGCGGGCAGTCCGGGAATTGACCAGGTATCGCTGGCGGCGCTGACCGGCATCGACACCTCGACCGGCGCCAGCGTCTGCGCCCGGCTTGAGGAAAAGGGCCTGCTCGAGCGCAAGGTGATCCCGACCAACCGCCGCCAGCGCGCACTGACCATTACCGCCGCCGGCGAACAACTGCTGGCCGACATGATTCCCGGCGCCCAGCGCCTGCGCCGCCGCCTGCTGGCGCCACTCACCGGCCCTGAGCAATTGCAGTTCATGGAGTTGCTGAGCAAGCTGGTACAGGAAAACAACGACCAGAGCCGGGCGCCGATTGTGGGGTGAGCGCTAAGCCACCGCCACCAGACGATCCAGCTTGTCAGCATCGGCCAGCAAACTGGCGCTGTCGGAATCATGGACGATGCGGCCGCGATCAAGCACAATCGCGCGCTTGGTCAGTGACAGCGCCAGGCGTGCGTGCTGCTCGACCACGATCACCGACATGCCCTCTTCCTCGACCAGCTTGCGGATCACGCGCACCAGGTCCTGCACGATGATCGGCGCCAGGCCTTCCATCGGTTCATCCAGCAGCAGGATGCGCGGATTGGTCATCAGTGCGCGGGCAATCGCCACCATCTGCTGTTCGCCACCGGACAACTGGTTGCCCATGTTGCTGCGCCGCTCAAACAGGCGCGGGAACAGCTGATACACTTTCTGCAGGTTCCACGGCCCTGGCCGCGCCACCACCGTCAGATGTTCTTCCACCGTCAGCGACGGGAACATATGGCGCTCCTGCGGCACCCAGCCCAGGCCCGCACGTGCGCGCTTGTGCGTGCCCAGGCGGCCGATGTCGGCGCCGTCCCAGCGGATGCCGCCGCTGTGCAGGCGCGTCAATCCCATCAGCGTGACCAGCAGGCTGGTTTTGCCCACGCCATTGCGGCCCAGCAGCGCCAGGCTGTCGCCTTCCTTGAGCGTGAACGACACTTCTTCGAGCACGATCGATTCGCCGTAGCCGGCCGTGACTTTATCGAGCACCAGTAATTCACGCATGTTCCGCCTCCCCCAGATAAACTTCCTTGACGCGCGGGTCTGCCGCGATTTCCTGCGGCGTCCCTTCCGTCAGCACTTTGCCACCCACCATGACCGTGATGCGGTCGGCGAAGCGGAACACCAGTCCCATGTCATGTTCGATGAACAGCACCGTCACATCACGCGGCAGATCGGCCAGTACCTCGAACAGCTCCTTGCTCTCGGCCGAAGGAATGCCGGCCGCCGGTTCGTCGAGCAGCAGGATGCGCGGCCGGGTCGCCAGCGCCAGCGCGATTTCCACCAGCCGCTGCTTGCCATAGGCCATGCTGCGGGTGATGCTGTTGGCCTGGTCGGTCAGCTTGAGGGTGGCCAGCAGCGCCATGGCTTCGTCGATCACGTCCGGGTGGTTGGCCACGGTCTTGTACCACACCGACTGCAGGCCGCGCCGCTCGGAAATCGCCAGCGCCACCGATTCCAGCACCGTCATGCCGGCAAACAGGGTATTGAGCTGGAAGGTGCGCGTCATGCCGCGCTGCACCCGTTCATGCTGCGGCAACTGGGTAATGTCTTCGCCGCCCAGGTAGACGGCGCCGCTGCTGGGCATGAAGCTGCCCGTCAGCAGGTTGATGAAGGTGGTCTTGCCGGCGCCGTTGGGGCCGATCAGCGCATGGCGTGCACCGGGCTGAAAGGTCAGGCTGACGTCGCTGTTGGCGAGGAAAGCGCCCCAGCGCTTGGACAGGCCTTCAGTGCGAAGGGTGATATCGCCGCTCATACAGCCTCCTTGCTATTGGCAGTGAAGCGCGCCGTCAGTTTTTCCAGTCCACCGAGGATGCCGCCACGGGCAAACAGCACGATCAGCACCAGCAGCAGGCCGATATAGAACTGCCAGTAAGCCGGGTTCAGGCCGGAGATGTAATCCTGGGCCACCATGAACACCGCAGCGCCCACCAGCGCGCCATACAGGCGCCCGGTCCCCCCCAGCACCAGCATGATCAGCAGTTCGGCCGAGCGCGGGAAGCCCAGCGAGTCGAGGCCGACAAACTGCGTGGTCTGCGCCAGCAGCGCACCGGCGATGCCGGCAATGGTGGCCGACAGTGTAAAGATGGCGATCAGGCGGCGGTTGACATTGACGCCCAGCGCCGGCATGCGGCGTGCACCTTCGCGGATGCCGATCAGGCTCAAACCGAAGGGCGACTTGACCAGCCGGCGCAGCACCACGAAGAGGATGAACAGCACGGCAAAGCTGTACCAGAACGCCACCGTGCCATGCAGATCGAACTCGAACACGCCAAACAGGTTTTCCACCATCATGCCCGACAGGCCATCGACGCCGCCGGTCAGCCACGAAGCCTTGTTGGCGGCTTCATGCAGCAGCAGGCAAATGCCCAGCGTGACCATCAGGCGCGTTAAATCCTGGCCGCGCACCACCAGAAATGAGGTGATCAGGCCAAACAGGCCAGCCACCACCGCGGCAGCCAGCAGGCCGCTGATCGGTTCACCCCAGCCATGCACGGCCAGCAGGCCGGCCGTGTACGCGCCCAGCCCGAAAAAGGCGGCATGGCCCAGCGATACGATGCCGGCATAACCGAGTATCAGGTCGAGCGACAGGGCAAACAGGCCGATGATCATGATCTGGCTGATCAGCACCAGGTAGCCGGGGAAGGCAAAGTAGGCGATCAAGGGCAGCAGCCAGAAGACGATTTCGATGGCTTTCCAGCGGTCGTTGGGCAGGTTCAGATGTGCGCGCGACAGATTGGTGGTTGGTGGCGTCATGGCGGTCTTGGCGATGGATACAGGTTGAACGGTGGGGTTGCTCAGGGTGCTCATGCTTTCCTCCTGATCAGACCAGCGGGGAACGCAATCAGCAGCACCACCATCAGCGCGTAGATCACGAAGGCGCCGACTTCCGGCACATAGTATTTACCGGCGACGTCGAACACGCCGAGGATGATGGCGGCCAGCAGCGGCCCCTTGATGGTGCCGGCGCCGCCCACTGCCACCACCAGCAGGAAGTACACCATGTACTTGATCGGGAAGGTCGGATCGAGGCCCAGCACGTCGATACCGAGGCCGCCACCGAGACCGGCCAGGCCGGAACCGAGAGCAAAGGTCAGGCTGAACACCAGGCTGACATTGATGCCCAGGCCTGCGGAAGCGGTCTGATTATCGACCGAGGCGCGGATTTGGGCACCAAAACGGGTGCGTTCGATCAGCAGGCCCAGGGCGATAGTGACCAGCACCACCACGCCGATCAGGAACACGCGGTAAGCGCCTACATCGAGACCGAACAGCGAGACCTGGCCCAGCAGCCAGTCCGGCAGCGTGACCGGTTGCTGGGTGGGACCGAAGAAGTAGGTGGCCGCAGCCACCGACATGAAGGTCAGGCCGATGGAAAACAGCACCTGGTCGAGGTGGCTGGCCTTGTACAGGCGCCGATACAGCTGGCGCTCGAGCACCAGCCCGACCACTGCAGAAGCAATAAACGCCAGCGGCAGCGAAGCGAGAAACGGTACGCCAAGGCTGGACAGCAAGGTCACGCTGACGTAACCGCCCAGCATGGCAAAAGCACCGTGGGCCAGGTTAATAAAGTTCATCATGCCCATGGTGACGGACAGGCCGACGCTGATCAAAAACAGCAGGCTGCCGTAGGCGATGCCGTCAAACAGCACGCCGGCAAAATTAGCAAGCATGACGGCCTCCGTGGGTGATGGTGTTGCGCTCTTTGGCGCTATTGTTCAATTGATTTTTCATGGTGTCTCCTGCTATTGCCCTAAACTGCGCCAGAACCTGCGCGCGCTGAACCACATGCACTACAACCGCGGTACTGCCGCAGCACTACCGCAGCACTACCGCATTACTGCACCCGCTCGATGATCATCGCAATGCCCTGCCCGACGCCGATGCACATGGTGCACAGCGCATAGCGCCCGCCGGTGCGCTGCAACTGCCAGGTGGCGGCGGTAACCAGGCGCGCGCCGCTCATGCCCAGCGGGTGGCCCAGTGCGATGGCGCCGCCGTTGGGGTTGACCCGCGCATCGCTGTCGCTCAAGCCCAGCTCACGCAGCACGGCCAGGCCCTGGGCGGCAAACGCTTCGTTCAGTTCGATCACATCCATCTGCTCCAGCGTGAGCCCGGTCTGGCGCAGCAGCTTGCGCACCGCCGGCACCGGGCCGATGCCCATCACGCGCGGCGCTACGCCGGCGGTGGCCATGCCGACGATGCGCGCCAGCGGCTTGAGGCCATGCTGCTGCGCCGCCTCGCCGCTGGCGATCAGCAAAGCGCAGGCGCCGTCGTTGATGCCTGATGCGTTACCGGCAGTGACGCTGCCATCGGCGCGCACCACGCCTTTCAGTTTGGCCAGCGCCTCCAGCGTGGTGGCGCGCGGGTGTTCGTCCTGCGCAAACAGCAGCGGTTCGCCTTTTTTCTGCGGAATTTCCACGGCGACGATTTCATCGGCAAACACGCCAGCAGCAATCGCCGCCGCGGCCTTGTTCTGGCTGGCCAGCGCAAAGGCATCCTGGTCGGCGCGGCTGACCTGGTAGTCGGCGGCGACGTTTTCCGCCGTTTCCGGCATGGTGTCCACGCCATAGGCGTCCTTGAGCGCCTTGTTGATGAAGCGCCAGCCCATGGTGGTATCCTGCAGCGCCGCATTGCGGGCAAACGCCGCGTCGGGCTTGCCCATCACGAACGGTGCGCGCGTCATCGATTCCACGCCGCCGGCGATCAGCAGGCTGGCGTCGCCGGCCTGGATGGCGCGCGCCGCCGTGCCCACGGCATCCATGCCGGAACCGCACAGACGGTTGATCGTGCTGCCCGGTACTTCCTGCGGCAAGCCGGCCAGCAGCAGCGCCATGCGCGCCACGTTGCGATTGTCTTCGCCGGCCTGGTTGGCGCAGCCGTACAGCACATCATCGACCTGGTCCCACTGCACGCCGGGATTGCGGCGCACCAGTTCGCGCAGCGGCACCGCGCCGAGATCGTCGGCGCGCACGTCCTTCAGTGCGCCGCCATAGCGACCAATCGGCGTGCGTACGGCGTCGCAGATATACGCTTCGTTCATCGTCATTCCTTTCATTGTGCAGTTCCAGACTGCGGCAGCAGCCGGGCGGCGGTGGCCGCCTGCAGTTCTTCAAACGTCAGGCCGGGCGCCATTTCCAGCACCGCCAGTCCGGCGCTGGTCACATCGAGCACAGCCATGTCAGTATAAATGCGGTTGACGCACGCCACGCCGGTCAGCGGATAGCTGCAGGCATCGACGATTTTGCTCTCGCCGGTCTTGGTCACGTGGTCCATCATCACAAACACCTGCTTGGCGCCGATGGCCAGGTCCATGGCGCCGCCCACGGCGGGAATCGCATCGGGTGCACCGGTGTGCCAGTTGGCCAGGTCGCCGCCGGCCGATACCTGGAAGGCGCCCAGCACGCACACATCGAGATGGCCGCCGCGCATCATCGCGAACGAGTCGGCATGATGAAAGTAGGCGCCGCCGGTCAGCAAGGTCACCGGCTGCTTGCCGGCGTTGATCAGGTCATCGTCTTCCTCGCCGGGCGCCGGCGCCGGGCCCATGCCAAGCAAGCCGTTTTCGCTGTGCAGGAACACCTCGCGTTCGGCCGGCAGGTAGTTGGCCACGCGGGTGGGCAGGCCGATGCCCAGGTTGACGTAAGCGCCTTCGGGAATGTCCTGCGCCACGCGAGCCGCGATCTGGTCGCGCGTATATCGGTTCGTGCTCATGCCGCCTCCTGCACCACGCGTTGAATGAAAATGCCGGGCGTGACGATCACCTCGGGATCGAGCTCGCCCAGCGCCACCACCTGCTGCACCTGGGCGATGGCCACCTTGGCCGCCATCGCCATGATCGGACCGAAGTTGCGCGCCGTTTTACGGTACACCAGGTTGCCCCAGCGGTCGCCGCGCAGGGCCTTGATCAGCGCGAAGTCGGCGTGTATCGGCGCCTCCAGCACGTAATGGCGGCCATTGATCAGCCGTGTTTCCTTGCCCTCGGCCAGTTGGGTGCCGTAACCGGTGGGCGTGAAAAAGCCGCCGATGCCGGCGCCGGCCGCGCGGATGCGTTCGGCCAGGTTGCCTTGCGGCGTCAGTTCAAGCTCGATCTGGCCGGCGCGGTACAGCGCGTCGAAATGCTGGGAATCGGCCTGGCGCGGGAACGAGCAGATGATCTTGCGCACGCGCCCGGCCTTGAGCAGCGCCGCCAGGCCGGTATCGCCGTTGCCGGCGTTGTTGTTGACGATGGTGAGTTCGCGGGCGCCCTGCGCAATCAGCGCATCGATCAGCGCTGACGGCATGCCGGCGTTGCCGAAGCCGCCGATCATGACAGTGGCGCCGTCATGAATGTCGGCCACCGCGCGCTCGAGAGACTCAAAAGTTTTATCGATCATGTCTGTGCTTTCGTGATGCGGGTTGTGCGATAATCGAACTAATGATTGATTACCGCACACCCAGTGTATGACTTGCAGATGCGGTGGTCAAGAAAAAACGACAATCGTGTTCCGGTTCTTTCCATCGCCTGCTTTAAAATTACGCCATGTCCAAATCAAAACAATCCGAATCCGTCGCCACCGCTGCCGACGATGACCGCGAACCCTCGATCGCCGAGCAGATCGATGCCATGACCGATCCCAGCTTCATGACCTCGCTGGCGCGCGGGCTGGCGGTAGTGCAGGCGTTCAGCGATTCGCGCAAGCCGCAAACCATAGCCAACATCAGCCAGAAGACTGGCATACCGCGCGCCGCCGTGCGCCGCTGCCTGCATACGCTGCGCGAACTGGGCTACGTGGACGCCGAACTGAATAACTTTTCGCTGCGTCCCAAGGTGCTCACGCTCGGCTATTCCTACCTGTCGTCCACGCCGCTGACCGTGTCGGCCCAGCCCTACCTCAACAACATCAGCCGCACGCTCAACGAATCGAGTTCGCTGGCGGTGCTGGAAGACGACGAAGTGCTGTACGTGGCGCGCGCCGCCACCTCGCGCGTGATGTCGGTGGCGCTCAACACCGGCAGCCGCCTGCCGGCCTATTGCACCTCGCTGGGCCGCGTCATGCTGGCCCAGTTGCCGCCCGATGAACTGGACGCCTACCTGGCGCGCACCAAGCTGCGCGCCATGACCAAGAACACCGTAGTCAGTCAGAAAGGCTTGCGCGAAATCCTGGCCGGCGTGCGCGCCGACGGCTACGCCATCAACGATGAAGAACTGGAACTTGGCCTGCGCTCAATCGCCGTGCCGGTGCGCGGCGCCTCCGGCAGCGTGCTGGCGGCGCTCAACGTCGGCGCCCAGGCGGCACGCATCAGCGTCAAGCAACTGGAAAAAGAGTTCCTGCCGGTGCTGCTGAAAGGTGCGCAGGAACTCTCGATCCTCCTGCCCTAAGACTATTCCCGCTAACCGCTGACGTGAGGCTGCGCCAGCGGAGGCATAGCCCCGCTGGCATGGCCGACTGAATTAAAACGAGTGGCGTAAGCCTGCCATGACGCCATTTTGAGTTTTGCCAACGCCAACGCTGCCGCCGGCATCGAGCGCAATTGCCGACAGGCCGCTGTTTTTCATGCGGCCGACAGCGCCATAAACAGCGGTGCGCTTGGACATGAAATAGGTCAGGCGCGCGACCAGCATGGTGGCGTCGGAATCGCTGTTTTTCAGATCGCGCCGCGCCACCTGGGTGTCGAGCGTGGTGGCGGGAGTGAGCGGATAGCTCACGCCGAGGTAGTACAGGTCCGATTCCGTCAACCCGGTCACCGCGCGCGTGGTGCGGTCCACCACGCCGGCGCCCAGCTTGGCTTCGCCAATCTTGACATAGCCATTGGCGGTGATGCGCTTGTCGCTGTTGTCGCTGCTGGTCAGACCGGCCGCTGCGCCGGTATTGCCGTACATGATGTCGTACGAGGCATTCAAGCCCCAGGCCGGGGTTTCATAGCCAAACAGGCCGGTGACCTGGCGGCAAGCCTTGGAGTTACCCGGCACCTCGCCCGGGCAACCGGTGGCCGCCGGGCCGCCGGCGGCCGAGACATCGCGCCCGGTGCTGTAGGTGGCGCCAATGACGAAGTTATTGAAGTTACCCAGGTAGCCGATGGCGTTGTCGCTGCGGGCGTTCGGCAGGTAGGGGTCGATACTGCCGATGGCGAACAGGTGCGGCCCCAGTACATCGGCCTTCATGCCGGCCAGGTAGGTCATGTTGACCTGGCGTCCGAGCGTGACGGTACCGAACGCGCCTTTCAGGCCGACCGAGGCCTGGCGTCCGAACAGGCGATTGCCCTGCCCCATGGCGCCGCCGTCCATGGTCAACCCGGCTTCCAGCGTAAACACCACTTGCAGGCCGCCGCCCAGGTCTTCGATGCCACGGAAGCCGATACGCGAAGGGAAGGAACTGGTCAGCGACGGCACCTTGGTGACCGAGTCGCCGGCAGCGTTGGCGTTGGTGGTGTGAACCAGGCCGGTATCGAGCAGCCCATAAATGGTCACGCTGCTTTGCGCCATCGCGGCCGATGCGCCGAATCCCGCCAAGAGCGCCACCGCGCCACGGATAGTGTTTTTCATTGCTTGTCTCCTGTTGTTTTATGGATGTGCGATTATCGAACACATGGTTGTTAATCGCACATAAATTGGATACTATGATTGTCGCGCAACGATGTCAAGAAATGCCGATGGCATACATTTGCAACAATGCGACAATCTGCAAGTCGCATCCACAGCACACTTCACCGTAAAAAATAAAGACAGGAGACCGGCATGAACCTCAACACCATTTTGAAGACCGACTGGATCAGGGCAGCTGCCATGTCCACCGTGGCGCTGGCCGCCATGCCGCTGGCACAGGCGCAGGACACCATCAAGGTCGGCGTGATCGCGCCGTTTTCCGGTCCGTTCGCCGATTACGGCAAGCAGATGGAAGGCGGCATCAAGGCCTATATGGCGCAGCATGGCGCCAGCGTGGCCGGCAAAAAAATCGAGATCATCGTCAAGGACACCACCGGCCCGGCGCCGGAAATCGCCAAGCGGCTGGCGCAGGAACTGGTGGTACGCGACAAGGTGGACTTTCTGGCCGGCTTTGGCCTGACGCCGGAAGCACTGGCGGTGGCGCCCATCGCCCAGCAAGCCAAAAAGCCGATGATCATCATGAACGCCGCCACCTCGTCGATCACCACAAAATCCAACTACATCGCGCGCTTTTCCATGACGCTGCCGCAGGTGTCGGCGCCGATGGCCACCTGGGCCGCCAAGAACAATATCAGGAAGGTGGTGACACTGGTGGCCGACTACGGCCCCGGCATCGATGCCGAAGCGGCCTTCAAGGGTGAGCTGGTAAAAGGCGGCGGCACGGTGACGGAATCGATCCGCGTACCACTGCGCAATCCGGAATTTGCGCCCTACATCCAGCGCATCAAGGACGCCAGGCCGGACGCCGTGTTCATCTTCGTGCCGGCCGGCGAACAAAGCATCGCCTTCATGAAGGGCTACCGCGAACGCGGCCTGGCCGAAGCCGGCATCAAGGTCATTGCCACGGGCGACCTGACTGACGATCACGTGCTGCCAGCCATGGGCGACGCCACACTGGGCGTGATCACCACCTTCCACTACTCGGCCGCCCACAAGTCGCCGGAAAACGCCGCCTTCCTCAAGAGCTTTGCCGCCACCAACCCCGGCGGCGGCCGTCCCAACTTCATGGCCGTCGCTGCCTATGACGGCATGGCGGCAATTTACGAAGTGAGCCGCAAGCTCAATGGCAAGATCGATGGCGACAAGGCGATGGAAGTGCTGAAAACCATCAAGCTGAACAGTCCGCGCGGCCCGATCGCGATCGATCCGGCCACCCGCGACGTGGTGCAGACCGTGTACGTGCGCAAGGTGGAAAAGGTCGGCAACGAGGTGTATAACGTCGAGTTTGACCAGTTCAACAACGTCAAGGACCCGGGTAAATAAAAAGACTGTGGCGCCCCTGGAAAACCGGCAGCACCCCGCACATGGCGGTTTTCCAGCGTCCTGCCGCTACTCCAGCGGCGTGGTTTTGCCAGGCCAGTTCGTTAAAGAAAATCTCACATTGCTCAGGCATTCCGGACTGGGCTGCCGATACCGCTTGAAGAAGAAAATGGTTTTTCCATCCTCGTTGGTCGACCAGTATTCGTGGACCAGATAATGTTCGTTTTTTGAATGCGGATTCGAGTAGCCGTATTTGAGTAGTAAGTCAGGATAGGCTTTTTTGACGTCGGCGACGCTCACGCAGTCCCCGGCAATTTCCAGATAAGTCAGCGGTGCGGCGCTGTTATCGTTTTTTGTCGAAAAACCGAATTTGCTTATCTCCACACCATCAACCAGTCGCGGCCCCGGTCCCGTATGATATTGCCAGTAGCCGTTGCCGCTTCTGCTATCGATTTTGGCGCCAAAAAATTCTTCAATGGCTGCCTCCTCTGCCGGCACCGCGCGCATACCTTCCAGCACATCCCACAGGTTTTTCTGACTGACCTCTTCAGCAGCGCACGCCTGGCCGGTTGCCGCCAGCATGATGAGCAATGCGGGATATCGAAGAGAGGGGAAAATCATTGTTTGCTTCCTCGTTGGGATAAAAGCGTTGAAGTGGCCGACGACAGCATGTGTAGACGTTTTCATCATACTCCAGAAAGCCTGTAGCCGAGCCGGCGATTAATCCTTGGCCGTGCCCAACCGGCGCGCCGCGCGCCACGCTGCCAGCGCGCCGGCCAGCAGCACCAGGTCCATGCCCGCCACCGGCCACATGCCCTGCCCCAGCGTGTGCAGCAGGTGGTCGCCAGTGCCGAGCCAGTTGGCCAGCACTGCCAGCACGGCCAGCGCCGCCACCACATAAGCCTGCTCGCGCCAGGCGGCGCGGCGGCGCAGCCAGGCATGGCCGAAGGCGGCCAGCCAGGCCAGGTAAAACGCCCATACCTCGAGCGCAGCGCGCTCCACACCCGCCATGCTGGCTTGCTCCGGCAGCACACGGTTGGCGATGAAGAAAGCCAGCGTGGCGGCGATGATGCCGGTGACGCTGCCTGCCGCCAGCCCCTCGACCAGCCGCACGCCGCCCAGTCCCTTGGCAGCATGGCGCACACGCCGTGCTTCGAGCCAGAATAAAAAGCCCGTCAGTATCATCACGCAGCCGGCCAGGCCACCGAGAAAATAAAGCCAGCGCAGTGCAACGTGCTCAAAACGGATGAAGTGCATGCCCGAGATGAAGCGCTGCACCGTCATCACCGGGCCGGCCTCGAAGCGCGCCAGCATCTTGCCGCTGGCGGCGTCGAAATAGATCTGGTCGAGGTTCATGGTGACGTCGTGCGCATAGGACCGCCGCAGTTCGACATAGCTGTTGGCATCGCCCGGATGAAATACCCGCACAAAATACGGCTGGCCGCCGCCCCAGGCTTTTTCGGCGGCGTCGCGCATCAGGTCCAGCGATGCCGGCGCAGACTGTGCAGCCGGTTTTCCAGCGGCCTTGCGCGTGTACTTGCCGTAGGCTTCCGCCATGAAGCTGGCTTTGTCCTTGCTCGACGGGCCGTAGGCGCCGGCGTGCAGCTGCGGGAAATAGATGGTCATGAAGATGATCAGGCCGGACAGCGCGATCATGAAGTGAAACGGCAGCGCCGCCACGCCGGTCAGGTTGTGCAGGTCGAGCGCGCTGCGCTGCAAGCGCTTGCGCGGGCGGAAGGTGAAAAACTGCACGATGATTTTCTTGTGCAGCACCACGCCCGAGACCAGCAGCACCAGCATCGCCATTGCCGCCAGGCCCACCAGCCATTTACCGAGGTCCAGCCATTTCAGGTGCAGCGAATAGTGAAACGGCACGATAAAGCCGCTGGCCGCATCGGACTGCTGCGGCGCCAGCAGGCGGTAGGCGCCAGGGTCGATCAGCCGCGCATGTTCGGCGCCGCCGGCATCGCGCCAGTTGAATTCGGCCACCGGCGTGCGCGCCGTCGGCAGGTCGAGGCGCCACTGTCTGGCGCCCGGCGGCAGCAGCGGCAAGCCGGCGGCCGCAAGCCGGTCCAGCGACAGCGCCGACGCGGTTGATGGCGCCGCAGACGAAGCGACGATACGCGTCTGCGGCAGCATCCAGCGGTCGATCTCGAAACTGAACACGGACAGCGTGCCAAACCAGAAGATGGCAAACAGCAGGCTGCCGATGATCACCCCTGCCCAGCTGTGCAGTGCGGCCATCGACTTGGTGAAGGTGTCGCCCATGTCAGCGCAGCGCCAGCCACAGCGCCGCGCATACCGCCGCACCACCACCCAGGCCCAGCCACAGGCGGCTGACGCGGCGCACACTGAAGCCCCACAGCAGCAGCACCAGGTAGACCACGAAGCCCAGCATGGCGCACAGCGCCACCGCCTCGGAGCGCACCATGCCGGCGCGCGCCAGCACGACGCTGCCCACCGCCACCATCAGGGTAGTCAGGGCATAGCCGCCCAGCACGACGCCGGCGATGCGCAGCAGCATGTCAGAAGCGCAGCGCGTAGCCGAGGCTCAGCGTGCGGCCACGGCCGGCAAAATAACGGCGCGGTTCGATCAGCGCGCTTTGCGAGTAATAGGTGATGTAGTCACGGTCGAACAGGTTGGCCACCGACAGGCGCAGCTCGCCCTTATCCTTGCCCAGCTTGTAGCGCGCAGTAGCATCCACCAGCGAGTAGCCGCTGAACTCCTTCGCGGCCTCGTCGAAGCTCTGGCTGAACGCATGCTGCGCCTGCACGAAGGTGGACCAGCGGTCGTTCCAGTCGGCGTTCCAGGTAGCGATCACGCGGTTGGGCGCCACGTTCAGGCCATCGAGCTTGCCGTCCAGTGAGCCATCCTGGTTGGTGTCGTAACGGCCCTTGGTGTAGGCGTAGGACAGCTTGGCGCGGTGCGCCGCATTGATGCGGTAGGCAGCGCCCAGGTCGAGGCCTTCGGTACGGGTTTTCTCGCGCGCCATCATGAAGGCGCCATTGACGGAAATCACGCGCGTGCCAAAATCGGAATCGGCGCGGAAGTAGCTGGCGTCCAGATCCCATGGGCCCTTGTGGTAACGGCCGCCCAGTTCCACGCTCTTGGTCAGGATGGGCGCCAGGTCGCGCATATTGGCCACGCTCTGGCCGGGCGTATTAATCGAGCGCAGCACGCGACCGATGTCGGGCATGCCAAAACCCTCGGAATAGCTGGTGAACATGGTCAGGCCGGCTGCCGGGTTCCACACCAGGCCGGCGTTGTAGAGCTCTTCGTTAAAATCGAGCTTGCCACCCTGGACCTGCACGCGACGGTATTGCGCCAGCGTGCGGTAGCTGTCCACCGTCAGATCGGCTTTTTCCTTGCGCGCGCCGGCGTGCACGGTCAGGTTGTCCGTCAGCTTGTATTCGCCCTGCAGGAACAGCGACAGATTGCGGTATTCGGAATTTGGCACATAGGTGCGGTTGGTCAGGTACAGGTCCTGCTTGCCCTTGTCGAACAGGGTGTCGAAGCCCACGGTGGTCTTCAGGCGGCCATCGAGCATGCCGTCGCGGCTCAGGCCGACCTTGCTGCCGTACTTGGAAGCGACCGAACGCGACTGGTCGTACAGCGTGCCGCTCGGGGCGATTTGCGGGTCCTGGAAGGTGGCCGAAATATCGGCGCCGAACAGTCCTTCGAATTCCTGGTTGAAGACCATGGCTGTGAGTTCCATGCCGGCCAGGTTGGCGTGGCGGTAGCTCAGGCTCGAAGTCCAGACGTCGTTCCATGGCGGTATGCCCTCTGGTGTGAGCTTGACGGACGTGCTGGGAATGCCGCGCGTGCGGTCGCCCGCCACTACCGAGTAGTTGGCCTTGGATTTGATCTTGTAGCGGTTGACCGACAGCTGCAGGCGCTGGTTGTCGTCAAACCAGTAGCCGAGCTTGACCAGCGCATCGTAGGTGCGCGAATCCATCAGGTCGCCCTGGGTGGTGTCGGCGCCGATCGAGCGTCCCTTGCCATCGAGGTAGAGGCCCTGGTCTTCGTAGCTGAGGCCAAACAGGTACTCAAACTTGTCGTCGCGTCCACTGAGGTTGTAGGCGGTCTTGTAGCTGGCCGTGTCGCTGCCGATATCGGTGGTCGGCAGCGTGGTCTGCACATCGATCGATTGCTGGAACGCGCCCTTTTGCGGGCGCTTGGTGATGATGTTGATGGTGCCGCCGGTGGCGCCCAGGCCGTTGATGGCGTTGGCGCCCTGGATCACTTCGATCCGCTCGACCATCGAGAAATCGATGGTGTGCGCCTCGCGCCCGGTAGGGCGCATCGGGTTCGATTGCGGCACGCCATCGACCAGTATCAGCGGCGTGCGGCCACGCAACGTTTCGCCGGAGCCGTTCATCTTGCCACGGCTGGGCGTGTACGACGGCAGTATGCTGCTCAACACATCGGAAGAATTGCCGGAAATTGCCAGCTGCTGCTCGATCTCTTCCTGCTTGATGATCACCACCGTTTGCGGCGCCTGGTTGGCGGCGATATTCGAGCGCGAAGCCGATACCACGACCACGCTGTCCTGGCTAGCCTGGCCATTCTGGTCCTGCGCATGGACGGCGGGAGCAGCGAAGGCCGCGCTAACGGCCAACGCCAGCAGCGAGGCGTGGCGGATACGGACGGGAGACGAGAAGCAAACAACAGGAAATATCACGGGAACGGCCTCGATTCTTATTGAGAATGATTGCTATTATCGTGATAGCTTGGGTCTACGTCAATAGTTCATCAGCTTCTTTCATTTCCACCAGCCTGCCGCCCCACCCCACTGGTGCTGATTTAAAAGTTGTACCGCAGTCCCGCCCGATACACCCTCCCCAGCACGTCATACAGCGCCGGATTGATGCCGAAGCTCAGGTTGGCCTGCGGCGCTGCCGCCGGCGCCACGTCGCCGATGTTGTCGATCTTGAAGAAGCCCGTCAGCTGCGGGCTGAATTTATAGCTGCCGCCCAGGTCCACGTAAAACGCGCCCTTCATCTTGTTGTCGTAGATAGTCGGGTGGATCAGGGTCGAGACCGGGCAGTTGATCTGGCACTCGATGTATTCATTGCTGTACACGCCTTTGCTGACCCAGCGCTGCGTCAACGTCAGGCTGTAGCGGTCGGTGTCCCACGACTGCGAGGCCAGCCCCTTCCAACGCGGCGTGGCGCCCAGGTTGGCGCCAGCGCCTTCGGACGGGATGGTGCCAACCACGCCCGGATCGGTCAAAAAGCTGATGTTGCGCGTGACCAGCGCACGCAGCGTCAGACGGCCCGGCAAGCCCCAGTCCTTCAGATTGGTGCGATAGGATGCCTCCAGGTCATAGCCCTTGGCGCGCAGCGAGGCCAGGTTAAACGCCTGCACCGTCACGTAGTTATTGC
>JBEVNE010000419.1:0-6344 GCA_040508275.1 Duganella sp.
GGCAGTCGTCCGGGAGTGCGGCGAGAATGCCATCTGTCACTCCGTTCCCTCAACTGAAAATCAATGCGCGACGCCGACACCTTCCCCGAAAGCTTGTTCATCAGGCGCAAGCTGGAAGACTTCACTCCTCAAGATCACCCGCTGCGTGTGATCCGCAAAATGGCGAACACAGCACTGGAAAAAATGGGCGGATTTGGTGAGAGCTGTCGCATGGGACATCTTTTGGTGATCTGGCCTGATGGGTGCTATATAGGTAAAAGTATCAGCACAAATCCGCAGACAAGAAAAAGGCCCATCCGCAGATGAGCCTCAGTCTTTCATTCTTCTTGGTCGGGGCGAGAGGATTCGAACCTCCGACCCCGTGCACCCCATGCACGTACGCTACCAGGCTGCGCTACGCCCCGACAAGAACCAGATTATAACAGGCCATTTACGTATTTGTCATGTTTGTGTTGCACCCGGCAAGCGACCTCATAAAACTATGCTATACCACCCTAGACAACACTACGCAGCGCCGCCTCCAGGTCCGGATAGCGGAAAACATATCCATTCGCCAGCAGCCGCTGCGGTCCCACGCGCTGGCCTTCCAGCAGCAGGTCGGCCTGCTCGCCAAGCGCCAGGCGCATCGGCCAGCCGGGCGTGGGAAAGCCGTAGGGGCGACGCAATACCGACGCCGCCACGCGGCTGAACTGCGCCTGCGTCAGGCTTTGCGGTGCGGTGAAATTGTAGGCGCCGGCTTCGGCGCCGGGCTGGCACAGGTGCGCCATGGCGCCGATCACGTCGACCACGTGGATCCACGACAGCCACTGCGTGCCGCCCGCCAGCGGGCCGCCCAGACCCAGTTTGACCGGCAGCAGCATCATCGGCAAGGCGCCCTGCCGGCCCAGCACCAGGCCGAAGCGCATGCAGGCCACCTGCACGCCGTGGGCGGTGGCGCCTTGTGCGGCCTGCTCCCATTCGCGGCACAGGTCGGACATGAAAATCGGCTGCGGTGCGGCGCTTTCGGTCAGTACCGCAGCGTCGCCGCGCGCTTGCACGCCGTAGTAGCCGATGGCCGATCCCGACAGCATCAGCGCCGGCTTGTGCTCGGCGGCGGCAATCCATGCCACGAGCTTTTGCGTCAGCGCTACGCGGCTTTTGCGCAGCGCTGCCTTGCGCGCCGCCGTCCAGCGCCAGCCGAGAATGCGCGCGCCGGCCAGGTTGATGATCACGTCGATGCGCCGCGCTGGCGGCAACTGGTCCATGCTGCTTATACACTCTACGGGTCCGTCGAACAGTTGCGGCGCCTGCTGCGGCTGGCGCGTGAGCACGGTCACCTGCTGGCCCTCGCGCAGCAGCGCCGACACCAGGCGCTGGCCGATAAAGCCGGTGGCGCCGGTGATCAGGAAGTGGCGCGCCGGTGCGCCAAAGTTCGCGGGGGAGGAATTTGTCATATCAGGGATGGGGCCGCATCCGTTCAAACGATTTTCACCTTGACGGGAGACAGCCCCGCCACCGAACCATCGAGCACCTGGCCGCGCACCACCGCGCCCACGCCTTCTGGTGTGCCGGTAAAAATCAGGTCGCCCGGCGCCAGCGCAAACAGCGTGGACAGCCTGGCGATGGTTTCATCGATCGACCAGATCAGGTGGTCGATGCTCGACTGCTGGCGCGTTACGCCATCCACATCGAGGCGGATCGCCGCCTTGTCGATGGCGCTCACGTCCCCTGCGCGGTGCAGCACGCCAATGGGCGCCGAGTAGTCGAAGGCTTTGCCGATTTCCCACGGGCGGCCGGCATCGCGCATGGTAAATTGCAAGTCGCGGCGCGTCATATCGAAGCCGACGGCGTAGCCAAAGATATGGCTGGCGGCGTCGGCCACGGCGATGTCGCTGCCGCCCTTGCCGATGGCCACCACGAGCTCGCATTCATAGTGCAGATTATTGGTCGCCGGTGGATACGGCAGCTCGGCCAACTGGCCTGGCGCTACCGGCACCACGCACTGTGCATCGCCCGGTTTGCAAAAGAAAAATGGCGGTTCGCGCTCGGGGTCGGAACCCATTTCGCGCGCGTGGCCGGCGTAGTTGCGGCCCACGCAGTAGATGCGGCGCACCGGAAACAGCTGCTCGGTGCCGGCAACCGGCAGACCAACGACGTCTTGAACGGGGATGACATAATCAGGCATGATGCTCCGCTATCGTGAATAGATAGCGTTCATGGTACATCAGCCGGCGCCGGCGTGCTGGCCAGCCAGCAACAGGAAAAAAACTAGGTCAGCAGTAGCGCGCGCATGACGGTCCGGTAGGCTTCCACCATGCCATCGCGGTCGATGTCCTCGTGCAGCATGGCGCGTACCGGCAGGCCGTGGAAGAAGCAGATCATGGCGTCCACCCGCGAATTGAGCAGCACATCATCGACCGGTAGCTTGCGCAGTTCGCGTCCGCGCCTGACCAGCCCGCGCATATGGTCGCGCGAGCGCAGCGAGTTCTCGCGCAGCTTGGCCGCCACGACAGGATTGCGCGACGCTTCGGCATACATTTCGAGCGGCACATGCCACGGTTGCGGCACCAGGTTGTCATCGATGGCCTTGCCAGCTTCGTCTAACAACGCTTCGAGCGGATCATCGCGCGACTCGAGGTCGCTGAGCAGATCGGTCACATACTCGGCTTCGCGATCGACAAAGGCAAAGATGATGGCATCCTTGCTGTCAAAATAATTGTAGATATGGCCGGCGCTCATGCCGGCCTGCTTGGAAATCTCCGACATGCTGGCGCCATGGAAGCCGCTGCGCGCAAAGCAAACAGCCGCCGCTTCCAGCACCTGGTTACGCCGACCCAACGCCTTTTCAGGGTCGATGCGCCGTTTGGTGGGAGAGGTGGTCATGATAGGTCCTTGGGTAATGCCATGCCTGGGAACGGGATGAAAATGCGGCGGGCCCGCGCAGGCGCCCGCTGCCATCGCACCGGTTTAGCCCTGCGGCGCTGCTGCCGGCGTTGCTGCTGCCGCAGCCGGAGTCTCCGGCTGCCAGCCACCGCCCAGCACCTTGTACAGGGTCACGGCGTTGCTGGTCTGGTTCAGGCGCGTGGTAATCAGGCCTTGCTGGGCCGAGTACAACGCACGCTGCGACACCAGCGCATTGAGATAGGTGTCGGCGCCGCTGCGGTAGCGCGCATCGTTGATGCGGAAGCTTTTTTCCGCCGCCTCCACCAGCGCCTGCTGCGAATTCAGGCGCTCGTCGATGGTGCCGCGCGTGGCCAGTGCATCGGCCACTTCACGGAACGCCACCTGGATCGATTTTTCGTACTGCGCCACCGAAATGTCACGGTCCGCCTTGGCGATATTCAGGTTGGCGCGATTGACGCCGCCGTCGAAGATCGGCAGGTTGATCTGCGGCGCAAAGTTCCAGGTACCCGAGCCGGCCTTGAACAGGCCGGACAGGTCGCGGCTGGCGCTGCCGCCGGACGCCGTCAGCGTAATGCTGGGGAAGAAAGCGGCGCGCGCCACGCCGATATTGGCGTTGGCGGCGCGCAGTGCGCGCTCGGCCTGCTGTACGTCGGGACGGCGTTGCAGCAGGTCGGACGGCAGGCCGGTCGGCAGCGCGGTCAGTTGCGTGACCGCCACCAGCTCGCCCTGCGGCAGCAGCTCGGCCGGTACTGCACTGCCTACCAGCAGGTTCAGCGCATTCTGGTCCAGCGCCACTTGGGCGGTAAAGGTGGCGACGTCGTTACGCGCCGCTTCCACGCTGGTCTGGGCGTCGTACACATTCACGCCCGAGGTGGCGCCGGCGTCGAAACGCTTGCGGCTCAGGTCATACGTGGTCTGCTGGCTTTGCAGCGTGTCCTGCGCCAGCTTCAGGCGCTGCTGATCGGCCGTCAGCGTCAGCCAGGCGTTGGCCACTTCGGCCACCAGGCTGATTTGCTGGGTGCGGCGTGCTTCCTCGCTGCCCAGGTAAGTTTGCAGCCCGGCTTCGGAAGCGTTGCGCAGCTTGCCGAAAAAGTCCAGCTCATAGGCGGCCAGGCCCACACCGGCGCTGTACTGGCGGGTAATCGCCGCCTCGCCGGTGCCGGTCATATTGGCCGGCGTGCGGGTGGCGTTCTGGCCGCCGCTGGCCGACACCGTCGGCAACAGCGGCGCGCTGCTGATGTTGTACTGGGCGCGTGCGCGCTCAATGTTAAGCACCGACACGCGCAGGTCGCGGTTGTTGGCCAGCGCCAGTTCGATCACACGGCGCAGGCGCTGGTCGGCAAAGTATTCACGCCACTGGATTTCCGATACCGGACGGGCATCGGCGGCCGCCGCCGGCAAGCCCTGGTAGGCCTGGCCGGCAGGCCAGCCCTGGCTCACCGGTGCTGCCGGGCGCTCATACACGGGCGCCAGGCTGCAACCGCCAAGCAGCGCCAGCGCCGCCAGGGTCAATAGGGATTTTTGCATAAGCTTCATGATTAATGGGCCTCCACGGTTGGAGCTGCAGCCGGTTTGGCTTTGCCTTTGAAGAAGCGGCCGCGCACCAGTACGAAGAACAACGGTACAAAGAAGATGCCGAGGAAGGTGGCCGACAGCATACCGCCGAGCACACCGATACCGATGGCGTTCTGGCTGCCCGAACCGGCGCCGCTGCTGATTGCCAGCGGCAGCACGCCCAGGCCGAAAGCGATCGAGGTCATCAGAATCGGACGCAGGCGCAGGTGCACCGCCTGCAGAGTCGCTTCTTTCAGTTCGATGCCCTGCTCCTGCAGTTCCTTGGCAAATTCGACGATCAGAATCGCGTTCTTCGCCGCCAGACCGACCACGGTCAACAAGCCGACCTGGAAGTAGACGTCGTTCGACATCTTGAACACGAAGGTGGCCAGCACGGTGCCGACGATACCCAGCGGGACGATCAGCAGCACCGAAAAGGGCACCGACCAGCTTTCATACAGCGCGGCCAGGCAGAGGAACACGATCAGGATCGAAATCGCATACAGCTGCGTGGTCTGCGAGCCGGAATCGCGCTCTTCGGTGGACAAACCGGTCCACTCAAAGCCGATACCAGGCGGCAGTTGCGCCACCAGGCGTTCGACTTCGGCCATGGCGTTACCCGAGCTCTGGCCCGGCGCCGGCTGACCGAGGATTTCGATCGATGGCAGGCCGTTGTAGCGTTCCAGTCGTGGCGAGGCGTAAATCCACTCGCCTTTGGAGAAGGCCGAGAATGGCACCATCTCGCCGGCGCTGTTACGCACAAACCATTTGTTCAGGTCTTCCGGCACCATGCGCGCTTCGGCCTGGCCCTGGATGTAGACTTTTTTCACGCGGCCACGATCAACGAAGTCGTTGACGTAGGCACTACCCCAAGCAGTACTGAGCACACGGTTCACATCGGCCACGGCCAGGCCCAGCGCGGTGGCTTTCTGCTGATCGACGGTGATCTTGTACTGCGGCGTATCTTCCTGGCCGTTCGGACGGGTGCCGACAATGACCTTGCTTTGCGAAGCCATGCCGAGGAACTGATTACGCGCAGCCATCAGCGCCTCGTGTCCCACGCCGCCGGTATCCTGCAGCATCAGGTTGAAGCCCGAGGCGTTACCGAGTTCCAGCACTGCTGGCGGAGCAAACGCAAACACCATCGCGTCCTTGATCTGCGAGAAGGCGCCCATGGCGCGGCCGGCAATCGCGCTCACTGCGTTGTCCTTGCCTTTGCGCTCGGACCAGTCTTTCATCCGTACGAAAGCGATACCGGTGTTCTGACCGTTACCGGCAAAGCTGAAACCGGCCACGGCAAACACGGAAGCGACCGAATTCTTTTCGTTGGTGAGGAAATGCTGCTCGACTTTTTCAATGGTTTTCAGCGTGCGTTCCTGGGTAGCGCCGGTCGGCAACTGAATTTGCGTGAACAGCACGCCCTGGTCTTCTTCCGGCAGGAAGGAGGTTGGCAGGCGCAGGAACACCACCGCCATCACGGCAACGATCAGGCCATACACGATCAGCGAACGGCCGCTGCGGTTGAGCATCGAGCCGACAAAGCCCTGGTACTTGCGGTTGCTGCGGTCAAAGCTGCGGTTGAACCAGCCGAAGAAACCGGTGCTGGCCTGGGTATGGCCTTTCGGTACCTGCTTGAGCATGGTGGCGCACAGGGCAGGCGTAAAGATCATCGCCACCACCACCGACAGCACCATGGCCGACACAATCGTGATCGAGAACTGGCGGTAAATCACCCCGGTCGAACCGCCGAAGAAGGCCATCGGCACAAACACCGCCGACAGCACCATGGCAATACCGACCAGCGCGCCGCTGATCTGGCTCATCGACTTGCGCGTGGCCGCCTTCGGCGAGAGGCCTTCCTCGGTCATGATGCGTTCGACGTTCTCGATCACCACGATCGCGTCGTC
>JBEVNE010000053.1:0-14554 GCA_040508275.1 Duganella sp.
AGCTGTTTGTGCGCCATAGCGCCGGCGTGCTGACGGCGCGGCCCATGAAAGGCACGGCGCCGGCAGCAGGACCCGGACAGACGCCGGACAACCTGGAACGCGCGCGCGCGCTGGCGGCAGATCCGAAAAACCGTGCCGAAAACCTGATGATCGTCGACCTGCTGCGCAACGACATTGCCCGCGTGGCGCAGACCGGCACGGTGCAGGTGCCGGCCCTGTTCGAGGTGCAGCGCTACAGCAGCGTGCTGCAAATGACCTCCACCATCACGGCGGCGCTGCGACCTGAGGCCACGCTGGCCGACATCTTTACGGCGCTGTATCCGTGCGGCTCGATCACCGGCGCGCCCAAGCGCCGCACCATGGAAATCATCGGCGAGCTGGAACCGGACCCGCGCGGCATCTACACGGGCGCCATCGGCTGGTTTGCGCCGCCCGCCGTCAATGGTGAGGACAACGGCGGCCAGGTCGGCGACTTTTGCCTGTCAGTGCCGATCCGCACGCTGGCGCTCTCTGCGCCCGATGGCGCCAGCGGCGTGCGCCATGGCGAGCTCGGTGTGGGCGCCGGCATCGTCCACGACAGCGCCAGCGCCGACGAATATGCCGAATGCGCGCTGAAGGCGCGCTTCCTGACCGGACTGCCGCACGAATTCGAGATTTTCGAGACCATGTACGCCACGCCCGAGGGCGGCGTGCGCCACCGTGAGCGCCATCTGCAACGCTTGGGCGCATCGGCTGCCTATTTTGGTTTTGCCTGGGACCTGGCGGCAGCGCACGCCCACCTGGATCTGGCCTGCGCCATGCTCGGCGACGCCGCGCGCCAGGACGCGGCCATGGCTCCCGCGCCAGCGTTCCGCCTGCGGCTGGCGCTGGCGCATTCGGGCGCCTTCTCGGTACAGCAGGCGCCGCTGGCGCCCTTGGCTGGCGCCGCCACGGGAACGCCGGTGCGGGTAGTGCTGGCGACCGACGCCACCGATGCGGGCGACCTGTTCCTGCGCCATAAAACCAGCGTCCGCACGCGCTACGACGCCGCCTGGCGCGAGGCCGAGGCGCAAGGCGCGTTCGATACGCTGTTTTTCAACCAGCACGGAGAATTGACCGAGGGGGGCCGCAGCAGCGTATTCGTCAAGCTCGACGGCCGCTGGCTGACGCCGCCGCTACGCTGCGGCGTACTGCCCGGCGTGATGCGCGCCGTGCTGCTCGACGATCCGCAGTGGAACGCCAGCGAAGCGGTGATCACGCGCGCCATGCTGGAACGCGCCGAAGCGCTCATGGTCTGCAACGCCCTGCGCGGGGCGCTGCCGGCCACGCTGTAAGGCTGTCAGCCCTGTTAGCCTGTTAGCCTGTTAGCCGCCAAGCTTGTCAGCGGCCAGAATCTTACAGGTCGACCATCATCTCGAAGCCGCCGAAGATCATGCGCTTGCCGTCGAATGGCAGCGACTTGGGGTCCATGAATTCGGCCAGGCGCGGGTCGTTCATGACCTTTTCGTTGACCTCGTCGCGCTTGGCGCGCGACGCGTAGACGATCCAGGAAAACACCACCACTTCATCGTCCTGTAGCTGCACCGCCTGCGGAAACGAGGTGTACTGCCCGGGCTTGACGTCGTCAGCCACGGTTTCCCGGAACTCGAGCGCGCCAAACTCTTTCCAGATGGCGCCGCTCGCCAGCGCCATTTTTTTGTAATCGTCCAGTTTGCTCTTTGGTACCGGAATCAGAAACCCATCGACATAAGCCATGACCGCCTCCGTGGTTGCATTGAATGGTCAGCTTAGTCAATGATCGGGCACAGTTCAAGCGGGGGCGGCCACCGGTTTTTCAGGTTCAGTCGGAATGAAACTCGCTGGCCGAGGCAAACAGATCCCACACGGCAATAAACAGCGCAGCGATCACCGGGCCGATCACGAAGCCGTTCAACCCGAACAGCGCCATGCCGCCGACGGTGGACAGCAGTATCACGTAGTCGGGCATCTTGGTATCCTGGCCGACCAGGATCGGGCGCAGGATGTTATCGACCAGGCCGATCACGAACACGCCAAACGCCGCCAGCCCCACGCCCTGCCAGACGTCGCCGGTGGCGAGGAAATAAATCGCCACAGGCGCCCACACGAGCGCCGCGCCAATCGCCGGCAACAGCGACAGGAAGGCCATCAGCACGCCCCACAGCACCGGCGCGCTCACACCGAGGAACCAGAACGCCAGCCCGCCCAGCGCGCCCTGTACGATCGCCACCAGGATATTGCCTTTGACGGTGGCGCGGATCACGGTCGTGAAATTCAGGAACAGGCGCTGCTTGTATTTGCGGCTGAGCGGAATCGCTTCGCGGATGCGCTTGGACAGCTTGTCGCCGTCGCGCAGCAGGAAGAACAGCAGGTACAGCGCAATACACAGGCTGGTCAGAAAATCGAAGGTGTACAGGCTGGCGTTGATGGCGCGCTTGGCCACTTCCTGGCTGACCTGGGCGGCGCCCTCGCTCAGCTTGTCCTGCAAATTGGACAAGCTGGTCAGGTGGAAGCGATCAAGCAGATTGATCAGCCAGTCCGGCAATACCGCCATGACTTTTGCAAAATACATGCCGACCGTAAGCTCGCCGGAACGCACCATCTCGACCACCGACGCCGCCTGGTTGATGATCGATACCGATATCAGCGATAGCGGCAGGATGACGATGACGATGATCAGCCCCAGCGTCAGCAGCGCTGCCAGGCTCGATTTGTTACGGGTGCGCTGCAACAGCCAGCGATACACGGGAGCGAAAATAATCGCCAGCACCACGCCCCAGAAAATCGCGCCGCCATAGGGCGCCAGGATCCAGCCGAAGGCGATGGTGATAATGGCTAACAGCGCCAGGAAGACTTTTTGTTGGAAGGTAAATGGCATGGCAAAGGGTCGGTGGTGAAATCGCCCCTGATTAAACCACGATTAATCAAAGGCAACATCTATCCGTTGTGCCGACTTGTGCGGCGCCATACACAACAGGCATGGAACCGCCACCAGGCAAGATCAGGAACCGAGCGCTTTTTCGACGGCGCCGACCAGTTGCTTGTCTTCCGGCGTGACCTTGCTGCCGAAGTTGGTAATGACCTTGCCATCGCGGCCGATCAGGTATTTATGGAAATTCCAGGCCGGCGCCTTGCCGGTGGCCTTGATCAGGTCTGCGTAGAACGGGTTGGGCGCTTTGCCCGACACCACGGTTTTGGCAAACATCGGGAATTTGACGCCGTAGGTGTTGTAGCAGAAATCGGCGATTTCCTTGGCGCTGCCCGGCTCCTGCTGACCGAAATCGTTGGATGGGAAGCCCAGCACCACCAGGCCCTTGCTGCCATACTTGGCGTACAGCGCTTCCAGACCCTCGTACTGCTTGGTAAAGCCGCAGTAGCTGGCGGTATTGACCACCAAAATCACCTTGCCAGCATACTGGCACAGGTCTTGTGGCGCGTCGTCCTGCAGGCGTTTGAAGTTCTGCTTGAGGATGGCCGGGCAGCTGGCCGGCGCTGCAGCAGCTGCCGGTGCAGCCGGCGCCGCAGCCGGCGACTGTGCCAGTGCGCTGGCGGCGGCCAGCAGGGTCAGCGAACATGCAGCGCCCAGCTGGGCAAGGATCTTGGACATGGCGGTGTGAATGAAAGTGAAAGAAAATTCATTGTAGTCCAATCATGGGAGCCTTGCCCGGGCATTTGATGCAAGCGTTCAGATGCCACCGAGGCAGATGTACTTCACCACTAAAAATTCATCGATGCCCAGGTGCGAGCCTTCGCGCCCCAGGCCCGATTGCTTGACGCCACCGAACGGCGCCACCTCGTTCGAGATCAGGCCCGTGTTCACGCCCACCATGCCGCTTTCCAGGCCCTCGGCCACGCGCCAGATGCGGCCGACGTCGCGCGAGTAAAAATAGCTGGCCAGGCCAAATTCCGTGTCGTTGGCCAGCGCAATGGCTTCCTCATCGGTGTGGAAGCGGAACAGCGGCGCCAGCGGGCCAAAGGTTTCTTCGCGCGCCACGATCATGTCGGCGTTCACGTCGGCGATCACGGTCGGCTCGAAGAAGCTGTGGCCGAGCGCATGGCGCTTGCCGCCGGTGAGCAGGCGGCCGCCCTTGGACAAGGCGTCGGCCACGTGTTCCTCGATTTTTTTCACGGCCTTGTCGTCGATCAGCGGGCCCTGCGTCACGCCTTCTTCCACGCCATTGCCGACCTTGAGCTTTTCCACCGCCGCCACCAGCTTTTGCGCAAACTGTTCGTACACGCCGTCCTGCACGTAGATGCGATTGGCGCACACGCAGGTCTGGCCGGCGTTGCGGTATTTGGAGGCGATGGCGCCCTCCACCGCGGCATCGAGGTCGGCGTCGTCAAAGACGATGAACGGCGCATTGCCGCCCAGTTCCAGCGACAGCTTTTTAATGGTGGCGGCGCTCTGCTCCATCAGCAAACGGCCGATGGCGGTGGAACCGGTAAAGGTCAGCTTGCGCACGATCGGGTTGGCGGTCATTTCACCGCCAATGTCCTTGGCCTTGCCAGTGACCACGCTGAACACGCCGGGCGGCACGCCGGCGCGCTCGGCCAATACTGCCAGCGCCAGCGCGCTGTAGGGCGTGGCTTCGGCCGGCTTGAGCACCATCGGGCAGCCGGCGGCCAGCGCCGGGCCGGCCTTGCGCGTGATCATGGCGATCGGGAAGTTCCACGGCGTGATGGCGGCGCACACGCCGATCGGCTCGCGCGTGACCAGCAGACGGCGGTCGCTTGCCGGCGAAGCTAGCGTTTCGCCGGCCACGCGCTTGGCCTGTTCGCCAAACCATTCGATGAACGAGGCGCCGTAGGCAACCTCGCCGCGCGACTCGGCCAGCGGCTTGCCCTGCTCGGCGGTCATCAAGAGCGCCAGGTCGTCGGTGTTTTCCAGAATCAGGTCATTCCACTTGCGCAGGATGAGGGCGCGTTCGCGCGCGGTTTTTTTGCGCCAGGCCGGCCAGGCGGCGCTGGCGGCCTCAATGGCGCGACGGGTTTCGTCGGCGCCCATCAGCGGCACGGTGCCAAGCTGTGCGCCGGTGGCGGGATTGGTGACAGCCAGGGTTGCGCCATCGTCGGCGTCGCTCCACTGGCCGTTGATATAGGCTTGCTGGCGCAGCAGCGACGGGTCTTTCAGTTGCAGCATCGTGGGCCTCCTTGAGCAAAAGACCACTATGCCACAGCACGAAAAAACGCGTTTTACGCTACCGTGAACGAGGACAGCTCGGGATGCGGCGGCGGATAGTGCAGGTCCATCGCTTCCAGCGTTTCCAGCAGCAGGCTGGCGATTACCAGGTTGCGGTGCACCTTGGAGTTGGCCGGCACGATGTACCACGGCGCGTAGTCGGTATTGGTTTCGCGGATGGCCTTTTCATAAGCACGCTGATAGTCGTCCCATTTTTTGCGCTGCTCGATGTCGCTGGGATCGAACTTCCATTGCTTGTCGGGATCGTCCAGGCGCTCCTGCAGCCGCTCGCGCTGTTCTTCCTGCGAGATGTGCAGGAACACCTTGATGATCACCGTGCCAGTCTCGGCCAGCATGCGCTCGAAGTCGCGGATATGCGCGTAACGGCGCTTGCATTCGGCGTCGTCGATCATGCCCTGCACGCGGGTGATCAGCACGTCCTCGTAGTGGCTGCGGTTGAAGATGGCGATTTCCCCCTTGACCGGCACATGCTGGTGCACGCGCCACAGGTAGTCGTGCGCCAGTTCGGCGTCGGTCGGCGCCTTGAATGCCACCGCGCGCACGCCCATCGGATTGACGCCGCTGAAAATCGCCCGCACCAGGCCATCCTTGCCCGAGGTATCCATGCCCTGCAACACCAGCAGCACTTTTTGGCGGCGCTGCGCGTATAAGCGGTCTTGCAGGTCGGAGATGCGGTCGATCAGCGCAGCGGTACGCTGGTTATCGAGCGCCTTGGCTTTGGCCTTGCTGAGTTCGGGATTGGCGGCGCGGCTGGAAAACGCATGGTCACCGGCGTCTTCTTCGCGCAACCGGGGTTTGGCAGGTGCGCCGAAGCGCTGGCGGGCATTATGGGTCATGGGGGCAAGGCGCCTTGCTGTTGCTGTCGATACTTGAGCATATCACTTCGCCGCCAGCGTCGCAGCGCGATAGCCCCACCATGCAGCCTCCTCGAAGACGGAAAACCCCGACAGGTCGGCGTGGGCAAACACGATGCTGCCATCAACCTCACGCAGCGCCTGGATGCCGGCGTTGCTGCGGAAATTGGGCCACGGTATGGCCATGGCGTGGCCGCGCAGCGTGATATCGACGCGTTCCACGCAGCCGGCCAGTTGCGCGCCATACGCAGTTTTCAGGTCGGCGCTGACCAGCGCCAGCAGTTCTTCCGGCGTGGCCGTCACCATCCAGCGGCGCGCATTAACCGCCTTGCGGTCGGACAGCGCCACATAGGCGCTGAACACGGTTTTTTCCGGCGGGCGCACGCGGATATCCTGGTGGGTCGAGACCACGTAGCCAAGTCCCGGCTCGCTGTACACCACGTTGTCCCACGACAGCGGCTGGCTCGGCAACTCGTGCGGAAAACGCTTGAGCAAAAAGTTCGCCACCAGCCATGGCGCGTACTCAGGAATATGCCTGGCCGGATCGAAACCATAGTCGGTAATGTTTTCCACCACGCGCGCCGCCACATACACTGGCATGGCGCAAATGGCTTTGCGGGCGCGCACCAGGTAGGTCGATGGCTTGTCACCATCTAGCCGGAAGCACAGCGCTTCCACGCCGCTGGCGGTCTTCCTGAGCGACACGCAGGTACCGGCGCGGCGCCGCACGCCCGAGGCCCGTTCCAGGCCGGTGGCCAGCGGTTGCAGGCCGCCGGGCCAGGTCAGCCAGGCGCCGTCGCTGGCGTTGGCGGCCTTGCCCCAGCGGCTGCAATAGTAATGCAGGCCGGCCCAGGCCGAGACCTGGTCGTAACGGGTGCCGTAATCGTCGCGGCAGCAGTAGTTGAGGTACCAGTGCAGCGTGGGCGAACGGTAGGCATTTTGATCGAGCCACTGCTTGAGCGTGATCTGGTCGAGCGCCGTCCATTGCGGGTCTTGCGACGACATCACGGTGGGGAACACGAACACGCGGCGGCCATCGGCGCCATGCAGCTGGCGCAGGCGCTCCACTTCCCGGAAAAAGCGCGCATGTTCATCAAGTTCCCACTGCGCCACGCCTTCGGTCGGGATAAAGCCTTCCTGCCAGTGGCCTTTGTATAGCAGGCGCTCTTCCGGCGCATGCAACAGGTAGCGCTCGTCGTAATACGGCTTTTCGGCCAGCGCATCTTTCTGGATGATGCCGAGGTCGGACAGGATTTCGCGCACGTGCACCGATTCCGGCGAGGGCAGCGGCAGGTAGTGGGCGCCGGTGGGATATTCCAGCTCGCCAAAGGCGCCGCCGGCCGCATTGCCATGCGGCTGCGGCCCGTCCACCATCAGCATGCTGGTCTTGCCCAGTTTATTGAGCTTCCAGGCGGCGGTCAGGCCGGCCACGCCGGAGCCGAGAATGGCAATGTCAGTATCGATGACTTCGGACGGCGGCGGCAGCGCCTTGCGGTCACGCATGAAGTGGCCTTCGTCGCGGCCCGGATAGTGCAGTTGCGGCGTGATTTCCTGCCAGCGCTGAAAACCGGCCACGCTGCCGGCAGCAGCCAGCCCGGCCATGCCGCCCCATACCAGGAAAGAGCGGCGCTGCATCAGCGGATCACCCGGCGCCAGTCCTGCTCGAATTCATGCACGAGCGACTGCGTGTTGAGGCGGTTGGGCGCCATCGGCAACGGCGCCATATCGGGCGGGAAGATGAACATTTCGCGCGTGGTGTCGGCGTTCAGGTAACGCATCGGCAGCCGGTAGCTGGTGGGCGGCGTGTACTCGGCCTGCGGGCTGGCCAGGATAAAGCCCCATTCGCCGAACGACGGCACGTAGGCGTGATAGGGCCGGGTTTTCATGCCCACTTCGCGCAGGGTGGCGTCGATGGTCCAGTAGGCGTGCGGGGCGAAGAATGGCGACGTCGATTGCACGGTCATCAGGCCGTTGGCGGCCAGGTGCTTTTTCACCATGCCATAGAACGGTACCGAATACAGCTTGCCCAACGCGAAGCTGGACGGATCGGGGAAATCGATGATGATGGCGTCGAACATGTCGTCGTTGTGCTGCAGCCAGATGGCGGCATCGGCGTTGATCACGCGCACGCGCGGATCGGTCAGCGAACCGTGATTGAGTCTGACCAGTTCTTCGCGGCGCGAAAACGCGCCAGTCATGGCCGGGTCGAGATCGACCAGGGTCACGTGTTCGATGTTTTTGTAGCGCAGAATTTCACGCAGCGCCAGGCCGTCGCCACCACCGAGCACCAGCACCCGTTTGGCCCACGGCAGCGGTTCCAGCACCGGGTGCACCAGCGCCTCGTGGTAGCGGTATTCATCGCGCGAGGAAAACTGCAGATTGCCGTTGATGTACAGGCGCAGGTCGTCCTTCCAGCGCGTGACCACCAGACGCTGGTAAGGCGTAGTGGTGGCGTAGACGATGTCGTCGCCAAACAGAGCGTGCTCACCCCAGAAAGTCAGCTTGTCGGCCGAGAAAAAACCGCACAGCAGCACGAAGAACACGGCCGAGGCGCGCAACATGCGGCCGGTGACGTTGACCAGCTCTGTGCGAAACACGCGAATTGTCCACAGGGCCACGCCGACATTGAGCATGCCGAACACAAAGCCGGTGCGCACCAGCCCCAGCGACGGCGCCAGCACCAACGGGAACAGCAGCGATACGGCCAGCGCACCGAGGTAGTCAAAAGTCAGCACGCGGCTGACCAGCTCACTGAACTCGGTCTGGCGCGCGTTGAGGGCGCGCATGACCAGCGGCACTTCCATGCCGACAAAGGCGCCGACCAGGAATACCATCGTGTACAGCATGGTGCGAAACGGCGCCGCCATCCACGAAAAGGTCATGAACAGTATCGCCGCCGACAGGCCGCCCACCAGCCCCACGGCCAGTTCGATATCGACAAAGCGCGCCAGCACATCTTCGTCACGCACATATTTGGAAAAGTGCGCGCCCACGCCCATGGCAAACAGGTAGCAGCCGATAATGGTAGAAAACTGCAGCACCGAATCGCCGAGCAGGTAGCTGGCCAGCGCAGCGGCGATCAACTCGTACGCCAGACCGCAGGAGGCCACCACAAACACGGACAAAATCAGGATCTTTTTATTCATGGCGCCCTATTGTTGCGCGGAGTTTTACACTAAGATGCTTCACTGTTAGCAAGTTGCTAGCAAAGGTGCGTTACTCTAACCTGCGAAAGCCTACCGTGCCAGCTATCCTCAATTATTTGATCCACCTGTTGCTGGCAGCCGTGCTGCTGGCCGTGTTCTTTGCCGCCTACACGCGCATGACGCCTTACAATGAAGTGCTGCTGATCCGCCAGGGCAACCAGGCGGCGGCACTGTCGCTGGGCGGCGCGCTAATCGGTTTTTCGATCACCGTTGGTTCCGCCCTCATGCATACCCTGAATTACCAGCAGTTCTTCGCCTGGGCCTTCGGCGCCATGATCGTGCAAATGCTGGCCTACGCCATTACCACGCGCGTGCTGAATATGGCCAAGGACCAGATCGAAGGCAACAACACGGCGTTTGGCGGCCTGCTGGGCGCCATCGCCATTGCCATCGGCGTAATCAACGGCGCCTGCATTTCCTGATCACGGCACACCCTTACGACAACGGAGGTCCATCATGGGCATCATCGGCAGCTTTATCAAGAAGCAGTTTATCGACGTACTGCAATGGAACGAAGACACGGAGGGCGTGCTGGCCTGGCGCTTTCCCATGCAGGACCAGGAGATACAAAACGGCGGCGTGCTGGTGGTGCGCGAATCGCAGATGGCGGTGTTCGTCAACGAAGGCCGCATTGCCGACGTCTTCGGTCCCGGCACCCACAAGCTCAGTACGCAAACGCTGCCGCTGCTGACCAACCTGCTCAACTGGGACAAGCTGTTCGATTCGCCGTTCAAGTCGGACGTGTATTTTTTCAGCACGCGCGTGCAGACCGGCCGCAAATGGGGCACGCAGCAGCCGATCACGATCCGCGATAAAGACTTCGACATGGTGCGGGTACGCGCCTTTGGCATGTATTCCTACCGCGTGATCGACCCGCAGCTGTTCTTCAAGGAGATCAGCGGCACGCGCGAAACCTATACGCGCGAGCAGGTGGAAGACCAGTTGCGCGGCATCCTGATCGCCAGCATGGCCAACTCGCTGGGCGCCTCGCAGGTACCGTTCCTCGACATGGCGGCCAACCAGGCGCTGATGGCGCAGCAGGTCAAGGGCGACCTGGCCACAACCTTCGGGCGTTACGGCATCGGCCTCGATGAATTCAACGTAGCCAGCGTCAGCCTGCCGGAAGACCTGCAAAAGGCGCTCGACGACCGTATTTCGGCCGGCATGAAAGGCGGCCTGTCGGCCGACAAGATGGCCGGCTTTACGCGCTATCAGGTGGCCAGCGCAATTCCGCTGGCGGCGCAGAACGAAGGCGGCCTGGCCGGCATAGGCGCCGGCCTGGGTGCCGGGCTGACGGTAGGCCAGATGATGGGTCAGGCCATGGGTGCAACGCTGACGCCGGAGGCGGCTCCCGCGCCCGCTGTCGCCCCTGCTCCGGCAGCGCCAGCGGAAGAGTCGATCGAAGCGCGCCTGCAAAAGCTCAAGGGTCTGCTCGACAAGGGCCTGATCTCGGCGGCCGACTACGACAGCACCAAGGCCGAGCTGTTGAAAAAACTGATCGGCTGAGCGGGGCGCGGCACAACCCATGCAAATCGTTTCCTGTCCCAGCTGCGGCGCGGAGGTCAAGTTCCGTTCGCACGCCTCGGTCATGGCCGTGTGCGAGTACTGCGCCACCAGCGTGCTCAAAGACGCCGAGTCGGTCAAATACTTCGGCAAGATGTCGGCCGTGCTCGAGGATTATTCACCGATCCAGATCGGCACCGCCGGCGTGCTCGGCGGCCGGCCGTTCACGGTGGTGGGCCGCATTCAGCTGCGCTATGCGGCCGGCATGTGGAACGAGTGGTACCTGCTGTTTGACGATGGCGCCACCTCGTGGCTCGGCGACTCGTCCGGCCTGTACACGATCACCGCCGCCTGGCAGGGCGCGCTGTCGCTGCCGTCGTTCGAGCAATTGGAAGCCGGGCGCAACTACAGCATCAACGGCACGCCCTACACGGCCGCCGAAGTGCGCGTGGCCGAGTGCGTGGGCGGCCAGGGCGAACTGCCGTTTGCCGTCGGTGACGGCTACCAGTCCAGGGTGGCGGACTTGCGTCGCGGTGCCGAATTCATCACGCTCGATTACTCGGATGGACCGCAGCCGATGGTCTACACGGGCGTGGCGGTCACGCTCGACAGCCTGCAACCGCAGCTGCTGCGCGATCCCGACACCATGGTGCGCGCCGCCGGCCGCTATCGCGGCAAGCTCGACGCCCTCGATTGCCCGTCCTGCGGCAGCGCTATCCAGTACCTGCCGGGCGTGACCAGCACCCTGGTGTGCCCGGCCTGCCAGACGCAGATCGACGCATCTAGCCCGAAAGCGCAGGTGCTGGCCGCGGGCGAGCGCCTGGCCAGCGTGCGTACCACGCTGGCGCCAGGCGCCAGCGCCACCATCAACGGCCAGGAGCTCACGATTATCGGCGTGATGCGCCGCGCCGACGACGAAGGCAGCGAGTGGACCGAATACCTGATGTACGGCGCGGCAGCCGGCTTTTCGTGGCTGGTGGAGACCGACGAAGGCTGGACCAGCGCCACCGTACTGGCCGAGTGGCCGCTGCAATACCAGCCGGGCGCCACCAGCGTGACGGTGGCGCGCGTAAGCTACCAGCGCCTGTACGACTACGGCTCGAAGGTGACCTATGCGGCCGGCGCCTTCAACTGGCGCGTGGCGGTCGGCGACCGTACCCATGTCGAGGAATACCAGTCCGGCCAGATCCGCCTGGCGCGTGAAACCAGCGACCAGGAAATGACCTGGTCGCGCTCCGCGCCGGTGCCGGCCGACCAGCTCAGGGCGTGGTTTGGCGCGCAGTTCCAGGGCAAGCTCAATCCGGCCTCAAGCTCCAGGCCTTTTGCGCGCAACCGCCACCGCGATATGGCCAAGTACATCATCATGTTCATGCTGGTGGTGAATGTGGTGCCGCTGCTGATGAATTTTTCCTCAACCTGGTACCTGAGCGCCCTTGGTGCACTGGCGATCTACCTGCCCGCCACCTTCCTCGATAATAACGACCAGCCATGAGCAAATATTTTATGTACGCCGTCATCGTCACCCTGGTCACCTCGGGCGCCAGCTGGGTGCGCGCCTTGAATGGCGACAAGGACCAGCGCAGCAGCTACCGCGGCAGCACCTGGAGTTCTTTCGGCGGCGGCGGCGGCAGCTACGGCAACGGTTCCGGCGGCGGAGGCCACAAGTGAAGCGCGACGAACTGCCGTCACCGGCGATGGTGGCGGGGGCTGCGGGGGCCCTCAAGCATCGCCCCACAGGCACTCACCTGCTGGCCGATCTGGGTGGCATCGCTGCTGAAAAACTGTGCAACAGCGACATGCTCGACCAACTGCTGCGCGCCGCCGCCCAGGCCGCCCACGCACGCGTGCTGCACAGTCATTTTCATGGCTTTGGCGACGGCCAGGGCGTGACCGGCGTGGTACTGCTGGCAGAGTCGCATATCTCGCTGCACACCTGGCCCGAATGCGGCTTTGCTGCGGCTGACATCTTCATGTGCGGCGACGCGCAGCCGGAGCTGGCGCTGGCGATCATTGAACAGGCGCTGCAGCCCTCTGCACGCCGTATCACCACGGTACTGCGGGCGCCGCCAGGCTGATCCGGTTCATACAATCGTGCTCGTTGTCGTCGGCTTTTCTGCTACGTTGATGGTGGGCTTTCAGGCCTGAGCATAGTTACCATCTGTGCCGATACCGAGTTCTACGGCACGCAGAACCGGCTTGACCATCATTCGTTTTTAAGCGAATATGACTTACACCATCGAATATTATCTGACCAAGGACGGGGTCAATGCCACCGCTCGGTGGCTCAAATCGCTGCGCGAAAATTACCATGCGCATTTCGCGGTTTGAAAAAGGCAATTTTGGAGATTCCGAAGAGGCAAGAAAATGACAAGGCAAAATCGAAATAGCCAACCACACGATGAAGTCGTCGCTGAAATGCTTCGTGAAGACCCTGCCTTTCGCGTCGCACTGGTACAAGAGGTACTGAGCAACGGCGATCAGGCCGATATGCTTATTCTGCTGCGCCAGCTTGCCGCCGCAGAGGGCGGCATGAAGGTCATTGCCGAGCGCACCGGCTTGAACGAAACAGCCCTTTACCGCGTCATGTCACCCGAAGGAAACCCTGCGCTACGGACATTTACCACGCTGCTCGACTCCCTGGGGTTGCGACTTTCCGTCGTCGCGAAGCAGGACGGCCAACCTCTCGCGACGTAATCGATCTGCCGAATTGTGTACCTCCGGCTCACACGCCAGACTGATCAACGCATGCGCGCTGCGCTTTGGCTCGGTGTCATCTGTTTTAACGGCAGGTACGGATAGGAACGCGCGGGGGCGGGCGCAGCGGCGGCGCTTGGCGCCCTCAACTGCACAGACTCGACATCCGGGCTTGCCAGTGATCGGCAACCGGCCAGCGATAGCATCGTCAACAAAATCCATGCGCTCTTCATGTGTTTCCCCATAAGAAACTACTGTTTCTTTTTGTCCATGGGCACATCATACGCCGACCGTTCTGTGCTGACTGTACTTTTTTAACACCAGGCGTAAAAAACTGACATCTTTGCGCCCAGTGTCAGCCCTGACCTTACCAGTCTTCTTTTTTCGGCTCCTGGGCAGATGGCGCTTGGGGCGCACTCTTGCGCTCGGCTGTTTTCGGTTTTTCAGCCGCTGGAGCAACTGCGGCTACCGTTGCTTCAGCCGGCGCCTTCTTCTGCTGTTGAACCACTTCTCGGACTTGCAGGGCGCCAGGCTGAACGCTGTCCAGCTTGATATTCACATTCTCCAGCGTACCATACGACAGCTTGGGCGTTACGCGGTTGACCACGACTTCGCAGCAGACCGACTCCATATTGCCCAGCGACTGGCCGGTTTGCGGGTCTTTGATCTCCTTGCCCTGCAAATAGATCTTGTAGCGCCCGCCCTCGACCAGCGCATTGCCGCCCTGGCTCAGCACCACGTTGGCGCCATCGCGCTCGACAATGCTGATGGGGAAGGTCTGCAGCAGAATCGCTTCGGTGGAACGTTTGACGATCTCGGCCTGCATGGCGCGCAGCGTCGCGCCTTCGTCAACACCCGCACCAAGCGTAGTGGGCGCGACCGACGGCGCCGTGCCCTGCAGGGTTGATTTCCTTAATGAATTATTTATCGAGAGAATTATTGCAGAAAATAAAGTGTTGAATACTCACCAATTGTCACAATGACAGGCAAGGATCACTGTTTTTGCCGTGCCGACGCACCAATACCAGGATTTCCATATTTTTTTAACAGCGCAGGCAAGAAAATAATCGTGGTATCGATCAGCGCATGCGTGATCATGC
>JBEVNE010000088.1:0-4285 GCA_040508275.1 Duganella sp.
TGCTGCTGATGAAAATCTCGCCGCTCGACGATATCAAGGCCTATGACAGCATCGACACCGTCTGGGTGCGTGGCCAGCCGGTCAGGCGCAACAACCTGGCGGTGCCAGAACAGGCGCCCGCCCGGAACAACGCGACCGGTTTATAGCGCCAGGCGGGCGCGGGCGGCGTCGTATTCCTGCTTGAGGCGCGCCACCATCTCGGCGGTGGTGGGAATATCGTTCATCAGGCCCACGCCCTGGCCGGCGCCCCAGATGTCGCGCCAGGCCTTGGCGCTGCCCGAGCCAAAATTCATCGCCGTCTTGTCCGATTGCGGCAAGGCGTCCGGGTCCATGCCGGCATTGACGATGGATTTTTTCAGGTAATTGCCGTGTACGCCGGTGAACAGGTTGGAATACACGATGTCGGCAGCCGTCGATTCGACGATGGCTTCGCGGTAGGCGTCGCTGACGTTCGATTCCTGCGTGGCCAGCCAGCGCGAGCCGATGTAGGCCAGGTCGGCGCCCATCGCTTGTGCGGCCAGGATGGCGTCGCCGGTGGCGATTGCACCGGACAGCGCCACCGGGCCGTTAAAGAATTTGCGCACTTCGCCTACCAGCGCAAACGGCGACAGCGTGCCCGCATGGCCGCCGGCACCAGTGGCCACCAGGATCAGCCCATCGACGCCCGCTTCCAGCGCTTTTTCGGCATGACGGATCGACACGATGTCGTGCAGCACGATGCCGCCATAGCTGTGGATGGCGTCGAGCATCTCTTTCGGCGGCGCGCGCAGCGAAGAAATAATGATCGGCACCTGGTGCTTTACGCACACTTCGACGTCATGCGCGAGGCGGTCGTTGGACTGGTGCACGATCTGGTTGACCGCAATCGGCCCCACGCGCCGGCCCGGATGGGCAGCCTGATAATCGGCCAGTTCCTGTTGCAGGTCGGTCAGCCAGACATCGAGCTGCTCGGCAGGCCGGGCATTGAGCGCGGGGAAGGAGCCGACGATGCCGGCCTTGCATTGGGCCGCCACCAGCGCCGGACCGCTGGCGATAAACATCGGGGAAGCAATCACGGGAAGTGTAAGGTTTTGCAACACTGGAGGCAGGGCCATGGCGAACTCGCTGACGTGTGGTTAATCGGAAGAAAACCGATTATAGATCGAAAAAAGTACGACCGTTCCAAAAATAGGGCACCCACTCTAGTTTCAAAGCAGGAACCCGTCCGCATCGAATGCGACAGTGTGGCTGCGGCGGGCGATTTCCGTCCACACACCGCGCTTGTACGCATCGTCCGCCTTCGACCAGGCAATGATTTCATCGATGGTGCGCAGGCAGCCCATGCAGTACTGCCGCTCGGCGTCCATCTTGCACAGGCTGACGCACGGTGACGGCACGGGAGATGCTGGGGGATGGGGGTTAGGTGGCGCACGCATGGCCACATTATGCAGCCAAATAACTTGATTTGCCGCAGTTCGACCCTATACTACCATCCATACAGATGGCAACCAGATGGGGACTCATGGCTAAGCAGGAAATAAAACTCAAGACTGCCGACTCGGAAAAAATCACGATCAACCTCGGCCCGATCGACCTGGGCCAGATCGACCTGCTGGTGCAGGAGGGTTTTTATTCCAACCGGACGGATCTGATTCGTACCGCCATCCGCAACCAGCTCAACCAGCATGCCGACGTTGTGCGGCAGACGGTGGCGCGCAAAAGCCTGGTGCTCGGCATGCAGCACTACTCGCGCGCCGACCTCGAAGCATTGCAGGCAGCCGGCGAACGGCTGCACATCCAGGTACTCGGATTGGCCAGCATTGCCAGCGACGTCACGGTGGAACTGGCGCTGGCCACCATCGAATCGATTGTCGTACTCGGATCGCTACACGCCAGCGCGGTACTGAAAACCGCACTGGCGCCACGTATTCACACTTAAAGATTCCTCATTTAAAGGATAGCCATGAAACTGCCTTTCATGTCGCACATGCGGCACGCTGCACAGAAACTGATCCAAAAAGGGGCGACGGCGATGCTGCAAAAAGCCGTCAACAGCATGCTGCAACAACAGCAGGCAATGCAGGAACAGCGCATGCAGACACCCAAACCGTCCCCCACCGGGCCCTCCATGCGCGACATTAATCAGGCGCCTGACTACACCAATGCGCAGCAACAGCAGCCCAAGGCAAGGGCCGAGACGGTGGAAGCGCCCAAACCGTTCAAGCCTGCGCCACAGTCTGCGCCCGCACCTGAGCCGGTCGTTGAGCCGGTCGTTGAGCCAGTAGTTGAGACAGCCCCCAATCCGATTCACAACCCTGCCGCCTACGCCCAGGACATGCTGGAAAAGATGGGCATCAAGGTGGACCTGAGCGCCAACTTTGAACGCATCGACCTGGGCGCCATGCGCCAGCCTGCGGCCAGCCCGGCGCCGCCCATCGCCGAGGGCGCGCAGTTCATCGCCGGCAGCTATACCAACCATGCCGGCAGCCGCCAGTACAAGCTGTACGTGCCATCGAGCTACCGTGGGCAGGCCATGCCGCTGCTGGTCATGCTGCACGGCTGCACCCAGAATCCCGACGATTTCGCCGCCGGCACGCAAATGAACCAGGTGGCCGAAGAAATGGGCTGCCTGGTGGCCTACCCGGAGCAGACCGCCAGCGCCAACCAGTCGCGCTGCTGGAACTGGTTTAACGCCATCGACCAGCAGCACGGCCAGGGCGAACCGTCGATCATTGCCGGCATCGCCGAAAAAATCATCGCGGAATACGCCGTGAACGAGCGCCAGGTGTACGTGGCCGGGCTGTCGGCCGGCGGCGCCATGGCGGCCATCGTCGGCACGCTGTACCCCGAGCTGTTTGCTGCGGTGGGCGTGCATTCGGGCTTGCCGTTTGCATCGGCGCAGGATCTGCCGTCGGCGCTGTCGGCCATGAAGCGCGGCGCCAGCAAAGCGCCGCGTGCAGGCAATGGCGCGCAGCCGATCATCGTCTTCCACGGCGACCGCGACACCACCGTCAATCCGCTCAACGGCGAACAGGTGATGGCGCAGCGCCTGCACGATGACGCGGGCGACGCATCGGTGCAATCGGGTGCGGTGCCCAACGGCCATCGCTACACCCAGACCACCCACACCAGCAGCGACGGCACGCCGCTCGGCGAACACTGGGTGGTGCATGGCGCCGGCCACGCCTGGTCGGGCGGCAGCGCCCACGGCACCTACACCGACGCCAAGGGACCGGACGCCAGCCGCGAAATGCTCCGATTTTTCCGCACCGTCAGCTAGGGGAGCCTCGCAAACCTACTGCGCGGGCCGCTATCGCCGCTGCGTTGCTCAGCGTACCTGCGTACGCTTGCGCTACTCACGACGATATCGGGCCGCTCGCTACGGTTTTAGAGGTCCCCTAAGATGTTGCGGGAGGCTGGAGCGCCGCAATGTGAAGGCCCAGGCATTGCGGGCACCAGCAGCCGATGATGGCGTCAGAGGCTGCTGGTGCAGGCACAGGTACAGCGGGCGGCAGAAAGGTGCACCAGCATGGCGGCGCCGGTATGGCCGCATCGCCGTCGGCCACGGCGCAGGTAAAGTGGGCGCCGCAGCGCGTGCAGGTACTCATGGCTTTGAAGATTCAATAATGACAATGAAGCCGGGCAGTCAGGGCGGCAAGGCCCTGCCCATGCGGCCCAGCGTAGTCGATGAACGCTGAAAATACAACCGGATAGCCCTATAATGCATGCTTGATCGCAGCCGCAGGCTGTAAAATTGCTGCACTATTTTTACCGGACTCGCCATGACCCAATTTTCTCACCTTAACTTAGGCATGAATGACGATTTGACCGCGGTCTCCCCGCAGATCAAGGCGCAGATCCTGGCTGAGGCTCTTCCCTACATCCGCAATTACCATGGCAAGACCATCGTCATCAAATACGGTGGCAATGCGATGACCGACGAGCGCCTCAAGCACGGCTTTGCGCGCGACGTCATCCTGCTCAAGCTGGTGGGCATGAATCCGGTGGTGGTGCACGGCGGCGGTCCGCAAATCGACAACGCGCTGAAAAAAATCGGCAAGCAAGGCACTTTTGTACAAGGCATGCGCATCACCGACGAAGAAACCATGGAAGTGGTGGAGTGGGTGCTGGGCGGCGAAGTGCAGCAGGATATCGTCATGCTGATCAACCATTACGGCGGCCAGGCCGTCGGCCTGACCGGCAAGGACGGTGGTCTGATCCGCGCCCGCAAAATGGCCATGCCCGACAAGGACAATCCGGGCCAGACGCTCGACATCGGCTTTGTCGGCGAGATCGACGCCATCAA
>JBEVNE010000129.1:0-8851 GCA_040508275.1 Duganella sp.
CGCGCTGCGATGTTAATGATTACTGGATTTTGGCTTTCTTCAGCAATTCTTCACGATAAGCCGCAATTTTGGCTTGTTGCAGCGATTGCGATACCTGGCCCTTGACCTGGTCAAATGGTGGGAATTGCACATCGCGTGGTGCTTCGTCGAGTTTGATGACGTGGTAGCCGAACTCGGTTTTTACCGGAGTTTCGGTAATCGCACCTGGTTTCAGCGCCACCATGGCGTCGGCAAAAGGTTTCACCAGTTTGCTGGGCGACATCCAGCCGAGGTCGCCGCCGTTATTGGCGGAACCGTCTTTCGATACCTTGGCCAGTTCCTCGAATTTACCACCGGCTTTGAGCTTGGTGATAATGTCCTTGGCTTCCTGCTCAGTGCCAACCAGAATATGGCGCGAGTGGTATTCCTTGCCGCCATTGGCTGCCTTGTATTTATCGTACTCAGCTTTGATATCGGCATCTTTGACCGGATTCTTTTTGACGTAGTCAGCCAGCATGGCATTGATAATGATGGTCTGGTTGGCGTTGTCGATCGACGCCTTGACCTCTGCCTTGTTGCCGTAGCCTTGTTTATTGGCTTCCTGCAGCAATACTTCACGGCCGATCAGCTCTTTTTTGACCATTTCGCGCAATTGCGGGCTGTCAGGTTGCTGGCCCTGGGCGACTACCTGTTTGACCATCTGGTCAACTTTCGCGGCAGGAATGGCTTTGCCATTGACGGTGGCAACGTTTTGGGCAAATGCCGGCGCTGCAACAACAGCGATCATGGCTAACAGCAGACGGGCTGGTTTCAACATTATTATTTAATCCTATAAAAATCTATGATGCACTTCGCTGTGCATATTACCAAGCTATAACGAAAAACGGCGCCCCGGAGGGCGCCGTTCGGCATAACATTACTGTACTTTTGCTTTCTTGACCAGTTCTTCCTGGTAAGCTTGCAGTTTCTTCTGGGTCAGGCCTTCCTGAACCTGGCCTTTGACTTCTTCCAGCGGTGGCAGTTTCACGGCGCGGGTGTCATCGACCTTGATCACGTGGAAGCCGTTCGGAGTTTGCACCGGCTTCTCGGTGACGCCACCTTTTTGCAGGTTGACGAAGGCTTGCGAGAACACTGGCGGGAACGACGATGGGGTAGCCCAGTCGAGGTCGCCACCGTTGGCAGCCGAACCGGTGTCTTTCGACTGCTTGGCCAGGTCTTCAAACTTGGCGCCGCCTTTGAGCTTGGCGATCACGTCGTTGGCTTCCGCTTCGGTGGCCAGCAGAATGTGGCGCACATGGTATTCCTTCTCTGCCGAAGCAGCGGTCACTGCCTTGTCGTACTCGGCCTTGATCTCGGCATCCGATACCGGATTTTTCTTGACGTAGTCAGCAACCAGGGCATTGATGATGATGGCCTGGCGGGCGTTGTCGATCTGGGTCTTGACGGTAGCATCCTTGCCGAAACCTTGTTTTTCCGCTTCCTGCATCATCACTTCGCGGCCGATCAGGTCTTTCTTGATCAGATCGCGCAGCTGCGGCGAATCCTGCTGCTGACCTTGGGCAACGACTTGCTTGACGACCGCGTCCACGCGCGAGGTCGGGATGGCTTTGCCGTTAACGACGGCAACGTTCTGTGCGAAAGCAGGTACGGCGGCAACGGCGAGAAGTGCAATCAGCAAACGGGCTGGCTTGAAAGTCATTATTTGTTCCTGTAGGGGGAAAAGATTGAGCGAAATTACCGGGGAGGGAGTTAAATCAGCTGTCTGCGTTTATGTTCATTTTTTTGTAAACCGACAGGATCACCCTCACCGGCACAACATCATACTTCGGACGGTGCCAATGCAGTAATGGCCAATGCATGAATTTCTTTATGCATCATATCGTGCACGGAATCATACACGAGTCGATGTCTTGTGACGAGTTTCTGCCCCTCAAATTGTAACGAAACAATTCTAACTGTGTAATGGCCTCCGCCCGAGGCCGCGCCGGCATGGCCGACGTGCAGGGCGGAATCGTCGTCCAGCGTCAATTGCAATGGCGCCAGCGCCGCTTCAAAGCGGCTGCGCATGCGTTCCATCCGGGTATCGTTCATGCCTGATCCTTCATGTGGCGCGACAGGAATATCGTCTGGCCGATAATAAAGACAAACATGATGGCGGTAGTGCCGAAGGCCTTGAAGCTGACCCAGGCATCAGTATTGCCCTTGAGCAGGATGAACGCGACATACCAGTTGAGTACGCCCATGGCGGTGAAAAACGCCACCCATGCCAGGTTCAGGCGGGTCCAGGTGGTATCGGGCAGTTCGACGAACTCGCCCATCGACTTGCGCATCAGGTTCTTTTTAAACAGCAGGTCGCTGGCCAGCAGGCCGACGGCAAAGAACCAGTAGACGATGCTGAGTTTCCATTTAATAAAAGTCTCATCGTGCAAGTAAATCGTCAGGCCACCGAAGAAAACGAACATGGCCAGCGAAAACCACATCACGCCTTCGACTTTACGGCTGCGCAGTTTCAGGTAAGCGATTTGCAGCACCGTGCCGATAATACCGATCAGCGTGGCCAGCACGATGGGCGCCTGATCGGGTGTGACCTTGCCGCCGGAAATAATCGCGCTCAGATAAGTGTTAATGAAGTTTTCAGAGGCGGCGTTATAGACGCCGGCCAGCTTATAAGCGCCGAAGAACAGCAGGACCGGGAAAAAGTCGAACAAAAATTTCATGGTATGAGATCAGTCTTGTGGATCGAAACGTAGCGATGCCGAGTTGATGCAATAGCGCAGACCGGTCGGCGGCGGACCATCGGGGAAGACGTGGCCCAGGTGGGCGTCGCAGACTGCGCACAGGATTTCGGTGCGCAGCATACCATGACTGCGGTCGGTTTTTTCGATGACGTTGGCCGGATCGAGCGCCTCGAAGTAGCTGGGCCAGCCGCAGCCGGAGTCAAACTTGGCGTCCGAGCGGAACAGCGGCGTTTCGCAGCACACGCAGGTATAAATGCCATGCTCGTGGTGGTCCCAGAATTTGCCGGTGAACGCGCGTTCGGTGGCCGCATGGCGGGTTACCTGGTATTCCATGGGGTCGAGCATGGCGCGCCATTCGGCGTCGGTTTTGATGATTTTATCGTTCATGGTTTGCCTTCAAGAGGAACAGCTCACTTCCAGGTGGCTTGCCCAGTCAGGCGGCAAGGCTGCGTAGTGTTCGTGTTCGGGTTGTTCATCGTACGGATGCTGCAATACTTCCAGCAAGCGCGCTATTTCCGAAAAATCCTTGTTCTGCGCTTTGTCGATGGCTGCCTGGGCCAGATAATTGCGCAACACGTATTTGGGGTTGATACGGTTCATCGCAAGCTGTCGCGCAGCGTCGTCGCTGTGTTCGGCTTGCAGGCGCGCGCGATATTGCACGGCCCAGTTATCAAAGGCGGCACGGTCGATGAACAGGTCGCGCAGTGCGGCGTCGTCGGCAAGGTCGCTGCTTTCCGCCTTGAAACCACCAAGGCGGCGGAAGAATACCGTGAAATCAATGGCGTTGGCGCCCATGATGTCGAACAGGCTGTCAAACAAGGCCTGATCGGCGGCTGCAAAGTCTTCCAGCTGGCTCAGGCCGAGCTTGGCGTGCAGTAGCTCGTCGAGCTTGGCCGCGAAAGCGGGCTGATAGACATCGAGCGCAGCCTGTGCGGCCTCGGCTTCATTAATCAGCGGCATCAGGGCCTGGGCCAGCGCATAGCAGTTCCAGTGGCCAACCTGGGGCTGGTTGGCATAGGTGTAACGCCCTTGCTGGTCGGTGTGGTTGCAGATATGGTCGGCATCAAACGCTTCCATGAAGCCGAACGGGCCGTAATCGAGCGTCAGGCCGAGTATCGACATATTGTCGGTGTTCATCACGCCGTGCATGAAGCCGACCGCCTGCCATTGCGCAATCAGGTGGGCGGTGCGGCGCGTGACTTCTTCCAGCAAGGCTTGATACGGGTTGGCGGCCGTTTGCAACTCAGGATAGCAGCGGGCAATGACGTAATCGGCGAGGATTTTCAGTTCCTGCGGCTTGTTGCGGTAATACCAATGCTCGAATGAGCCGAAGCGCACGAAGCTGGGCGCCATGCGTACCACCACGGCCGCTGTTTCCATGGTTTCGCGCAGCACGCCCTGGTCGGAACCTGCCACCGACAGCGCCCGCGAAGTGGGGATGCCAAGGCCATGCATGGCTTCAGAGCATAAAAATTCGCGGATCGACGAGCGCAGCACGGCGCGGCCATCGCCCATGCGCGAATACGGCGTGGGACCGGCGCCTTTCCATTGCAGTTCCATCGGCCCCTCGGCGGTGGACACGTCGCCGAACAGGATGGCGCGGCCGTCACCGAGCTGGCCAGCCCAGTTGCCGAACTGGTGACCCGAATACACGGCCGCCAGCGCCTGTCCACCGTCAGGCACGGCGTTGCCAACCAGAATGTCGAGATGGTTCGTCAGGGCCGCCGGTGTCACCCCGATCAGCTGCGCCGCCGGGCTGCTCAGCGCCACCAGGTAGGGCGCTGGCAGCGGCGTGGGCATCAAGCGGGTGTAGAACGCAGGGGGCAGGCTGGCAAACGAATTACCGAGCGAAAATATGGGGGCAGCGATGATGGTTCCAATGTAACAGGGTAAATCTGGTGCAGCGACCAGGGACAGTGAATTCTACCGCAGCCTTCACAGATCTCGCAGCGGTGTGCCGTGGCGCACCGCACCCAGGTCGATCTGGCGCCTTGTCATGCGCCTGGCGATATCGTGGTCGTGCGTGACCAGCAGCACCGCGCAGCCATGTTCGCGCGCGTGCTCGGCCAGCAGCGCCAGGGTTTCCTGCTGCGTCAGCGGGTCCAGCCGCGAGGTCGGTTCGTCGGCAAAAATCAGGGCAGGGCGCAGCAGCAGCACGCGCGCCAGTGCAAAACGCTGCAATTCCCCGCCCGACACCTGCGATGGCAGGCGGTCGAGCAGGGCCGGCGCCAGCCGCAGCCGTTCCAGCAGGTGCTGCAAGGTCTGCCATTGCAAACGGTGCAGATCGATCAGATCCTGCATCGACTGGCGCAGGCTGACGCTGGGGGCAAACGCCGCAGCCGGGTCCTGGTAGATTTTCTGGAACGCCGTGCGCGCCAGGCCCGGGGCGCGCCGCACGGCGCCGCTGTCGGGCTTGAGCAGACCGAGCACGATATTGCCGAACGTGGTCTTGCCTGAGCCGCTGGGGCCGGTAACGGCGACCAGCTCGCCTGCGCTTATTGTCGCCGTCACACCGGTAAATAACTGCTGGGCGCCAAAGCGCTTGGCGATACCGTCGATGTGGACCAGTGGCACGTCCGCGCCGCTTGGCGCCGTGCTGAGCACTTGCGGCCAGGCCGACGGTTCAGCCGCCAGCAGGCGCCGGGTGTACGCGTGTTGCGGCGTGTCCAGCACGCTGGCGGCCGTTCCCTGTTCGACCAGTTCGCCGGCCAGCATCACTGCCACCTGGCCGCCAAGCTGGCGCGCCAGCCAGACATCGTGGGTAATGGTCAGCAGCGTCAGGCCATCGGCGATGGCGGCGCGCAGCACGTCCAGCACGTCGGCGCGGCGGTCGGCATCGAGGCCCTTGGTCGGTTCGTCGATGATCATCACCGGCGCGCCGGCTGCGTGGGTGGCCAGGAAGGCCACCCGCTGCGCCATGCCGCCCGAAATCTGGAATGGATATTTGTGTCCGGCGCCGGCCATGCCCAGCCGCGCCAGTCCGGCCTGGGCTTGCGCACTGGCCGCTTCCGGCGCCATGCCTTTGACCAGTTCGTATACTTCGGCAATCTGCCGTGCCACGCGCATGGTGGGATCGAGCGCCAGCCACGGTTCCTGCGGCAGCAGCGCCAGTTGCCGGCCCCACAGGCTGCGTCGCGCTGCCTGGTTGGCGGCATCCGAATGGTGGTCGCCGACTTCGATGGCGCCGTGGCAGTGCAGCGTGGACGGCAGATTGCCCATGATCGCCTGCGCCAGCAGCGATTTACCGGAGCCGCTTTCGCCGAGCAGCGTCAGCACACCGCCTGCCGGCAGGTGAAACTCCAGTGGGTGCACCAGCGTATTGTCGCCAGCGGAGACCGACAGGCCGCGCACGGCCAGGTGTGCCCCCGGGCCGGCACGGTGTGGGTGGATAGCGTCAGCGTTCATGCGTGGTCCCGCCACCGAGCAAAATCATGCCCAGCAAAGTGCTCAACAAAATCAAGATGGGCGCGCCGATCAGCCATGGCGCTTCGCTGTAATACGGCAGCAGTTCGATCATCATCACGCCCAGTTCGGCGGTAGGCGGTTGCAGGCCGACACCTATAAATCCCAGCGCTGCCATGGCCAGCACGGCGCCAGCGTAGCCGAAGCGCATCAGCGTGGCGATGCGCGGCAGCAGCTCGGGCAGCAGGTGGCGGCGTACGATGTACAGCGGACCGAAGCCCAGCAGGCGCGACGCTTCCACCTGCGCGCTGGCCAGCAAAATGGTGGCGGCAGCGCGCACCACGCGGAAATATTCGACCCACAGCGCCAGCGAAATGCCGACATACAGCGGCCAGAACTGCCCTGGCGCAAACGCCGCCAGCAACAGCACCAGCAGCAGTCCGGGCAGGGCCAGGATGGCGTCGGCCAGCGCCGTCAGCAGCCGTTCGGGCCAGCCGCCGTGCCATGCAGCCAGCAGGCCGAGCAAGGTGCCGGGAATCGCTGCGCTGAGCACGCTCAGCAGCGCCATCGACAGCGACAGCTGCGACGCCTGCGCCAGGCGCGCCAGCATGCTGCGGCCCAGGTGATCGAGTCCCAGCGGATGGGCCAGGCTGGGCGCTTCCAGAAAACGGGCGAGGGTCTGGCGTGCCGGATCGAGGCCGATCAGCCAGGGACCGAACAGGGCGAACAAGGCGATCAGCACCAGCAGCACGGCACCGGCCAGGCGCGCGGCGGACCAGCGCCGGCGCGCAGGCTGGGCGGCCAGCAGCGCCGTGTGCAAGTCGGCAGCGGTCTCTGCGGTAGGGGATGCAGCACGATGCATGGCGGCAGCTTCTTTCATTGCGGGCGGCGGCGTGGGTCGATGGCGGCGCAGGCCAGATCGACCAGCGCGTTAAACAATACAAACATCAGGCCCAGCACCAGCGCCGTGCCCTGGATCATCGGCACATCGCGGGCGAAAATCGCGTGCACCAGTGCGTGGCCGATGCCGGGCCAGGCAAAAATGGTTTCCACCAGCACCACGCCTTCGACCAGGAACACCAGTTGCACCGCCACGTAGGACACCACCGGCGCGCCGACATTGCGGGCGCCGTGGCGCGTGAGGGCCTGCAGCGGCGACAGGCCCTTGGTCAACGCAAAGGCGTAATAGGCGCTGCTGCGCACGCTGGCCATGGCGTCGCGCGCCACCCGCGACGAGACGGCAGCCAGAGCTATGGCCAGCGTCAGCGCCGGCAGGATCACGCTGCCGTGATCGGTATGACCGGCCGCCGGCAGGGCGCTCAGTTCCACCGAGAACAGCAGCACCAGCAGCAGGCCCAGCACGAACGGCGGCAGCGTGCGCAGCAGGACCGACAGCGCCAGCGTGGCGCGGTCGAACCAACTGCCTGGCCGCAGTCCGGCCAGCACACCCGGTAGCGGGCCGAGCAGCACCGACAGCAGCACGGCCCAGAACGACAGGCGCAGGGTCTGGCCCAGTTGCAGGCCGATTTCGCGCATCACCGGTTGCGCCGTCACCAGCGACACGCCAAGATCGAGCCGCAGCAGCCGGCCCCACCAGTCGGCCAGCGCCGCCAGGGCCGGGCGATTCAGGCCGAGTTCGGCGCGCACCGCTTCCGCTGCCGCTGCATCGACCATGTCGTAGCCGTAGCGCCCGGCGGCTATGCGGAAGGCGGTGTCGCCGGGCAGCCAGCGCGTCATGAAGAAGCACAGCGTGCCGACCAGCAGCGCCACCAGCAGCGCTTGCAGCAGGCGGCGGCCCAGTAGCGGCGACCAGCGGCGCAGTTGCTGGAATAACGATTCGGCCAGGACGCTCATGGCTGGCTGTTCCATTTAATGGTGGAAATCCGGTAACTGCGTTCAAACGGATCGATGCTGACATTGCCGGCGCGTGCTGCCACGGCAATGGTCTGGCGGTACCAGACCACGGGGATCACCGGTAATGCACTGTGCAGGCGTGCAGCGACGGCGGCGCGGTCGCGCGCGGCTTCCTGCGGTGTGCTATGGCCGGTGCTCAGGCGTGCCAGGGCGGCGTCCAGCGCCGCATCCTGCCAATGCATGGCGCCCCAGTCGCCACCGCCGCCCGTGTAGTCGCCGACCATGGTGGCGGTGGGGTCGGGGGTGGTGCCGAAATTGCGCGCCACCAGTCCCATTTCCAGCGAACCACTGCGGTGGCCGGCCGGTATGTCGCTGGAATTGCCCACTACCACCCGTACGGCGATACCGATTTGCCGCATTTCCTCCTGAATCGCCGAAGCGATCAGCGGCAGCTCGGGACGGTCCACAAAGGTCAGCAAGGTCAGTGCAAAACGGCGGCCGTCGCGCTGCAGGATGCCGTCCGTGCCTGGCCTAAAACCGGCCTGGCGCAGCAGTTCGCGGGCGGCAGCAGGGTCGGTGCGCAGCGGCGCCAGCGCGCGCTGGTGCCACTGCGGCAGCGCAGGCGGGAATAACTGGGTGGCGCCCAGGTCGGCGTCGCGCAGCAGCGCGCGGGCGATGCCGTGGCGTTCCACGCCCAGGCTGATGGCCTCGCGCACGCGTGGATCGCGCAGGAAGGGGTGGGCGGCGTTCAGCTTCAAAAACGTGGTGCGCGGCAGATTTTGCGCAATCATGCGCACGCCTGGCTGGCGCTGCAGGCGGCGGATGCTGGGCGGATCGAGCGTAAACGCCAGGTCGGCCTGACGGCTTTGCGCCATCAA
>JBEVNE010000163.1:0-15022 GCA_040508275.1 Duganella sp.
CGGTGTTAATGGTAATGCCGCGTGCTTTTTCTTCTGGTGCAGCGTCGATCTGGTCGTACGCTTTGGCTTCGCCGCCGAATTTTTTCGACAGAACGGTTGCGATCGCAGCGGTCAGGGTGGTCTTGCCGTGGTCGACGTGACCGATGGTGCCTACGTTGACGTGCGGTTTAGTCCGCTCGAACTTTTCTTTTGCCATTTTGAATCATCCTTAAAACAATGTTTTGAAATATGCGACCCGGGATCATCCGGGCCGCAAAGACACTAATTACTTGGCTTTCGCGGTAACGATCGCGTCGATCACGTGCTTAGGCGCTTCCGAGTAGTGCTTGAATTCCATCGTGTAGGTTGCACGACCTTGCGTTGCGGAACGCAGGGTGGTCGAGTAACCAAACATTTCGGACAGCGGCACTTCAGCTTTGATGATCTTGCCACCGCCGCCTGGGATTTCGTCCATGCCCTGCACCATACCGCGGCGGGACGACAGGTCGCCCATCACGGTACCGGCGTAGTCTTCCGGCGTTTCCACTTCCACAGCCATCATTGGCTCCAGAATGACTGGCGATGCTTTGCGGCAGCCTTCTTTGAATGCCATCGAAGCGGCCATCTGGAACGCGTTTTCGTTCGAGTCCACGTCGTGGTACGAACCGAAGAACAGCGTTACCTTGACGTCAACCACTGGGTAGCCAGCCAGAACACCGGTATTCAGGGTGCCGCGCACGCCTTTTTCCACTGCAGGGATGTACTCGCGTGGAACGGTACCGCCCTTGATGGCGTCAACGAACTCGAAGCCCTTGCCTGGTTCTTGCGGTTCGATTTTCAGAACCACGTGACCGTATTGACCACGACCACCGGATTGCTTGACGAATTTGCCTTCCGACTCTTCGCAAGCTTTACGGATGGTTTCGCGGTAAGCCACTTGTGGCTTGCCGACGGTTGCTTCCACGCCGAATTCGCGCTTCATGCGGTCAACGATAATTTCCAGGTGCAGCTCGCCCATACCACCGATGATGGTCTGGCCCGATTCTTCGTCGGTTTTCACGCGGAACGAAGGATCTTCCTGTGCCAGGCGGTTCAGCGCCAGGCCCATTTTTTCCTGGTCAGCCTTGGTTTTTGGTTCCACAGCCTGTTGAATCACTGGCTCAGGGAAGACCATTTTTTCCAGGGTGATGATCGAGGTCGGATCGCACAGGGTTTCGCCGGTGGTCACGTCTTTCAGACCAACCGCAGCGGCGATGTCGCCGGCGCGCACTTCTTTGATCTCTTCGCGCTGATTCGCGTGCATCTGCAGAATACGGCCCAGACGCTCTTTACGACCTTTGACCGAGTTGTACACGGTGTCGCCCGAATTGACGGCGCCCGAGTACACGCGGAAGAAGGCCAGCTGACCAACGAACGGGTCGGTCATGATCTTGAAGGCCAGCGCCGAGAATTTCTCGTCGTCGGCAGCTTTACGGGTGATCGGCTGGTCTTCTTCGTCCGTACCTTTGACGTCGTCGATGTCCACTGGCGACGGCAGGTATTCGATGACCGCGTCCAGCATGGCCTGTACGCCCTTGTTTTTAAAGGCGGTACCGCACATCATTGGAACGATTTCCGAAGCGATGGTACGGGTACGCAGCGCCAGCTTGATCTCGGCTTCGGACAGGTCGCCCTCTTCCAGGTACTTGTTCATCAGCTCTTCAGTCGCTTCAGCAGCAGCTTCGACCATCTTCTCGCGCCACTCGGCGGCCGAATCGGCCAGCTCTGCAGGGATATCGACGTAGTCGAATTTCATGCCTTGCGATGCTTCGTCCCACAGGATGGCTTTCATCTTGACCAGGTCGATCACGCCTTTGAAGTTGTCTTCAGCGCCGATAGGGATCTGGATCAGGACCGGGTTAGCCTTCAGGCGAGCGCGCATCTGCTCGTAGACCTTGAAGAAGTTGGCGCCGGTACGGTCCATCTTGTTGACGAAGGCCAGACGTGGCACTTTGTACTTGTTAGCCTGACGCCATACGGTTTCCGACTGTGGCTGCACGCCGCCGACTGCGCAGTAAACCATGCAAGCGCCGTCGAGCACGCGCATCGAGCGTTCAACTTCAATGGTGAAGTCAACGTGGCCCGGGGTGTCGATGATGTTGATGTGGTGTTCTGGGAAGTTGTTGGCCATACCTTTCCAGAAGCAGGTCGTCGCTGCCGAGGTAATGGTAATGCCGCGCTCTTGCTCCTGCTCCATCCAGTCCATGGTGGCGGCGCCATCGTGAACTTCACCGATCTTGTGGTTCACGCCCGTGTAGAACAGAACGCGCTCGGTGGTAGTGGTCTTACCTGCATCGATGTGAGCGGAGATACCGATGTTGCGGTAGCGCTCAATGGGGGTCTTGCGGGCCATAATTAATCCTAAATCTTTGAATGGACAAAACCGAGCACCATTTTTTGTGAAAAAAATGAGCCCGGCCTCGAACAACAGATAACAACCAGACCATACTGGCCCGGTCGATTTTTATTAGAATCGGAAGTGCGAGAACGCCTTGTTCGCTTCTGCCATACGGTGCACTTCATCACGCTTTTTCATCGCACCGCCGCGGCCTTCAGCCGCTTCCATCAGCTCACCGCCGAGGCGTTGTGGCATGGATTTTTCGCTGCGCTTGTTTGCAGCTTCGCGCAACCAACGCATGGACAGAGCCATACGACGCACTGGGCGCACTTCAACCGGCACCTGGTAGTTTGCACCACCAACGCGACGGGATTTTACTTCAACCAGTGGTTTGGCGTTGTTGATCGCGGTAGCGAACACTTCCAGCGGGTCTTTACCCGATTTGGCGGCGATGTGCTCGAATGCACCGTAGATGATGTTTTCAGCGACCGATTTTTTACCGGACAGCATCAGAACGTTCACGAATTTGGCGACATCCGTGTTACCGAATTTAGGATCCGGCAGGATTTCGCGCTTGGGTACTTCACGACGACGTGGCATATCAATTCCTTTCAATCTTCAGTTGAGGTGCGCAGATATGAGGTTCGCACTCTCGCGGAGGGTCATCATAACCATCCACTTACTCGACCATTTCCGATCGATTACATTTATTCACTTAGCTAGCTGCCACTGAGCGAAAACTTTTAATGCAGATTACTTCTTGGCTTTAGCGCGCTTGGTACCGTATTTCGAGCGAGCTTGTTTACGGTCTTTAACGCCCTGGGTATCCAGTGCACCGCGAACCATGTGGTAACGCACACCTGGCAAGTCTTTTACACGACCGCCGCGCAGCAGAACAACGCTGTGCTCTTGCAGGTTGTGGCCTTCACCGCCGATGTACGAAATCACTTCGAAACCGTTGGTCAGACGCACTTTGGCAACTTTACGCAGTGCCGAGTTTGGTTTTTTAGGGGTGGTGGTGTACACACGGGTGCAAACACCACGTTTTTGCGGGCTGTTTTCCAGCGCCGGCGATTTGCTTTTCACGGTCAGGGCGACGCGTGGATTGCGAATCAGTTGATTGATGGTTGGCATCGTTCTAAACCCAACTTAATAACAACGTTTGATAACCCGGACAAAGCCCGGGGACGAATCTCAGTCCCGATCCAGCCGGCCGGCGGATGCGCCCATGACCGCTCGCAAGGAGGTGCCAAAAACAGCGTATACGATGCGCAGACTAAATAGAGAACTCGCGAGTGTAGCCCTATTCGCTGTCTCGGTCAACATAATTGCGGGGAAGTTGTGGTATTGACAGCGGGCTCAGGGGCGCTGGCAAGCACCGTAAAAGCTGCCCGAAACGCCGGGAAACGCTGATAATAGCGGACTGTCCATCCTGCCCGGCCCGTTTCATCCATGCGATACCTGTTGCGCCCTGCCCCGCTGTTCGTGCTTGCCAGTTACCTGCTGCTGTCGCTGGTGCCCTGCGTGCCGCTGCTGCTCGGGCGCCCTGCGCCTGATCTTGGCGCCCTGCTCGGCCTGCAGGTGCTGCTGTGGATCGCCGTCTGGGGCGTGTTCCAGCGTCCCGCATGGTTTCACTGGCTGCTGCTGCCGGCCTTGCTGGGCCTGCCTACCGAGCTATACCTGTTTCTCTACTATGGCCAGGGCATCTCCACCCACCACCTCGGCATCATTGCCGAGAGCAGCCCGGTAGAAGCGATGGAGTTTCTTGGCAATAAAATCTGGCTGATGGCGGCCGTGCTCACCGCCAGTCTGGCCTGGTGGGCGGCGGTGTTCATGGCGGCGCGGCGCAGCCCGGTGCTGACCTGGCGCGGCAAAACCCGCTGGCTGGCGGCGCCGGCGATCGCCGCCCTGGCGGCGCTGGGCTGGCCGACGCCCACGCCGCTGTTCGAACATGCACCGTTCACCTTTAATAATTTTGCCAATTCCTGGCCGTTCGGGCTGACCGCGCGCGGCGTCGATTTTTACCAGGAGCGGCGCTACCTGGCCGAACTGGCTGAGCGCAGCAGCAACTTTACCTTCAAGGCGCAGCAGGCCGCCGCCGACGACACCCCGGAAATCGTCATCATGGTACTGGGAGAATCGTCGCGCTACGACCGCTGGGGCATCAATGGCTATGCACGCGACACTACGCCGCTGCTGCGCCAGGAGCCCAACCTGGTGTCGCTGGCCGACGTGATCACGGCAGTCTCGGCCACGCGGCTGTCGGTGCCGGTGATTATTTCGCGCAAGCCGGCCATGCAAAGCCTGAAAGCCGGGTTTTCGGAAAAGTCGCTGCTGACCGCTTATAAAGAAGCCGGCTTCAAGACCTGGTGGCTGTCGAACCAGATTTCGTTCGGCGAATTCGATACGCCGGTATCGGTGTTCGCCAAGGAAGCGGACGTACTCCAGTTCATGAACCTGGGCAGCTTTAACAACCGCTCCAATCTCGACCAGATCTTGCTGGGGCCGCTGCAACAGGCTATCCACGATCCCTCGACCAAAAAACTGATCGTGCTGCACACGCTGGGCAGCCACTGGAATTACAGCGAGCGCTATCCGCAGCAGTTCGATCAATGGAAGCCGTCACTGTTCGGCGTGGACAAACCCGAACACACCGACATCGCCATCAAGCAGGAACTCAACAACAGCTACGACAACGCCATCCTCTATACCGACTGGTTGTTGGCGCAGGTGATCGGCCAGCTGAAAGACAGCGGGCAGCGCAGCGCCATGCTGTACGTGGCCGACCACGGCCAGGTGCTGTACGACGGCAGCTGCAAGATCGCCTTCCATGGCCACAACACGCAGTACGACTTTCACGTGCCGGCGCTGGTGTGGTATTCGGACCAGTACCTCGAGCACTATCCCGACAAGATCAAACAGCTGAAACGCCTGCGCAAGGCGCGGCTCTCAACGGAAAACATGTTCCACAGCCTGCTCGACCTGGGCGACATCCGCTACGACGACCAGCAACTGGCCTGGAGTTTTTTGAGCCGCCAGTTCAAGCCGCACAAGCGCTACGTGGACAGCTATGGCTGGACCAACTACGACAACGCCACCTTCAAGGGCGATTGCCGCGAAGTGATCGACCGGGGAACGCCGCTCAAGCGCGAGAAGTAAGCGATACGCTGGCGGCTGTCCCGATCAGCCCAGTGACAGCTGACGTCCGGGCGCACGCGCTGCCCGTCCCGCCGGCGCGGTACCGGCAGCGGCATCGATCTTGAACACGCTGACCGTCTGCGCCAGCTCGCCGGCCTGGTCCTGCAGCGACTGGGTGGCGGCGGCCGCTTCCTCGACCAGCGCGGCATTTTGCTGGGTCACCTGGTCCATCTGGGCGATGGCCTGGTTGACCTGGTCGATGCCTTCGCTCTGTTCGCGGCTGGCGGTGGCGATTTCACCGACGATTTGCGTGACCTGGTGGACGTCGCCCACCAGCGTATTCATGGTCGTACCGGCTTTTTCCACCAGTTCTGTCCCAAGCTTGATCTTGTCCACCGATGCATCGATCAGCACCTTGATTTCCTTGGCGGCAGAGGCCGAACGCTGCGCCAGGTTGCGCACTTCCGACGCCACCACCGCAAAACCACGGCCCTGCTCACCTGCGCGCGCCGCCTCCACAGCGGCATTGAGGGCCAGGATATTGGTCTGGAAGGCGATGCCGTCGATCACGCCGGTGATATCGACAATCTTGCGCGATGCCTCGTTAATGCCATTCATGGTGGACACCACCTCCTGCATCACCTCGCCGCCATGGGCGGCGGTGCTGGACGCGCCTTCCACCAGGTTGCGCGCATGCTGGGCGCTTTCCGAGTTCTGCTTGACGGTGCTGGTCAGCTCTTCGATCGAGGCGGCAGTTTCTTCCAGCGAACTGGCCTGGGTTTCAGTACGCGACGACAGCTCCATATTACCGGCCGCCAGCTCACGCGAGCCGCGGTCGATCATCTCGGAGCCGCTGCGCACGCGCGCCACGGTGTTGCGCAAATCCTGCTGCATGCGGCCGATGGCTTGCAGCAGGCGCTTGATCTCGTTCTTGCCTGGTTCGTCGATGCGGGCGGTCAGGTCGCCGTGCGCCACCTGGTCGAGCAGCACCATGGCGCGCTCGAGCGGATCGAGCACCACCGATTTGAGCAGCAGGTGCACGCCGACCACCAGCACCAGCGCACCCAGCAAACCGAAGCCGACCAGCCATTTGACCAGCGTGTAAGCACTCTGGCGCTGGTCCATCAGGTCGGTCATCTGGTCATCGCTGAGCTTCTGGTATTTTTCCAGCTGCGTCGAGAAGGCGGCGCCGGTGGGAGTCAGTTCCTTGAAATTGATCGTGGTGTAGGCAGCGCTGTCGCCCCGGGCCAGCGCCTCGGCCGCACGCGTCATGGCGGTAAACTGGGCGTTGGCGGCATCGATCAGCGCTTTTTTCAGCGCCGGATCTTCGCCCGGATAGGGTGCTGCTTTCTCGTATTTGGCAACGTAATCGAGGCCGCGCAAATGGGTCTTGCGGGCAGCGGCCTGCGCCGCTTCAAGATCGGCCTGGGCGCCGCCGTTCTTGATAATGGTGTCAACGCGCGTCATCGCCGAGCGGGTGCGGGCTGTGTCCTTGTAGGCATCGTTGATGGTAATGACCTGCACGCTGGTCTGATACATGGTGGACATGGCCTCGTTGGCCTGGCGCAGGGCGTTGACGCCAAGCCCGGCGCCGGCCAGCAGCATGGCGGCAAACACCAGCAATACGCCCAACAAGCTGGCACGGACGGTTACGTTATTCATTGCATCTCCCACATCATTATCAATTAATCACCATTAACAAATTTCCACATAGCAATAATGTGTGACCCGACTATAGCAAGAAAGTGACATTCGGTCGCTAAAAATCGGGGTTGGCGGGAGCGCTGACGTGGTTATTCCAGCACAGTATCCAGATCGCCCGGATAGGAGCGGTAGTAAGCGCCAAGCTGGGTGCGTACTTCGTTGGCCTTGCCCGACAACAGGCCGGAGGGATCGATAGTGTTCAACATCGAGATACCATTGGTTTCTTTCAGGATGCCGCTGACCAGCCGCAGCTGCCCGCCGCTGCGCTCGACGCACAGCGGCGCCAGCCGTTTCGACAGCAGCGGCGCCAGGATCAGGTTGTGCGACGACACCAGTACGCGGCTGCCGGCCGCCAGCGTGTCGATCACGGCGGCGGCGGCCGAGACCGATTCCAGGTGATTGGTGCCGCGGAAAATCTCGTCGATGATGAAGATGGCGGGCGCCTGCTGCGCCAGCGCCAGCAGCTCGCCGGCGCGGCGCACCTCGGCCACGTACAGGCTTTCGCCGCTCTCGAGCGCATCTTCGTTCTGCATGCTGGCGTAGACGGGCAAGCCGGGCGTGACGGCGGCGTTGGCATAACAGAAGCCGAAGGCGCGCGCCAGCACCAGGTTCAGCCCCACGGTGCGCAGCAAGGTGCTTTTGCCGACGCCATTCTGGCCCGAGATGAAGGCGCCCTGCAGCGTGGCGTCCAGCCGCAGCGACAGCGGCGCCGGCTCGGCCAGCAGCGGATGGACGGCCTGCTCCAGCAGCACCGTGTCGCCGCGCTCGGCCCAGCAATAGCGCGGCGCATCGGCCAGGTGGCGCGCCAGCGCCAGGTCGGCCTCGATGCCGGCCACGCGCTGAAAACTCGCGCGCAGCAGCGGCAGCTGGTCGCGGACGATGCCCTGCGTGAAAAAATAATGACGGATGCTGAACAGCAGCAGCCAGTCGGCGTATTCGCTCATGCCGGGCATGCTCAGCAGTGGCGAGCGCATCAGGCGCCGGTTGAGTTTTCCGGCAGCCCCGGCATCGCTGCGCAACACTGCCGCCGGCGCATCATCGAGGCCCGCCAGCAGCACGTGGGCACGCAGCATGTGCGACAGGGTATCGAGGCCGCGCTGCCAGGTACTGGCGGCGTAGTGGAAGCGCACCTGCAGCGTCATCAGCACCGCCAGCAAAACCAGCACCAGCAGCCACAGCGCCGCCACGCCGCTGCTCAGCGCCAGCACAATCGCTGCCAGCAAGGCCAGCGGCAGCAGCGGCAAGCAGCGCGCCCAGCGCGGGGACGGCGCCAGCGGCGCACCGAACAATACTTCGCTCACTTCATGCTCGGCCGCGCGCAAGCCCTGGCAGGCTGTCTGCAGGCGCTGCCGCTGCGGCGCATCGGCCACCAGCGTGCGCACCTGCTGCTGAGTATGAGTAGTAGCGGCATCGACGATGCGGCACAGCGCATACAAGCGGCGCTGCAGTTCCTGCTGGCCCAGGATGCTGATGCCGGGCGCCAGGCGGGCGCTGTACTGGGTGAGCATCAGGTCGCTCCAGGTCTGGGCATCCAAAGTGGCGGCGCCATCCTGCTGCGGCTGTAGCAGGCGCTGGTAGTGCGCCACTTCGCTGGCGGTAAACGGCTGATCGGTGAGCGCAGCGGGGGCAGGCAGCAGCAGGCGGGTCAGTACAGCAAACAGGTGCATGGCATCCAGAAGTTTCCAATAGGAATGCACAAGTGGTGCTGTTTGTCGAAAATGCAAGTCCGCACCGGACAGCCGGCGGACAGGCCGGACAGCGGACACACAACAGCAAATAGTAAGGAAATCAATGGCTTGGGTGATTTTTCAGCTTGGCACGCTTTCTGCATAGTCTTGTGCATTCCATCACACGTCCGCAAAATGATCCGAGATACTTCCCAGCAAGACGCCGCCATCACCCCGCCGCAGGGCCAGGCCTGGCGCCGCCGCATCGTCATCGTCGCCGTGCTGCTGGCCTTGCTGGCCCTGGCCTGGTACCTGCTGCACACCTGGCGCGCGACCGACCATTCGGTGTCGATCACGCGCCTGCGCATCGCCGAAGTCGGGCGCGGCACGCTGGTGCGCGATGCGGCCGTCAACGGCCGCATCGTCGCTGCCGTCAGTCCCACGCTGTACGCCACTTCGGCTGCCACCGTCACTCTCAAGGTCGCTGCGGGCGACACCGTCAAGCAGGCACAGGTGCTGGCCGTGCTCGAATCGCCCGACCTGGCGGACGCCCTCAAGCGCGAGCAGTCGGCCTACGCCCAGATCGAGGCCGACGTGGCGCGCCAGCGCATCCTGGCGCGCAAGCAGCAGTTGCTGGCCCAGCGCGATGCCGATACGGCAGAAATCGAACGCGTATCGGCGCTGCGCACGCTGGAGCGCTATAACGCCGTCTCCAACGATGGCATCGTCGCCAAGATCGATTACCAGAAGGCCAAGGATGCGCTCAATTCAGCCGAAATCCGCGCCCGCCACGCCGGCCAGGCCGCCACGCTCGAAGCCGACAACGTGGCGCTCGAGCTGCAATCGAAAATCAAGCAGCTCGAACAGCAGCGCATGGTGCTGTCGAACGCCCAGCGCCGCGTCGATGAGCTGACCGTGCGGGCGCCGGTCGATGGCTTTATCGGCACGCTGTCGGTGGCCAACCGCAGCGTGGTGCCGCTCAACACCCCTTTGATGACGCTGGTGGACCTGTCGCGGCTGGAGGTTGAACTGGAAGTGCCGGAAACCTATGTCGCCGACATGGGCCTGGGCATGCGCGCCGAGATCAATTTTGGCGCCGGCACCGCCAGCGGCAAGCTGTCGGCGCTGTCGCCCGAAGTGGTCAAGAACCAGGTGCTGGCGCGCGTGCGCTTTGACGGCGCCCAGCCAGCCGGCCTGCGCCAGAACCAGCGCGTAACGGCGCGTTTGCTGATCGATGAAAAGCCCAACACGCTGCTGGTCCAGCGCGGCCCGTTCGTGGAATCGGAAGGCGGCCGCTATGCCTACGTGGTGCGCGACGGCGTCGCCATCAAAACGCCTATCCGCATGGGCGCCACCAGCGTTTCGGCGGTGGAAATTCTCGGCGGCCTGAAACAGGGCGACAAGATCGTCATCGCCGGCAGCGAAAACTTCGACAACGCCGAGCGCGTTGCCATCAACAATTAAGCAACCCATCAACGAAGAGGCCCACCATGCTGCGCATGCATAACCTGAGCAAAGTCTATCGCACCCATATGATCGAAACCCACGCGCTGCGCGGCTTCGAGATCGACGTTAAACAGGGCGAATTTGTGACCGTCACCGGGCCGTCGGGTTCGGGCAAAACCAGCTTTCTGAATATCGCCGGCCTGCTCGAAGACTTTACCGATGGCGAATTCATCCTCGACGGCGTCAACGTCAAGGGCCTGGACGACAACGCCCGTTCGCGCCTGCGCAACGAAAAACTCGGCTTCATCTTCCAGGGTTTCAACCTGATTCCCGACCTGTCGCTGTTCGATAACGTCGATGTACCGCTGCGCTACCGCGGCTTTAACCGCGCCGAACGCAAGGAACGCATCGAGGATGCGCTGGCCAAGGTAGGCCTGGCCTCGCGCATGAAGCACTACCCGGCCGAGCTGTCGGGCGGCCAGCAGCAGCGCGTGGCGATTGCCCGTGCACTGGCCGGCTCGCCCCGGCTGCTGCTGGCCGATGAACCGACCGGCAACCTCGATACGCAAATGGCGCGCGGCGTGATGGAACTGCTCGAAGACATCAACGCCCAGGGCACTACCATCCTGATGGTCACCCACGATCCCGAACTGGCCGTGCGTACCCAACGCAATGTCCACATCATCGACGGCCAGGTTTCGGACCTGGTGCGCAAAACGCCGTCGCTGTACACGGCCAACGATCAACACCATGCGGCATAAGGAATAGCCATGTTCCAGTATTATTTTTTCCTGGGTGTGCGCAGCCTGCGCCGCAATCCAGCCTTGACCGCACTGATGGTGCTGACGCTGGCCGTGGGCGTGGCCGCCAGCATTTCCACGCTGACCATCCTGCACGTGATGTCGGGCGATCCGATCCCGCACAAGAGCGAACGCCTGTTCGTGCCGACCTTCGATAACGGCCCGCTGGAAGGCTACCAGCCGGGCGAGGAACCGAACGATGAACAACTGAGCTACCGCGATGCAATGAACCTGCTGGCCAGCGATGCCGGCCAGCGGCGCACGGCCATGTACGGCGTGGCCGGGGCCATCGAGTCCGAGCGCAAGGATCTCCCGGTGTTCACGGCAGGCGGCGAAGCTGTCACCAGCGACTTCTTCACGATGTTCGACGCCCCCTTCCGCCTGGGGCAGGGCTGGAGCCGGGCCGACGACAAGACCGGCGCCGCCGTCATTGTCCTCAGCAGCAAGCTGGCCGATAAACTCTACGGCAACGACAACCCGGTGGGCCGCCGCCTGTACCTGGGCGGCCATTCCTACCAGGTCATCGGTGTGCTGCAACCATGGAAAGTGGTGCCGCGCTTCCACCACATTATCGGCAACACCAACAACGCCTTCAGCGACGAAGACGAATTTTTCATTCCATTGGCGACCGCTGTGCAGCGCGAAATGCAGGCCAACGGCAATATGGGTTGTACCAGCGACCCCGGCCCCGGCCACCAGGCGCTGCTTGCTTCGGAATGCACCTGGCTGCACTTCTGGTTTGAAACCGCCAGCGGCGGCGACCACGCGGCACTGCAAAGCTTCCTCGACAGCTATGCAGCGGAACAGCGCAAGCTGGGCCGCCTGCAGCGCAAGGCGGCCAACAAGCTGTACAACGTCACCGAATGGCTCGAACACCAGAAAGTGGTGGGCAACGATAACAAGCTGTCGGCATGGCTGGCGTTCGGCTTCCTGCTGCTATGCCTGGTCAATACCATCGGCCTGCTGCTGGCCAAGTTTTCCGTGCGCGCCGCCGAAGTCGGCATCCGCCGCGCGCTGGGCGCTTCGCGACGCGAGATTTTTCACCAGTTCCTGGTCGAGAGTACGGTGATCGGCCTGGCCGGCGGCGCGCTTGGCTTGCTGCTGGCGTTCGGCGCGCTGGCCCTGATCGCCATGCAGTCGCGCGCCTTGACTGTGGTGGCGCAAATGGACTGGATCATGCTGCTCGCCACCTTTGCCATGGCGGTCGCCGCTGCTGTCATCGCCGGCCTGCTGCCCACCTGGCGCGCCTGCCAGGTCACGCCGGCGCTGCAACTGAAATCACAATAAGGGAGCCCGCATGACACTGCATCCGATCATTTCCGCGCTGTTGCGCAACAAGACCGGCCCCTTGCTGGTCGCCATCCAGGTGGCGCTCAGCCTGGCGCTGCTGGCCAATGCGCTGCATATCGTCCAGGTACGCCAGGCAGTGGCGGCGCGTCCCAGCGGCGTGGCCAACGAAGAGCAGGTATTTACCTTGCAGGTAAGGCACCTGACCGTGCCGCCGCACGAGCAGAGCCTGGCCAACCAGCAGCGTGAAAAAGCCGCGCTGCGCGCCGTTGCCGGCGTTACATCGGTAGCCGGCGTGACGCAAACACCGCTGGCGCGCTCGGGCAATTACTTCGGCCTGTCCACCGATCGCAAGCAAACCACGGCCGTGGCCACGACCACCCATTACGTCGCCAGCGACTCAGTGGTGCAAACCTGGGGCCTGCAACTGCTGGAGGGCCGCGACTTCGCGCCCGGCGACTATATCGACATCGACGCCACCACCAGCACCGAATCGCCACGGGTGGTCATCGTCACGCGGGCACTGGCGCGCAAGCTGTTCCCGACCGCGACCAGCGTGATCGGAAAAGATATTTACGTCGGCACGGGCACGGGCAGCAAGTCGCTGCAAATCATCGGCGTGGTCGAGCGGCTGCAATCGCCGGCCGCCCAGGTCAGCGAAGATGCTGAAAATTCGGTGATTGTTCCGGTGCGCCTGACCGGCTCACTGGGCAACGACTACGCCGTGCGCGCCGAAGCGGGCCAGCGCGACCGCGTGATCAAGGAAGCCGAAGCAGCCATCCGCGCCGCTTCCGCCATGCCGCTGATCGTGCGCAGCAAAACCCTGCTCGACTACCGCAACGAGCGCTATCGCGCCGACAACGCCATGGCCTGGATGCTGGTGGCCGTGAGCGTGCTGCTGCTGCTGATCACGGCCAGCGGCATCGTCGGCATGGCCAGCCTGTGGGTGACGCAGCGCCGCAAGCAGATCGGCGTGCGGCGTGCACTGGGCGCGCGGCGGATCGACATCCTGCGCTATTTCCTGGCCGAGAATTTCCTCATCACCAGCACCGGCGTGGCCGGCGGCGTGCTGCTGGGTCTGGGCCTGAACCAGCTGCTGGTCAGCCGGCTCGAAATGGAGCGCCTGCCGCCCGGCTACCTGCTGGCCGGCGCCGCCCTGCTGTGGGTGCTGGGCATGCTGGCCGTGTTGGGCCCGGCCTGGCGGGCGGCCAGTATTTCGCCGGCCACCGCCACCCGATCTGCCTGAAGATGGCTTTGCAATGTTATGCTGGCGGCATGCCTACCGTACTGATTATCGATGACAACGCCGCCGTGGCCATGGCGCTCGACGTGCTGTTCTCGCTGCACGATATCGGCGCCCTGCGCGCCAGCTCGCCGCAAGAGGGACTGGACCTGCTGGCGCGCCAGCGCGTCGACCTGGTAATCCAGGACATGAACTTCACGGCCGACACCACCTCGGGCGAGGAAGGGGTGGCGCTGTTTCGCGCCATCCGCGCCGCGCATCCGGCGCTGCCGGTGATCCTGCTGACCGCCTGGACGCACCTGGACGCGGCGGTGGACCTGGTCAAGGCCGGCGCCGCCGACTACCTGGCCAAGCCGTGGGACGACCAGCGCCTGATTGCCACCGTCAACAACCTGATCGCGCTGGGCCAGGCCCAGCGCGCCTTGCAGCAGCGCGTGCAGAGCGAGCAGCGCCAGCGCCGCGCGCTGGAAGAACAGCACGATCTGCGCGGCATGGTGTGGCAAGACCCGGCCACCGAGCGCGTGATCCACCTGGCCTGCCAGGTGGCGCGCGCCGACGTGCCGGTGCTGATCAGCGGCCCCAATGGCGCCGGCAAGGAAGGCATTGCCGCCATCATCCAGGCCAATTCGGCGGTGCGCGACGGTCCCTTCGTGGTGCTCAACTGTGGCGCCCTGCCCGCCGAACTGATCGAGGCCGAACTGTTCGGCGCCGAAGTCGGCGCCTACACCGGCGCCACCCGCGCACGCGAGGGCAAGTTCGAGGCGGCCGACGGCGGCACGCTGTTCCTCGATGAAATCGGCAACCTGCCGCTGGCCGGACAGATGAAGCTGCTGCGCGTGCTGGAAACCGGGCGCTTCGAGCGCCTCGGCGCCAACCGCGAACGCCAGGTCAAGGTGCGCGTGATCAGCGCCACCAATGCCGATCTGCCGGCCATGATACGCGCCGGCAGCTTCCGCGAAGACCTGTTCTATCGCCTCAACGTCATCGAACTGCAGTTGCCGGCGCTGGCCGCACGCCCGGCCGATATCCTGCCGCTGGCGCGCCACTTCCTCGGCGCCGGCAAGTACTTGCAGGGCGACGCCGAAACGGCGCTGCTGGCCCACGGCTGGCCGGGCAATGTGCGCGAACTCAAAAACGTCATGCTGCGCGCCAGCCTGCTGGCAAGCGGCCCAGCGATCGGCGTGGCCGACCTGGGGCTGCCGGCTGCGCCAGTATCTGCGTTGGCATCTGCGCAGGCATCGACAGATGCCATGGCCGATGATGGCGGCGAAGCCGACCGCCAGGCCATCGTGCAGGCGCTGGCGCGCAGCGGCGGCGTGGTGGCGCAAACCGCCGCCGAACTGGGCCTGTCGCGCCAGGCGCTGTACCGGCGCATGGACCG
>JBEVNE010000298.1:0-8670 GCA_040508275.1 Duganella sp.
TCACCACCGCAATCGCGGTGGCGCCGGCGTAGTCATACTGTTCCAGCTTGGTGATGATGAACAGCGGCGTAATTTCAGAAATCATCGGCATATTGCCGGCGATGAAAATCACCGAGCCGAATTCGCCGGTGGCACGGGCGAAAGCCAGCGCAAAACCGGTCATCAAGGACGGCAGAATGGTTGGGAACACCACGCGGGTAAAGGTCTGGAAAGCATTGGCGCCGAGGCTGGCAGCCGCTTCTTCCAGTTCACGCTCGGCGTCTTCGAGTACCGGCTGCACGGTGCGCACCACGAAAGGCAAACCGATAAAGGTCAGCGCCACCACCACGCCAAGCGGCGTGAACGCCACCTTGATGCCCAGCACGCCCTCGATAAACTGGCCAAACCAGCCGTTGGCCGAGTACAGCGCGGTCAGGGTAATGCCGGCCACGGCGGTAGGCAGGGCAAACGGCAAGTCCACCAGCGCATCGACGATGCGTTTGCCGGGAAACTCGTAGCGCACCAGCACCCAGGCCACGATGCCGCCGAAGATCACGTTGATGAAGGCGCCGATCAGCGAGGCGCCAAAAGTCAGGCGGTAGGACGCCATCACGCGGTCCGAGGTGACGGCGGCGACAAAACCTTCCCAGGTCATGGTGAAGGTTTTCAGGAAGATCGCCGACAATGGAATCAGGACGATCAGAGCCAGGTAAAAAATGGTGAACCCGAGCGAGAGCCGGAAACCGGGCATCACGCGGAACGGCGCACCCTTGGCGGCAACGGGGGCCGTCGCGAGCGCGGGCGCAGTATGGACTGCTGACATGTACTCTCCCTTATTACAAAAACTTCTATAAGGGCTGCATGTTCTCACCTGCGCTTCATTCTACAAACGAAGCAATTTTTATTTAGTTAGATCAATCAGCTATAAGGCGTGTTTAAAAAATCAATTTCGCCGCCACCGCCACCAAGGTTACCGCCAGCAAACCGCGCAGCAAGCGCTCGGGCACGGCCTTGGCGATATAAGAACCGAGGGTAATGCCGGGCAGCGAACCGACCAGCAAGGTCAGCAGCAAGTTCCAGTCGATCGATCCCAGCCACCAGTGACCGACCGCGGCAATCGCCGTCAGCGGCACGGCGTAGGCAATGTCGGTGCCGGCAACTTCAGCGGGCGTCAGCCGTGGATACAGCATCACCAGCAGGGTGGCGCCGATGGCGCCGGCGCCGATCGAGGAAATGGTGACCAGCACGCCGAGCACGGCGCCGGAAAAGATGGTGGCGTTGGCCAGCGCCCTGCCCTGCAACTGGCGTTCCGGGTGCGCAGTGATCCAGGCCAGCATCTTGCGGCGGAACAGCAAGGCGACCACGGTCAGCAGCACCGAGCAGGCAATCATGTAGCGGATCAACTGTCCAATGTCCTGGCTCAGCGCGCCAAAGTGTTTGAGGGAGAAACTGGCCAGCACGGCGGCCGGCAAGGCGCCCATGCACAGGCGGCGCACGATATCCCAGTGGACGGTGCCGCGCAGGCGGTGGGTAAAGGTGCCGACACCCTTGGTGATGGCGGCAAACGCCAGATCGGTGCCGACGGCGACGGCCGGGGTCACACCGAACATCAAGGTGAGTAGCGGTGTCATCAGGGAACCACCGCCTACGCCGGTCATACCGACCAGCAGACCTACGGCAAAACCCGATAGAACGAACGACAAGTCCAGCGCAAAATCCATGCATTTCCCCCAAAGCAGGCCGCAGAGTACCTACTTCGGGGAAAATCTCCAACGACGCGGTCGTAATTTGCTTATGCGATTATCGACTATCCACGTTTCATATGCGTTTTTCGTGCTTGGTTATTCAGACCTTATTTGTTCGGCTGTGGCGTCACACGCAGGTAAGGACGTGGCGACTTGAAGCCTTTCGGATACTTTTGCTTGAGCACTTCCGGGTCTTGCACGGTGAGCGGAATGATGACGTCGTCGCCGTCTTTCCAGTTGCCGGGCGTGGCCACGGTATAGCCGTCGGTCAGTTGCAGCGCGTCGATCACGCGCAGCACTTCGTCGAAATTGCGGCCGGTGCTCATCGGGTAGGTGATGGACAGGCGAATCTTTTTGGCAGGATCGATCACGAACAGCGTGCGCACGGTGGCGGTCGCCGAAGCGTTCGGGTGGATCATGTCGTACAGAGTGGCAACCTTGCGGTCTTCATCGGCAATGATCGGGAAACCGACCACGGTGTCCTGGGTCTGTTCGATGTCGCTGATCCAGGCTTTGTGCGATTCGGCCGGATCGACCGACAGCGCGATGGCCTTGACATTGCGCTTGTCAAACTCCGGTTTCAGCTTGGCGGTCAGGCCCAGTTCGGTGGTGCAGACCGGCGTGAAGTCGGCCGGGTGGGAAAACAGCACCACCCACGAATCGCCTGCCCACTCGTGAAACTTGAGTTGGCCAATCGAAGAATCCTGCTCGAAATCGGGGGCGATGTCGCCCAGTCGTAAAGTCATATCGGTCTCCTGAAAAAATCGAAAAATTAATGCACCGCCAACCTGTGATTGTGCGCCTGTTCTGCCAAAAAATACAACATTTCCAGCCCTTCCGGCCAATCACCCAAACCTGACTCGGCATTGATATGCCCGAGCGGCCCGCCGTTGATGAAGCGGCTGTGCCAGCGCTGCGCCCAGCACGCTGCGCGCGGCGCCGTCATCCAGGGATCGTTGGTGCTGCCGACCATGACCGACGGCAGCGCCAGTGCCTGCTGCGGCAACTGCGCAACCACGCCGAATTTTTCGGGATCGGCCGGCGCCACCAGCAGCACGCCGGCCACGTGGGCCGGATCGCGCGCCACGCTGTGCACGGTCGCCAGGCTGCCGAAGCTGTGCGCCACGATCAGCGTCGGCCGCGCATCCTGCAGGCGCAACTGGTCCACGCGGGCCGACCAGCGCGCCAGGTCCGGCGCTTCCCAGTCGTCCTGCTCGATGCGCTCGAACGCCGGGAACAGGCGCTGCCAGCGGCTTTGCCAGTGCTCCGGTCCGCTGTTATGCAGACCGGGGGCGATCAAGACGCGAAACTCGCTGAGCGCGTTGGCCATGATGGATTACTGATTCGGCAGGTTTATTTTGGCTGGTAGATCTGATCGAACACGCCGCCATCGGAGAAGTGTACCTTCTGCGCCTTACTCCAGTCGCCCGCCACATCGGCGATGGTGAACAGTTTCACGGCAGGGAACTGGGCAGCGTATTTCTTCGCTTCTTTTTCCACCGCAGGACGGTAGTAGTTCTTGGCGATGATTTCCTGCGCTGCATCGGTGTACAGGAAGTTCAGGTAAGCCTCGGCCACCTTGCGGGTGCCGCGCTTGTCGACCACTTTATCGATCACGGCCACTGGCGGTTCGGCCAGGATGGAAATCGATGGCGCGATGATGTCGAACTTGGTCGGGCCCAGTTCCTTAATGGCCAGCAGCGCTTCGTTTTCCCAGGCGATCAGCACGTCGCCAATGCCGCGTTCGACGAAGGTGGTGGTGGCGCCACGGGCGCCGGAATCGAGCACCGGCACGTTTTTATACAGCTTGCCCAGGAATTCCTTGGCAGTCGCTTCGTTGCCGCCTGGCTGGCGCAGCGCGTAGCCATAGGCTGCCAGGTGGTTCCAGCGGGCGCCGCCCGAAGTTTTCGGATTCGGGGTGATCACGGCCACGCCTGGTTTCACCAGGTCGCTCCAGTCCTTGATGCCTTTTGGATTGCCTTTACGAACCAGGAAGACGATGGTCGAGGTGTAAGGGGTGCTGTTGTGCGGCAGCTTTTTCTGCCAGTCCGGCGACAGCAGCTTTTTCTCGGCGATGGCGTCGATATCATAGGCCAGCGCCAGCGAGACCACGTCCGCTTCCAGGCCATCGATCACGGCGCGGCCCTGTTTGCCCGAGCCGCCGTGCGACTGCTTGATCTTGACGTTGTCGCCGGTCTTGGCTTTCCAGTCCTTGGCAAACGCTGCATTGACGTCGGTGTACAGCTCACGGGTCGGGTCATACGACACGTTCAGCAAAGAGATGTCAGCAGCGAACGATGGCGCGGCAGCAGCAACAGCGGTGGCAGCAAAGATGGCAGCGGCAATAATTTTTTTGGACAGCATCGGATTCCCCTGGTTGTGAAGGCTTCCAGATTACTGCCGTCCTTTATAAATGAGAACTAAGCTTTTTTCAGTTCAATATTCCAAAAACTTATATAGATCAATAAAACCTGTTGAACAAGACGACGATCCAGGTGGCTAAAGCCAGCAAACAGGCCAGTAACACGGCGGCGCTGCCGAAATCCTTGGCATTTTTGGACAGCGGGTGGCGCTCCAGCGAAATCCGGTCCACCACTGCTTCAATCGCGGAATTGATCAGTTCAACGATCAGGATCAGCACCATTACACCGATCAGCAGCAGTTTTTCAAACGCCGAAATGCTGAGCGATAAGGCAATCACGGTGGCGACTATGAACAGCAGCAACTCTTGCCGGAACGCATGTTCATGCTTCCAGGCGGCTTTCAAGCCATCCATGGAATAGAAAAAAGCCGAAAAGATCCGCTTCAGGCCGCTTTTGCTCTTGAATTCGCTCACTGGTTGCATGATGGTCTGCTGTGTAAAAAGATAAGATTATGCATCAACTCCCCTTTCACATTATGGTATAAAGTCATATCAGTTACTGCACCGCACCAACGCTCCATGAAAGCAGACAGCACTCCCGAACAAAAAACCACGATCCAGGTCATCGAACGCATGGTGGCGCTGCTCGACGCGCTGGCAAAATATCCCGACCCCGTCAGCCTCAAGGAATTGTCCAAAGTTTCGGGCCTGCATCCGTCCACGGCGCACCGCATCCTCAACGACATGGTAGTCACGCGCTTTGTCGACCGCATCGAACCGGGCACCTACCGGCTCGGCATGCGCCTGCTGGAACTGGGCAACGTGGTCAAGAGCCGGCTGTCGGTGCGCGAAGCGGCGCTGGATTTCATGCGTGCATTGCACAAAAAAACCCAGCAGACCATCAACCTGTCGGTGCGCCAGGGCGACGAAATCGTGTATATCGATCGCGCCTTTTCGGAACGCTCGGGCATGCAGGTGGTACGCGCAATCGGCGGGCGCGGCCCCTTGCACCTGACCTCCACCGGCAAGCTGTTCCTGTCGGTCGATGAACCGAAAGCCATCCGCGCCTACGCCACGCGCACGGGACTGGCCGGCCACAACAAGAATTCGATCACGGATTTGGCGCGGCTCGAACGCGAACTGAGCCTGGTCAAGTCGCGCGGCTATGCGCGCGACAACGAGGAACTGGAGCTGGGGGTGCGCTGCATGGCCGCCGGCATCCACGATGACAGCGGTAAATTGATTGCCGGGCTGTCGATCTCGGCGCCGGCCGACCGTTTGCAGGAAGACTGGCTGGAAGACCTGGTCATTACCGCCAACCAGATCTCCGCCACCCTCGGTTACATGCCGGTGGAATAAACCGGCGGCGTGCCGCCACCGAGGTTGAGCGCGGCAGGCTTGAGCGCCTCGATCCATTTACGGATGCGGCCAGCATCGGCCACCCGCGATTGCGTGCCCTTGGAATCCAAAAACACCATGATCACCGAACGGCCTTCGATCACGGCCTGCATCAGCAGGCAGCGGCCGGCTTCATTGATAAAGCCGGTTTTCTGCAGTCCGATCGACCAGTCCGGGCTGGCGACCAGGCGGTTGGTGGTACCAAATTGCATCGGACGGCCATTGGCTTCCACCACCGCCTTGGCGTCCGTGGAGAACTGGCGCAGCATCGGGTGCTCGTAGGCGGCAATGGCCAGCTTGGCCAGGTCGCGGGCGCTGGCCACGTTCATCTTGGACAAGCCGCTCGAATCGACATAATGGGTATCGCTCATGCCCAGCTCGCGGGCCTTGGCGTTCATTGCGGCGACAAATGCAGGCTTGCCACCAGGATAATTACGCCCCAGCGCCGACGCTGCCCGGTTTTCCGAACTCATCAACGCAATGTGCAGCATATTGGCGCGCGTGAGCTGGGCGCCCACGCGCAGGCGCGAGCTGCTGAATTTTTCGCGATCCACATCGTCGTCGGTCACGGTCAGCACTTCATCCATGTTCTGCTGGGCTTCCACTACCACCAGCCCGGTCATCATCTTGGTGATCGAGGCGATCGGCAGGGCGATGTTGGAATTTTTTTCAAACAACACTTCGGAATTGGCCTGGTCCAGCACCAGCGCCACATTCGATTTGAGGTCGAGCGGATCACGCGTGGCGCTCAGGCCGGCCAGGTCGCCCATGGTGGCGAACGCCGGCGCTGCCGTGATCACGCGCTGGTAACTGACTTTTTTACGGCCATTGACCTTGCTCACGCGCTTGACCACACGGTCATTGCTCCTGGCGGCAACAGCACGCACGGGCTGACGCGCCTTGCTTTTCTTGACTTGCGTTTTTTTCGGCGCTGCGGTCTCGGCACTTGCGGCATGGGCAACGTTGGCGGTCAGGCCTGCCGATGCAAATATCAGCGACATGGCAGCACTTAACGCTAGTTTATACATTGATCACCCCATAAGAAGAACAGCCGGATTTAACAATCGGTCGTTGCAGTGTAGCAAAATGGTGCGCTAGCGCAAGCAAAATGATCGGCAAATGCCATATTGCTTGCGCTGCGCGCAACGCCACAAGCGATATCGATGGTAGCTAACTCCGGGCCGCGCGTGACTGCTGTGATGATACCGGGTAAACCGCCTCCAGGATCAGGTTTTAAGCCCGCTTTTTTAATATGTTTCCGCAGCGTTCTTCACAGTTCTAATGTTTGGGTTTGCTGACTACAAACACCACGCCCGTCACCGCCAGCAACATGCCCAGCATGCCGAGGATGTTGAAGGCTTCGCCGAACATCAGCCAGGCCATCAGCGCTGTCGTCGGCGGCGTCAAATACATCAGACTGCTGACCTGGGTAGCGTCGCTGCGGCGTATCAGTGCAAACAGCAGGAAGATGGCGCCGATCGACAAGCCCAGCACCGACCACAGCAAGGCGCCGATAAATTGCGGCGTCCACTGCACCGCAGCAAAATCAAAGCTCAAGCCTTCCAGCATGATAGCCAGCGGCAAGACCACCACGAGGGATGCCGAAAACTGGATCACCGTTCCCACGCGCAGGTCAAATTGCGGGCAGTGGCGTTTCTGGTACAGCGTGCCGATGGTAATCGACAGCAAAGCCAGCACGCACAAGCCGATCGCTTCGCCTGAAAGACCCACCAGCTTGATCTTGGCCACCACCACCAGCGCCACGCCGCCAAGGCCGAACAACAAGCCCAGCCATTGACGCGGCCGCACGGTTTCACCGATCAGCGGCGCAGCAAAAGCGGTCAGAATAGGTTGCATGCCTACAATTAATGCCGACAAGCCTGCCGGCATGCCCAGCTTGATCGCACACCACACCCCGCCCAGGTAGCCGGCCTGGACCAGTACGCCGGCCAGTGCAATCTGCGGAATCTTGCCGCGCGGCCAGGGAGCGCGCATCAGCAGCACTAGCGGCACCAGTAACACCAGCACGCCGAGGAAGCGCAGGATCAGGAAGGTCAGCGGCGGCGCATACGGCAAGCCATATTTGGCAACGATGAAGCCACTGCTCCACAAAAACACGAAAAACAGCGGCAAAGGCGACAGAAAAGACGCGTGCTGGGGTGGTGGAGCAACAACAGTAGTCTCGGACATATCTTTCAACTATCAGACTGGTAGGTAGGGCGTGGCGCCAGGGCGCTGGCTGCCGAGTCTAACACGGGCAGATAGTACCTACTGGCAATGGCACGGAAAGCCAGTAACGGCGCGGCCTTGGGCTTGTCTGAAAAATAAGTTGCTCGGAGGATTTCGTTACCAGAAAATAATTTTCGTGCTTTGATGCAACGCACAAAAAAGCGCTTGACTTAATTTTTGAAGGCCGTAAAATCGGTCTTGTTGCGTTGCACAATTTGTGATTCGGTCTGAAACGTGGATGGCTTCTTTTCTAGTCGCTTCTCTGGTCGTTTTACACCGACAGTAAGAACAGTAAGAAACTTCATTCAAAGCCCTATTTTCTGGAGAGTTAAATGTTTTCGATCCCTGAGCAATTTTCCAATGCGACCAAAGCCAACTTTGAAGCGCAGTTCGCGATCTTCTCGGCACTGACCAACAAAGCTTTCGAAGGCGTCGAAAAACTCGTCGACCTGAACCTGACCGCCGCCAAGGCTTCGCTGGAAGAAACGTCGATCACCGCCAAGCAGCTGCTGTCCGCCAAAGATCCCCAGGAATTCTTCGCGCTGGCATCGGCTCAGGCTCAGCCTAACGCTGAAAAAACCATCGCTTACGGCCGTCACCTGGCAACCATCGCCTCGAGCACCGGCGCCGAATTCAGCAAAGCTGCAGAAACCCAGATCGCTGAAACCAACCGTAAAGTCATCTCGCTGGTGGACGAAGTGAGCAAAAATGCACCGGCCGGTACCGAAAACGCTGTTGCCCTGCTGAAGTCCGCTCTCGGCAACGCCAGCGCCGGCTACGAGCAACTGAGCCGCACTGCCAAGCAGGCTGTTGAGTCCATCGAGACCAACCTGAACCAGGCAGTGACCCAGTTCAGCGCCGCCGCTGCCAAGGCTGCACCTGCTGCAGCACGCAACTGATCTGCGACAGATCCTCCTCGGTGCCCGCCAGTGTGCGGGCAGCCTTGAAGCCCCGGTA
>JBEVNE010000303.1:0-18662 GCA_040508275.1 Duganella sp.
AACCAGTGTGAAAGTAGGTTATCGTCAGGCTAGTTATTCGCATGAGCCCCTTCCGTTGATACGGTTGGGGCTTTTTGCTTTGGCTATTCTTATTTCGTCACCAGCAGATCTTTCTTGAACCAATCATCGAGCATCTGCTTTTCATAGCCGTACATCTCGTTGCGATAGCTGTTGATGCTCATCTGATAGTTGGGATCGGCCAGTTCCTGTTCGCCGCTGCGCAGTAACTGGCCGTTTTGCTCGAGGCGGTAACGCAGCTTGATACGTGGCCAGTCGGCCATGCCTTTCATCACGCGCACGTCGCGGATGGCGACTTTGGGAAACACGTCGCCGGCCAGGTCGATATCGAGGATCTCGATTGCCAGATTCTGCTCGGGCGGCAGTTTGGCGCCCAGTTGCTCCAGGTGTTCGCGAAACTCGATTTCCATTGCGCTGCGTTCGGTGGCAAAGCGCGGTACATCGGTCATTTTTTCTGAATCGATGTAGGTGACGGTCACAGCGGCCCAGGCGCCGGCGCTTGCAGTCATGCCTGCCAGAGTGATGAGGGCGCGGCGTAGGTGGCGTTGCATGGTTGTTCCTTTGTCTGATTACAGAATGCTGACCTAAGCCTTTAATATACGCTGATCGGCGGCCACTGTGGCGCCATCACGCGACAGCGCGCGCTATGGATTGTTTTTGTACTAAAATTACTTCGGGTATGTAGACATCAACATCTGACAGGAGAATGGAATGATCGATTTCAGCCGGCGCAATCTGGTCATGACGGCAGGCGGAGTGTTGGCAGCCACAGCAATGGCTGGACCGGTATGGGCCAATCCGCAGCGCAAGCTTGGCTATGCCATCGTCGGCCTCGGTGGTTACGGCCTGGGTATCATCATTCCGCAATTTAAATACTGCCAGCACAGCAAGCTGGTAGCGCTGGTCAGTGGCGATCCTGTCAAAGCCAAGCGCGTGGCCGCCGAGTATGGCGTGCCGGAGTCGAATCTTTATGATTACAAAAACTACGACCGTATCAAGGACAATCCCGAGATCGATATAGTCTACATCTGCCTGCCGGTATCGATGCACGCGGAATACACGATACGCGGCGCCAAGGCTGGCAAGCACGTGCTGTGTGAAAAGCCAATGGCGCTGTCATCGAGCGAATGCGAATCGATGATCGCGGCCTGCAAGCAGGCTGGCAAGAAATTGATGATCGGCTACCGCTGCCACTTTGAACCGTTTAACCTTGAGGCGCGCCGCCTGGCGCGGGCCGGCGAGATCGGCAAGCTGCGCTACTTCCGTTCGGAGCATGGTTACACCACGGGTGGGGGTAATAACTGGCGCCTGAAAAAAGCCATGTCGGGCGGCGGTTCGCTGATGGATATCGGCATTTACGCCCTGCAGGCGGCGCGCTACATGACCGGTGAAGAACCGGTAGCGCTGACTGCCACGGAAACCACGGATCGCAGCGATCCGCGTTTCCGCGAGGTGGAAGACATGATTTCGTTCGAGCTCGAGTTTCCCTCGGGCGTGATTGGCTCCTGCATGTCGATGTACAGCGCCAACCGCAACCAGTTTATTTTGATGGGCGACAAGGGCCGCATCGAGATGGAGCCATCCACCAGCTACCGGGGCCAGCGCCTGTGGGTGGGCAATGGCCGTGACCGTGAAATTACGGCGCCGCCGAATGCCCAGGCTAACCAGTTTGCCGGCCAGCTCGACCATCTGGCCTTGTCCATCATCGAAAACCGCGAGCCGATCGTTGCTGGCGAAGAAGGCTTGCGCGATATCCGCATCATTGAGGCAGTGTATCGCTCGGCGCGCGAAAAGAAGCGTATTGTGTTGCGCTCAAGCTGAAGCGCTACCACCTTACGCCTGCTTTTTATGCAGCCCGGTTTCTTCCAGCAGCTTGATGTCGAGCATGGAGATGACCAGGTCGTCGGCACTCAATAGCTCTTTGTAGGGAAAGCCGTCTTCCATTGCCACGACGGCGCCGGCGGCCACGCGCTCGGTGTTGTCCACGCCGGGTGGCGTGTTGGGCAAAAAGGCAAATTGCGGAAAGCGAGTGTGGCCGTCGCTGGCAATGTCGCTGAGCGTGCGCGGGGCGGCGCGCAGCAGGCCATTGCGTACATGTTGCTGGCGATCATACTGGCGTTGCTTGAGCAGTCCCGACAAGCGGACGATTTCCGCCGCCAGCCGGTCTGCTTCCGCCTGCTGCTGGCCCAGTTCGTCGTCGCTCATTGCTTCTTCCCATTGTGTGAGCTTGAGCAGGCCGCGTTTGTGCAGGGTCTGGCGTTGCAGGTCGATTTCAATGGCGGCGACGCGGGTCTGGAAGGTGTCGAGATCCTGGCTGACGCTGGCATCGCCATTGGCGCGCAGCCACTTGTCGCCAAAGCCGAATACCAGGCCATCGAAATAAAAATACATGGGTAGCGACGATGGCGCCAGGCTGGTGCAGGTTGCCAGTGCCTGCTCGGGCGTGGTGTGCCAGCGAGCGGCCAGTTCCGGCAAAGTCAGGGTGAGGGGTTCGATGGTGGGCATGGGGCGTAGTATCGTTAAATCAGGTGCCAATTTTCTCACAGTGTCGTGGCCGCCATCACGGTTTTGATGAGGTTGGCCCGCGTATCGGCGTCCGCGCCGGGTGGCGCCAGGCGGTAGAATGACGGCTTTCTCTCATTGTGGTGAACGGAGTAGATGATGATGTTTCTTAAAGTTCCGTTTGCGGAAAAGGATGAAGCCAAGGCGCTGGGCGCGCGCTGGAATGGCGAGCGCAAGTCGTGGTACGTGCCGGATGGTAAGCCGAGCGAACCGTTTGCGCGCTGGCTGCCGCCGGGCGGCGCCGATTTCGTGCCGGCGGTAGCGGCCACTTCGCTGAAAAACCGTCCTGTCACGGTCGATTCCTATGCCGGCCGGCCGGTCATGGGCAAGCTGTTTATCAACCTCGAGCACGATTGCGACCCGTTCGTGGCCTGCCCGGTCTGCGCGCCCAAGCTCTTGGAGTCGGGCTGGAAGGCTACGCACGACAACGTCGGTCAACTATTGGTGGGTTTGCGAGGCTGATGGCCGGAAGACTGCGCATCCGGCTTCGGCTGCATCAGCACCCGGTGCGCGCTGGCGATCACGTGCTCTGACAGGGCGCGGGTAAATGGTGTCTGGATATCCCACATATGCCAGAACAGCGGCACATCGAGCACCTGGCCGGGCGCCAGGTCAACCAGCGTTCCTGATTCGAGCTGGGCGGCGCATTGCAGCAGCGGCGCCATGCCGTAGCCCAGGCCGCCTTCGAGAAAGCGCACAAACCCTTCCGAGGTGGCGTAGGAATGGTGCGGATAGCGCCCCGTAAACCCGGTGGTCTGGGCGACAAAGCGCGCAGTCAGCGCATCCTTGCGATTGAAATGCAGGGCTGGTGCATGCTGCACTGCGCTTGCCGTCCAGCCATGGGCAAACCAGCGCGCGGCAAACGCCGGGCTGGCCAGGCACTGGTAGCGCATGATGCCCAGCGCCGTGGCCGTGGTGCCAGCCACCTGGGCGCTGTCGCTGGTCACGCAGGCAAAGACCCGGCCTTCCTTGAGCATGGCGAGCGTGTGTTCCTGGTCGTCCAAGGTAATGTGCAACATGCAATCACCGGTTACCAGCAGTGGCGCCACCGCCCGCTGCAGCCAGGTGGCGGCGCTGTCGGCATTGACGGCAATGGCAATGTCGGGGCGGCCGGCGCCTGGCCGACCGGTATTGTCGAGCGAGCTTTCCAGCAACCGCACCTGGCGATAATGGGCAATCAGGCGCTGGCCCGCCTCGGTGGCGACCGGCGGCTGGCTGCGGATGATCAGCAGTTCGCCGGCATGGTTTTCCAGCATGCGGATACGCTGCGACACCGCCGATTGGGTGATCGCCAGGGCGCTCGCCGCCTTGTCGAAGCTGCCGTAATCGATCACGGCATCGAGTGCGGCCAAGCCGCGATAGTCCACTCGGCTCATCAGTTTTCCTAATAATTGACCAATAATATTAATTATACTTATTTCCGCTCTGCCTCTAAGCTCGGTTTTTTGAACGGGGAGACCACATGGAAATGAGTGCACTGATGAAGGGAATGGGCCTGGGCGCCAGCCTGATCATCGCCATCGGATCGCAGAATGCCTACCTGCTGCGGCAGGCGCTGAAAGGCGAATTTGTCTATACCTGTGTCGCCATCTGTATTATCTGCGACGTGGTATTGATCGGTTTTGGTGTGGCTGGAATGGGGTCTTTAATTACGGGGGCACCAGCGCTGTTATTCTGGATAAAAATAGCTGGGGCATTATTTCTATTCTGGTATGGATTACGCGCTGCACGCTCGGCTTTATATCCTTCTGCTGTCGATACAGAAAGATCGGGCACGGCTGTTAATCGCTACCAGGCGGTTGCCGCAATGCTGGCAATCAGCCTGCTTAATCCCCACGTTTATCTCGATACCGTAGTATTGCTGGGGTCTATCGGTGCTCAGCAGCCTGGCAATGGGGCATTTTATTTTGCCATCGGCGCCATGCTGGCATCGGTGATCTGGTTTTGCAGCCTCGGTTTTGGCGCCCGCTATTTAAGTCCGATATTCGAGCGCCCTTTAGCATGGCGCGTGCTCGATGGACTGATTGCGTGCGTGATGTGGGCGTTGGCAATTTCTCTTTTTATCTGAATCATCATGTTCGACACCTTATGGCAGGTAGCAAGGTCAGCACCGCTGCAAGCCGCATTCCATCGTAATAAAAAGCTAAAAAATAGCGGCATCGTGCTAATTTCTGGTCTGAATCCACCTCACTCAACCGGCTGGCTGTGCCAGCTGAAAATCGGTGCGGATAAGCGTTCATGGTTTTCTGATTAATAATGACTTTTACTTATGAAGCAAGAGTGAAATAGTCGGATTTAATGCTTTGAGATAACTATTTTCCGCCAATTGGCATACAATGACTGGCATGAAGCAATAGTCAAAATGTCATTGATGGAAGTGAATGAGCTTGCAGCCAGAAAACTATGTCAATCTTTCCGTGATGGCGGCTGCTTTTGCAGTGGACGCTATCCTGGTGGCATTGCTGCTTTTCCTGTGGCTGATGCACCGCAAGGAAAAACACGCGTTAATGTGGGGCGTGGGGCAAGCGGCTGTCATGACTGGTGGCCTTACCTGGTTTGCCGGCGATGGCGTGTTATTGCCCGAGCTGCGGCTATTTATTTGTTCCCTGATGCTGGTGGTGGGCATGCTCGCTTATTGGGGCGGGACGCAGTATTTTCTCGGCGATTTACGACGTCGCCACTGGCGTCCGATGGTGCTGGTGGGCTTGCTGATTACGCTGGCCTTCTATGCACTCTGGCATATGCATCCGCTGTGGGTGCCGCCCGGCAGCGCCGCTGCGCTCGGCCTGGTCATGGTATGGATGGGCCTGCGGCTGATCCGGGCCCAGCGCCGCTATCGCCTGCTCGGCTACACGTTGATCGCGCGCGGCGGCTTCAACCTGGTCAGCGCCGTCACTCTGGCGCCCGAATGGTATCTGCTGTGGTTTGGCGGTACTACGCTGCTCAAGACCTTGTCGATGCTGGGCCTGATCTATGCAGTGCAAGATGAAATGCAGCAACGTTATGCGCGCACCATCGATAGCCTGAGCCACGGCTTCCTGATACGCGACCGGCGCGGTCATGTCCATGTGGCCAACGAGCGCTGCGCCCGTCTGCTCGACTTTCAACATAGCGCGGACCTGATCGGTCGCCATGTCAGCGACTTGCTGCCCAATCTGACGCCGCAGATGGCCGACGAGTATTTCCGGCGCTTCGAGGCGCCGGGCGTGGATTATCCGATGACTGAAACAGCCGTGATGACTTTGCATACGGGTGTCAAGCTGCCGCTGGAAATGTCCGCTTCGCCGTATATCGAGCGCGGACAGTTGTACTGCCTGGTCCAGTTGCTCGACATTAGCGAGCGCCAGAAAAAGGACGACTTGCTGAACCAGGCGGCGCGCATCGATCCTGTGACCGGTTTTTTCAACCGCCATGCGCTGTCCGAAGCCCTTGGCCTGGAAGTGGCGCAGGCCGCAGTCACCGGCAGTGAATGCGCGGTGCTGTTCCTCGACCTCGACAAATTCAAACGCGTGAACGATTCGTTCGGCCACGCCACCGGCGACGATCTGCTGCGCCAGACCGCGCAGCGCCTGTTTGCCATCCTCGGGCCGGAAGATTTGCTGGCGCGTTTTGGCGGCGACGAGTTCATCATCGTCATGCCCGGCCTGGCGCCCGGCCATAGCGCGGCGGCGGCGCAGCGCTGCGCCGAGCACATCATTTCAACCTTCGCGGCGCGCTTCCACCTGTCGCACCATGCCATCGGCGTATCGGCCAGCATCGGCGTGGCATGTTATCCGGCCCATGGTATCGATAGCGACATGTTGATACGCAATGCCGACATCGCCATGTACGAAGCCAAAAAATCGGGACGCGGCGAATTGCGCTTCTTCCACGAATCGATGAACGCGGCGGCCAAGAACGCGCTGGTGATCGACGGCGCCCTGCGCGGCGCCATCGACGGCGCCGAATTCCGCCTGCTGTACCAGGCCATTGTCGATGCCCACAGCGGGCGCCTGACCAAGGTCGAAGCGTTGATCCGCTGGCACAACGCGCAACTGGGCAATGTGCCGCCCGACCGCTTTATCCCGGTGGCGGAAGACAATGGCATGATCGTTGCGGTCGGCACCTGGGTGCTCGAGGAAGCGTGCCGCCAGATGGCAGTCTGGAAAAACGGTCCGCTCGGTGAAGTGACTACCAGCATCAACGTCTCTGCCTGGCAACTGGCCGACCCCGGTTTTGTCACACTGGTGCAGCAGGCGCTGCAGCGCCACGGCCTGCAGCCGCGCCAGTTGGAGCTGGAACTGACCGAGCGCGTGCTGATCGACGACGCCGGCCATGTGCATGCGGTGATTAACCTCTTGCGTACGCTGGGCGTGAGCGTGTCGCTGGACGATTTTGGTACCGGCTATTCCTCGCTCAGCTACCTGACCCAGTTCCAGTTGAACACACTCAAGATCGACCGCGCCTTCGTGATGGACATCGAACATAGCGAGCGCAGCAACAGCCTGGTGCACGCGATTATCACCATGGGCCATTCGCTGGGCCTGCAACTGGTGGCGGAGGGCGTGGAGACGGCAGGGCAGGCGGCGATTCTGGAAAAAATGGGTTGTCATTACCTGCAGGGCTACCATATCTCGCGGCCGATACCGCCGGAGGAGTTGCTCGACTTTGCCGTGGGCAGGGTGGTTGATCACGTGTAGGTAGTAACCCTTTTGCGTGGGGGGGGCGCGCTGTTGCCATGTCATCCAATCGTCATCCCAGCGTCATCGCAACGTCACATGCTCTTTCTACAATCTTGCTAGTTGATATTCCACCAACCTGCAAGAAAGAACAATCCCATGCAACAGCGCTTCCCCTTGAAACCTCTGTGCCTGCTCGTGCTTCAGGCGCTGGCTGTCCACGCCTATGCTGCGGACGATGCCGTTGCGGACAGTGCCGTGGCCGGCGCCATGGCCGGCCCGGTCCAGACCGTGGAAATCACCGGTCGTGGTCAGTCGCGCCAGGTGCAGAACATCAACAAGGCCGACCTGGCTGAAGCGCTGCCCGGTACCAGCCCGCTGAAGGTGCTGGAAAAGCTGCCTGGTGTGAACTTCCAGTCGGCCGACCCATTCGGCGCCTATGAATGGTCTACCTCGTTCAGCCTGCGCGGCTTCGGTCAGAACCAGCTGGGCTTTACGCTGGACGGCATTCCGCTCGGCGACATGAGCTATGCCAACAACAACGGCTTGCATATCAGCCGCGCCGTGTCGTCGGAAAACATCGGCAATGTGCAGGTGTCGCAGGGGGCGGGCGCCATCGGTACGGCTTCCACCAGCAACCTGGGCGGCACCGTGCAGTTCAATACGCTGGCGCCCAGCGATGCGCAGCGCCTGACGTTCGCCCAGACCGTGGGCAGCGATTCGACCTCGCGCACCTTCGCCCGCGTGGATACCGGCCTGATCGGTGGTGCCGTCAAAGCCTTCCTCAGCGGCACCCGCCAGCGCACCGACAAGAGCAAGGGAGAAGGCGGCCAGGACCAGGACCAGATCAATGCCCGCTTTGTCTACAACTTTGGCGAAGACAACAGCCTGACTGGTTTCTACAACCATTCCGAGCGCAAGGAAGTCGATTACCAGGATATGTCGCTGGAAATGATCGACCGCCTCGGCTACGACTGGGACAACTATCAGCCTGATTGGCAGCGCGCGCTCAATGCCGCCAAGGGCCAGTTCAGCGGCAAGGTCAACAGCCTCGACGATGCGTATTACTCGGCCGGCGGCTTGCGCAAGGATAATCTGAGCGGCCTGATCCTCGATCTGCACCTGACTCCCGCCTTCCAGCTGAAAGCCACCGGCTACCACCACGACAACAAGGGCGAAGGCCACTGGTACACGCCCTATGTGCCGACCGACGCCGCCAACCCGCTGTCGATCCGCACCACCGAATACCGCATCAACCGCAACGGCGTGATGGCTGACGCCACCTGGGAACTGGGCGCCCACACGATCACGTTCGGCGCCTGGGGCGAGCGCTCCAGGCATACTGGCACACGCGCCTACTACGCCGCCACGGGGCCGGGCGACACCATGCATTTCCTCAGCAATCCATTCCAGGTGGACTGGCAGCAGAAATTCGTCACCGACACGGCCCAGTATTATGTGCAGGACAGCCTGGCGCTGATGGACGGAAAACTCAAACTCAATGCCGGCTTCAAGAGCCTGAGCGTGGATATCGTCGCCCGCAACACCGTGGGCACCCGCGCTGCCGGCAAATTGACTGCAGAGAAAGATTTCCTGCCGCAAGCCGGTCTGAATTACGCGCTCAGCAGCAACGACGAACTGTTCGCCTCGGCATCGAAAAACCTGCGCGCATTCCAGCCGGGCGTGAATGGGCCATTTTCACAAACCCAGGTAGCGTATGACGCCGGCGTCGGCAACCTGAAGCCGGAAACCTCGACCAATGTCGATCTCGGCTACCGCTTCCGCCGCGACGCCCTGCAGGGTTCGCTGGCCGTGTACGGCGCCCGTTTCGACGACCGTCAACTGGCGGTGGCCACCTGCGCCGGCATCGTCGGTTGCCCCTCGACTTTTGTGAACGTCGGCAAGGTCGATACCAAGGGCGTGGAAGCGATTGCGGTGTGGAAGTTCAACCGCGACATCAGCTGGTTCAACTCGGCCACCTATAACGATTCGCGCTACAAGTCCGACTACCTCGATGGCAACAACGTGGTGCGCGTGAATGGCAAGCAAGTGGCGGGCGCACCCAAAACCCTGTTCAGCACCGAAGTCGCCTACGACAGCGGCGCCTGGTTCGCCCGCGTGGGCGGCAAGTTCACCGGCAAGCGCTATTACACCTACACCAACGACGCCAGCGTCAAGGCGTTCTGGCTCGGTAGTTTGTCTGCCGGTTACAAGCTCAAGTCGCTCGGCTTTGCCCAAGACCTGTCGCTGCAGCTGAATGTGACCAACCTGTTCGACAAGCAATACATCAGCACGGTCGGCACCAACGGCTTCCAGGCCAGCGACCCGAATCGCACGGCGCAAACGCTGTTGACCGGCGCGCCGCGGCAGGTGTTTTTGACGTTGAACGGTAAGCTGTAAGCACGCTTTAACCCAAACTTCCCCTGTAATACGCCGGCCTTGGCATTAGGGGGCGGACTCCAGGCGTGGTCCGCCCCCCCGGTTGGCAGTGCGGGTTTTAATGCAATATTTTCTTTTAATCATGACAACTGTTGCTGGTTGGCTACAGCGGATTTTTGATGCTGGTAAGTAACCTATAGTCACTGCATACTGGAAGCTCCCCTGTCAGCTCAAGGAGCTTGCTGTGAAATGGTTTTACGATTTAAAAATTGCCACCAAGCTGCTGCTGTCGTTCGGCATGGTGCTGCTGCTGACGCTGATCATGGGCGTCAGTTCCATTTTATCCACAGCGCGCGTCAACCAGGCTTCGAGCGACATGGCGGACAACTGGATGCCGAGCGTGCGCATGGCCATGGAATTGCGTGGCACCGTCAATGAAATGCGGCGCTGGGAGCTGGCGCACCTGCTGTCCGACAATCCCGCCGAATACAGCGACTACCAGCAGCGCATGGCCAAAACGCTGGACAAGTTCAATGAGCAGCGCAAAGCCTATGAAAAGCTGATCAGCAGTCCCGAAGAACAGGCGCTGATCACTGCCTTCGACCAGGCCTGGACGCCGTTCATGGCCGATCACGACAAGCTGGTGGCGCTGTCAGCTGCCGGCAACAAGGATGAAGCGCGCACCATCTCGCGCACCACCTCGGCGAAAAAACTCGATGAGCTGCTCGACGCTGTCAACAAGCTGGTCAAGCTCAATGTCGATGGTGGCGACGCCGCCAGCGATGCCGCCACCGCCACCTATAACTCGGCCCGTACCACTTCGATCATCCTGCTGGTGCTGAATATCGGCATCGGGCTGGCGCTGGCCGTCGCCGTCGCGCGCATTGTGTCGGCGCCCTTGCAGGAAGCGGTCGCGGCGGCATCGGCCGTGGCAGAAGGCGACCTGACGCACGATATCAGCGTCAAGTCGGCCTGCGAAACGGGGCAGTTGATGCAGGCATTGAAAAACATGACGGACAACCTGCAGGGCCTGGTGGCGCAGGTGCGTTCCGGTACCGACCTGATCGCCACGGCATCGGCGGAGATTGCCAGCGGCAACCAGGACCTGTCGTCGCGCACCGAGGAGCAGGCCAGTTCGCTCGAGGAAACCGCTTCTTCGATGGAAGAGCTGACCAGCACGGTCAAGCAAAATGCCGACAACGCCCGCCAGGCCAATCAACTGGCCAAGTCGGCCTCGGGCATTGCCGCGCGCGGCGGCGAGGTGGTGGGTCAGGTGGTCGGCACCATGGCCTCGATTAACGAATCGTCGCGCAAGATCGAAGACATTATTTCGGTGATCGATGGTATCGCCTTCCAGACCAATATCCTGGCCCTGAACGCGGCCGTGGAAGCGGCACGCGCCGGTGAACAGGGCCGTGGCTTTGCGGTGGTGGCATCCGAAGTGCGCAACCTGGCGCACCGTTCGGCCTCGGCCGCCAAGGACATCAAGCAGCTGATCAGCGATTCCGTGCAAAAGGTGGAGGCCGGTTCGCAACTGGTCAATGAAGCAGGCACCACCATGACTGAAATCGTCAACAGCATCACCCGCGTGACCGACATCATGGCGGAAATCTCGTCGGCCAGTAACGAGCAGAGCGACGGCATCGAGCAGGTCAACACGGCGGTAACGCAGATGGACCAGGTCACCCAGCAGAACGCCGCGCTGGTCGAGGAATCGGCTGCTGCTGCCGAATCGATGCAAAGCCAGGCGGCGCAGCTGAGCGCCATCGTGGCCGTGTTCAAGCTGCATGCCAACAGCGCACGCGCGGCGGCGCCGGCAGCACAGCGGCCGGCACCAGTCAGCACCGGTCAAGCTTCGGCCCCGCGCCTGGCGTCCCCGTCGAAAGCGGCGCCGGCCAAGGCGAGGGTTGCCGCCGCTACGCGTCCGGCGGTCAGTAAAACGCCCGGTAAAACGCCCGGTAAGGCATCGCAGACGGTGGACGGCGACGAGTGGGAGACTTTCTGACCGGCAGTGGCGGCAGGGTGTAACAAACGGTAGTCCGGCTTGAATCATTGCAAATGATAATCATTCTCGATTATAGTTGGCAACTTTTCAAACAATATCCGGAGAACTATGTCACGCCCTGTACGTCCCTGGATGGCCCTCGGCCTCCTGTCTGCCTTTCCTATCGCCCACGCCCAGGTTGCCGAGACCAGTGCTGTGAATGACGCTGCGCTGCCACAAGTGAACGTGGTGGCCGAGCGTAGCGCCGCCTACAACCCGGCCCGCAGCAGCGGCGCCACCCGCACCGACACGCCGCTGCGTGAAGTGCCACAATCGGTGCGCGTGATCAATCTGCAGCAGCTGGAAGACCTGGGCGCCAATCGCCTGGCCGACACCGTCGATTTCGTCAGCGGCATTGCGCGCCTGAACGACTTTGGCGGCACCTGGGACAACTTTGCCATACGCGGCTTCAGCAGCACCGACATGGGTTTCCTGGTCAACGGCTTCCCCGGTTCGCGCGGCTACAATCCGCCGCGTGACACCGCCACCGTGGAACGTTTCGAGTTTCTCAAGGGGCCGGCTGGCGCCATCTACGGCAGCAGCGAGCCGGGCGGCACCATCAATATCGTCACCAAAAAGCCGAAATTCACCGCCCGCCACGTGGCCGAAGTGAGCCTGAACGACCGTGGCCTGCGCCGCGCCACGGTGGATACCACCGGGCCGTTGAGCGCCAGCGTGGCGTATCGCCTGAACCTGATGACGGAAGAGGGCGACCCGCGCTCCTCGCTGCTGGGCAACAAGCGCACGCTGGTGGCGCCCGGCCTGACCTGGGTCATCGATCCGCAGACCATGCTCAACTACGAGGCCGAATACCTGTCCTCCGACACGCCGCTCGATCGCGGTGTGATCAATGTGCGCGGTGCGCTGGGCGCCTTGCCGCGCGACCGCGTGCTCAACGAGCCGTCCGACAAGAACATGAGCCTGGGCAGCAAGACCCAGCAACTGACGCTGGACCGCACCCTGGCCGAACACTGGCGCGCGCGCCTGGGCGCCAGCTACAAGGAAAGCACTTTCGACGGCGACTACACTGAAGCGAGCTCGCTGGCGACGGATAACCGCACGCTGAACCGCCGTTTCACCTGGCGCACGCTGCCGTCGCGCGATGTCTCGGTAATGGGCGAAATCGAGGGCCGTTTCAATACCGGCGCCATTGGCCACACGGTGCTGTTCGGCGCCGAAGCCTCGCGCCTGTGGATGAACATGGAAATCTGGCGCTCGGATAACACCCCGATCGACATTTACGCGCCCGTGTATGGCCGCCCGGCGCCGCCGCTCAACGCCCTGACCACCAGCTCGGACGAACGCCAGCGCGTCAAGGCCGTGTTTGCGCAAGACCAGATCAGCCTGTCGCCGCAGTGGCAATTGCTGGCCGGTGTGCGCTGGGACGAATACAGCCAGGACCTGGTGGACCGCGTGGCCCGCACGCATATCGCGCGTGAGCAAAGCGCGGTGTCGCCGCGCACCGGCCTGACGTATCTGCCTAATAGCTGGAGCTCGCTGTACCTGTCGGCCGGCAAATCGTTCCGTGGCAATACCGGTGTCGATATCAACCGCAACGCCTTCGATCCACAGCGTTCGCGCTCGTACGAGGCCGGCTGGAAACTGCAAAGCGCCGACGAGCGCCTGGGCGCCACGCTGGCCATTTACGACATCACCAAGAGCAATGTGCTGACGGCCAGCGAAGTGCCTGGCATTTCGGTGGCCGCCGGCGAAGTCAAAAGCACGGGTTTCGAGGCCGATGTGCAGGGGCAGATCGGCAAGCACTGGCGCGTGAGCGGGAATTTCTCGTATGACGATGCGCGCGTCACGCGCGACCGCACGCTGGCCGCCGGCACGCGGTTGATGAATATCCCGAAACTGAGCGCCGGCCTGCTGGCAATCCGCGAGGACAGCCTGGCCGATGGCAGCCGCTATGGCGTGGGCGCCGGCGTCAACTACGTGGGCGACCGCGCCGGCAATAACGCCGACACTTACACGCTGCCGTCGTACGCTACCGCACGCCTGCTCAGCTACTGGCAGCTCAGCAAGAACGTGCGCCTGTCGCTCGACGTGCACAACCTGTTCAACCGCGTGTACTACACCTCGTCCTGGGCCGGCCTGTACGTGACGCCGGGCGCTGAGCGCAGTGTAGTCGGCCGCATTAAGGTCGAACTCTAAAACTTTAGGGCACCTCGAAAACCGTAGCGAGCGGTTCGTTATCGTCTCGAGTAGCGGAAGCGTACGGAGGTACGCTGAGCAACGGAGAGGCGATAGCGGGCCGCGCAGTAGGTTTTTCGAGGTGCCCTTCACTCGGCCAGCAAGGCCATATTGCGTCCCTGTTCCTTGGCGCGGTACAGGGCGCGGTCGGCCAGTTCCAGCAGCAGTTCCGGTGAATTGCCGGCGTCCGGCAGCAGCACGGCCACGCCGACGCTGATGGTCATGATGCCGAACGGTGACTGCTCGTGCGGCATGTGGCGGCGCGCCAGTTCAAGGCATACGTCCTGCGCCGTGGCAAACGCTTCGGCAGCCGTGGGGCCGACCGCCAGCAGGGCGAATTCCTCGCCGCCATAGCGCGCCACGATATCGCTGGCGCGGCGGCCGTGGGTGGTGATCATCTCGGCGACGGTGCGCAACGCTGCATCGCCGGCCTGGTGGCCGTAATGGTCGTTATATTTTTTAAAGTAATCGACATCGAGCATCGACAGCGCCACCGTCTGGCCGCTGCGCAGTGCGCGCCGCCATTGCGCTTCCAGCGCCAGGTCGAAACCGCGCCGGTTGTTCACGCCGGTCAGGCCGTCGGTGGTGCTCAGCTCGGCCAGCTTGCGGTTCGATTCTTCCAGTTCGGCAGTGCGCGCCGCCACCAGTTGTTCCAGTACCTGCTGCTGGTGGGTCAGGCGGTCGATGCGGATGCGGTACAGCAGCGCCAGCGTGCCCACCACCAGCGCCGAGGCCAGCATGCGGAACCACCAGCGCTGCCAGAACGGCGGCGTGATGGTGATGCGCAGGGTGGCCGGTTCTTCGTTCCACACGCCCAGGTGATTGGCGGCCTTGACCTTGAACACGTAGTGGCCGGGATTCAGATTGGTATAACTGGCCGTGCGATGCGCCGCATCTGTTTGTACCCAGTCGCGGTCGAAGCCTTGCAACTGGTAGGCGTAGCGGTTTTCGGCCGGATCGGTGTAGTGCAGGGCAGCGAACTCGATGGAAAACACCGAGGCCTCCGACGACAGCGTGAGCGCGGTGGGCGCCGTCACTGGCCCTTCGGCCTTGACGTCGGCGCGCGGCTGGCCATTCTGCAGCGAGTGGTTGAACACGGTAATGTCGGTGATCGCCACCTGCGGCGGGACCGAGCTGGTGCGCACGCGCGAGGGCGTCACCGCCGTCATGCCGTGCACGCCGCCAAAGTACAGCACGCCATCGGCCGAGGTGGCAGATGAATTGACGGTGAATCCTTCGGTCAGGCCATCGGCGGCGGTGAACAGGCTGACCTTGTCGGTGGCGGGATCGAGGCGGAACAGGCCAGCGATGGTGCTGCACCAGATCCTGCCATCGAGATCGTGTTCGATGGCGAGAATTTTCTGATTGCGCATGGCCGCCGCATAGGATTTGAAGCGCAGCGTACCATCGGCCTGGAACTGCACCAGGTTCAGCCCCTTGCTGGTGCCCACCCAGATGCGGCCTTGCGCGTCTTCGTGCAGGCTGACGATATTGTCGTCGCTGATGCTGCCGTCATCACCGCCGTGATGGCGAAAATGGTGAAACACGCCGCTGTCGGGATTGAGCCAGTCGAGGCCTCCGCCATTCCACTCCGACCCCACCCATACCCGGCCGCGGCTGTCTTCCAGCACCGTGGACGCACCATTCACGCTGCGGCTGCTGATGTTCTGTGGATCGTTGTAATAAATCGTGCGGGCGTCGGTTGTCGGGTTATAGCGGATCAGGCTGTTACCGGTGGCCAGCCATAGCACGCCCCCGGCGCCGGGGCTGATGGCGTTGATGTAATCGCTGGCGGTGTTACCGAAATGAATGGCCTGGAACGGACCGTCCGGCGTATCGAGCCGGTTCAGGCCGTTGGACGTGCCCAGCCACAGCGGCCCGTTGCCGTCCCGGTCCTGGTACATGCTGTAGACAATGGCGTGGCTGAGCTTGCCGGGTGTCTTGTCATCGGCCTGGTAGCTCTTGATGACCGTATTGGTGGCGGGATCGTACAAGCTCATGCCGACATTGCCGCCCAACCACATGCGGCCCTTGGGCGCACGGGCCAGGCTCAGCAGCGCATTGCTGGCGGGCGCGGCGCGCCGGTCGATGCGGTATGGCACGTGGCGCGTAAAACCTTCGCTGTTCAGGTTGGCCAGGGCGATGCCATCGGTGAATGAGGCGATCCACAACATGCCGCCACGGTCCTGCATCACGGCGCGCAGATTGTCGCCGGGCAGACTGTGCGGATCATCGGCGGCATGGACGAATTGCTCGAACTTGCCAGCGGCCTCGTTCCAGCGCAGCAAGCCGGCCGACAGGGTAGTGCCCCACAGCACATCCTTGTGATCGAGATTGAAATTGGTGATGCGGCTCGATGGCGAGGCCACGGCGCGGCGCGTGGACCAGTCGCTGCTGCCATCCCAGCGGAGTACGCCTGACTCGGTGCCGATCCACAAGGCGCCACTGCGGTCGAACTGCAGCGCCCGCACGATATTGACGCGGGCATCGGGCCGGTTGGCGGGATCCACTTGATGATGCTGAAATACGGCGGCCCCCGGCGCCAGGTAATCGAGTCCGCCGGGCCAGGTGGCGATCCATAAGCCGCCCCTGGCGTCCAGCGCCAGCGCGTTCAGGTCGTTGCTGGACAGGCTGCCGGGATTGTTGTCGTCGTGGGCGTAGACGGTGAACTCGCCGCCCCCAGGAGCATCGGGATTGAAGTGCTGGAGCCCGCCCCAGCTGCCGATCCACATGCCATTTTTGCCATCCGAGATGATGTTCTTGATGATGCGGTGGTTCTTCGGCGCGCTGGCGGGCGCCAGCACGGTAAAGTTGTTGGTTTCCGGGTTGAAGCGCGCCAGGCCGTTCTGAGTGCCGGCCCAGATGCGGCCTTGCGGGTCTTCGTAAATCGCCGACACGCGGTCGTGCGGCAGGCTGCTGGCGTCGGCCGGGTTGTGCGTGTACTTGACCGCGTGGTAGCCGTTGTAGCGGTACAGGCCATTGGTATGGGTGCCTACCCAGATATAGCCCTTGCGGTCCTGCATCAGCGACAGCATCGACGGCTCATCGCCGCCCAGTGGACCGAGCTTCTTGAAACGCAGCGATGGCGTGCTGCTGACAGTGGCTGCCGTGGTGGCAGCGCTGGCCTTGGCAAGCAGCACGGGCCAGCCAGCCAGCATCGACAGTGACAGCAACAGCAACAGCAACAGCAAGGCAGCGAATGAACGCGGCGCAGACGGAAATAGCGCGGGCATGTAAGGTATCCAAAGTCCAGACCGGTATGGCTGGATGAGCATTATACATGACAAGGTGGCAATAATTTCATCGTGGTAGTCAGTGTTTTCGCGCAGTTGCGGCAATTTAGGGTATAGTTTACGGTGCTGCCTGCTGTATAGAGCGCTGCCACCGCACCCCGTTCACACTTCTCCGGTGCGGGTTCTGTTGTTTATTGAAGAAAGCCTGCTGTCCCCAAGGGGCGGCCTCAAACTATGTCCGAATCCGAGATCACTACCCCGTCTGAAGACGCTATTGCTGCCGCGCCCGTTGTTGCTGCTCCAGCCCCTGTTGCTGCCTCGGTACGTTTCGCCGACTTTGGCCTGTCGCCGCTGATCCAGCGCGCGCTCGACGAGCAGGGCTACGAACATCCCACGCCGATCCAGGCCGAAGCCATTCCGGTATTACTGCAAGGACGCGACGTCATGGGCGCGGCCCAGACCGGTACCGGCAAGACCGCCAGCTTTTCGCTGCCGATCATTCAAATGTTGCTGGCCCATGCCAGCCACAGCACCTCGCCGGCGCGCCACCCGGTGCGTGCGCTGATCCTCACCCCCACGCGCGAGCTGGCGGTGCAGGTGGCCGACAATGTCAAGGCCTACGCCAAGCACACGCCGCTGCGTTCCACCGTGGTGTTCGGCGGCATGGACATGAAGCCGCAAACCGCGCAGCTCAAAGCCGGCGTGGAAATCGTCATCGCCACCCCGGGCCGCCTGCTCGACCATATCGAGCAGAAAAACATCAGCCTGAGCCAGGTACAGATGCTGGTCATGGACGAAGCCGACCGCATGCTCGACATGGGCTTCCTGCCGGACTTGCAGCGCATCATCAACCTGCTGCCCAAGCAGCGCCAGAACCTGATGTTCTCGGCCACCTTCTCGCCGGAAATCAAAAAGCTGGCCAACACCTTCCTGAGCAACCCGATCACCATCGAAGTGGCGCGCAGCAACCAGACCGCCGACAAGGTCACGCAAGTGGTCTACAAGGTGCCGGAGAACCAGAAGCATGCCCTGACCGCGCACCTGCTGCGCCAGCGCGAGCTGAAACAGGTCATCATCTTCTCGAATACCAAGCTGGGCGCCTCGCGCCTGGCGCGCGAGCTCGAGCGCGAAGGCATGAAAGCCTCCGCCATCCACGGCGACAAAACCCAGCAGGAGCGCATGGCCGCACTGGACGCCTTCAAAAAAGGCGAGATCGACATCCTGGTCGCCACCGACGTGGCCGCGCGCGGTCTCGATATTTCCGACCTGCCGTGCGTGATCAACTACGATCTGCCGTACAACGCCGAAGACTATGTACACCGCATCGGCCGCACCGGCCGCGCCGGCGCCTCGGGCGACGCCATTTCGATTTACTCGGACAAGGACGAGCGCCTGCTGGCCGATATCGAGAAACTGATACGCCAGACCATCAAGCGCGGTGAAGCGCAGGGCTTCAATCCAGTCAGCAGCAGCGGTGCTGACGAGCGCGGCGAACGTGCTGAGCGCCGTCCGCGCCGCGAAGAGAGCGGCCGCTTTCCGGCCGGGCGCGAGCATAGCGAGCGTGCGCCCCGT
>JBEVNE010000383.1:0-4791 GCA_040508275.1 Duganella sp.
TCATCATGTCGGGCGCTTTCAACAAATCAAAATGGAAACGGGGCGGGGCGCGGAACTTGTCCGCACACCGCCCCGTATTATGCCTGTGACCAGGTAAAAGCGAAATTACTTGTAGACGATGTCGGCGCGGCGGTTTTCGGCGCGTGCTGCTTCGTCGGTGCCGGCGGCTTTCGGTTTTTCCTTGCCCAGCGATACGGCTTCGATCTGCGATTCCGACACGCCCAGCGTGGTCATGGCGCGGCGCACGGCTTCGGCGCGTTTCTGGCCCAGGGCCAGGTTGTACTCGGAGCCGCCGCGGTCATCGGTGTTACCTTGAATCAGGATCTGGCGCGCCTTGTTTTTTGCCAGGTAGGCCGAGTGGTTTTCCACGACGCTCTTGCCGTCGTCGCGCACGGTGTAGCTGTCATAGTCAAAGTACACGCTGCGGTTGGCCAGCACGCCTTTCGGATCATCCAGCGGATCGAGCGACTTGGTTTCCACCGGCGCCACGGTACGGGTATCTGCTTGCGGTTGGGCCGATTTGTCCACTGGACGTTCAACCACTGGCGGCGGGGTGTTTTCCTTGATCGGGGTCGACGAGCAGGCGGACAGGATGGCGGCCGTGGTCAGTACCAAAGCCAAGCTGCTGATTTTACGCATAAATTTCTCCTAGTAACTGTAGTTAGACTTGCTTTTTTTACTGCATGAACGGACCCCAGGTGGGCTCCTTGATGTTGCCCGCCTGCGTAGTCAGGCGTTGTTTTACACGGCCGTCAACCGATACCACGGCCAGCGATTTGCGGCTGCCGGCGGTGGTGGCGTACATGATGTATTTGCCGTTGGGGGCGAAGCTCGGCGATTCGTCGCTGGTGGTGTCGGACAGGCGCTGCTCCTGGCCGCTGGCCAGATCCAGCACGTAGAGCTGGAAGTTGCCGTCGCGACGAGAGATATAGGCCAGCGTTTTGCCATCCGACGAAATGCGCGGGCTGGTGTTGTAGCTGCCGCTGAAGGTCACGCGCTTGGCGTCGCCGCCGTCCGCGCTCATGCGGTAAATCTGCGGGCCGCCGCTGCGGTCGCTGGTAAAGTAAATGCTCTGGCCATCGGCCGAGAATTGCGGTTCGGTGTCGATGCCTTTGCTGTTCGACACGCGGCGCAGGCCGCTGCCATCGACATTGACGGTGTAGACCTGGGTGTTGCCATCCTTGGACAGCGCCACGGCCAGCTTGCTGCCGTTGGGCGACCAGCTTGGCGCCGAGTTATTGCCTTTTTCATTGGCGATGACGGTGCGCGCGCGGGTGATCAGGTTTTGCACGTAGACCACCGGTTTTTTCTGCTCAAACGATACATAGGCGACCTTGGTGCCGTCCGGCGACCATGATGGCGAGATGATCGGCTCGTTCGAGCGCAGCGCCAGCTGTTCGCCTTCGCCATCGGCGTCGGCAATCATCAACTGGTAGCTGCGGCCTTCCTGCTTGACGTAGGAAATACGGGTGGAGAAGGCGCCGCGCACGCCGGTCAGTTTAAAGAACACATCGTCGGCGATCAAGTGCGCCGACAGGCGGGTAAATTGCGCCGTTACTGCTTTGTCCAGATTGGAAATCTGCGATTGCTTCACGGTGTCGTACAGCTTGTAGCGCACGTCGTAGCGGCCGTCGGCCATGGCATTGACGGTGCCCACTACCAGGGCGTCGGCGCCCTTGGCTTTCCAGCCGCTGTAGTCGACGTTGTTGACGTCGTTGATCACGCCGGCGTCGATGATCTTAAAGGCGCCGCTGCGTTCCAGGTCGGCCTTGATGATGGCCGATACCTGGTGCGGGGCCACGCCTTCGTTGGCAAAGCCTGCCACGGCCACGGGAATCTGGTTGCTGCCCACGCCCGAAATTTCAATGCGCATTTGCGCCTGGGCGCTGCCCATGGTGGCCGCGATGCTCAAGCCGGCGTACAGAACGATGTTTTTAAAGTTGGTTTTCATTAATGCATTTCCTTCAAATTGAAGACGAGGTCGATTTCGCGTTCTACCGTACCATCTTTTTTCTTGGGTAGTGGAGACGATTTGGCAATCGCGTTTTCAATCGCCAGGTCGTAGGCCGGCGAAGCGCTGCCCTTGATCTTGCGTACGCCGATGACTTCACCGGTAGGCAACTGGGTAATGCGGTAAGTTGCCGTCAGGCTGTCGTCGCTGCCGCCATAAATCAGGTTGCTCTTGACCTTGGTGCGGATCGCTGCCGAATAGCCGCCATCAACCTTGCCGCCCGTCGATTGCGCAGCGGTGCCGGTCGAACCTTTGGCGGCCGAACCCGTAATCCTGCTCATTTCCGCCGCAAACGCCTTGTCCTTGGCTTCCTTGTCAGCCTTATCCTTGGCCAGTTTTTCGGCAGCGGCTTTTTTCTTTTCCTTTTCTTTTTCAGCGGCGAGTTTCTTGTCTTTCTCGGCCTGTTCTTTTTCCTTGCGTTCCTGTTCCCTCTGTTCCGCCAGCTTTTGCTCGGCGGCCTTCTTGTCAGCCGCTTTCTTCGCTTCGAGCTTGGCCAGTTTTTCTTCTGCTTCCTTCTTCTGCTTGGCTTCCTTGGCTTCGGCCAGCTTTTTCTCTTCCTCGAGCTTTTTCTTTTTCAGGCGCTCCAGCGCAATGTCCGGCTCTTTGGGCGTGGGCGGGGCTTCCACCGGCGGTGGCGGTGGCGCCTTGACCACCGGCGGTGGCACGGGTTCGGGTTCTGGCGTTGGCTCGGGTTCCGGCTCGGGCGTGGGCTCGGGCGGCGCAGCGGGGGCGGCATCCTGCACCGTCATGTCCCAGATTTCTGCCTGGACTTCGGTCGGTTCATTGTTTTGCCAGCTCACGCCTATCCACAGGAACAGCAGCAGCAACGCGTGCACCGACACTGCCAGCACCGCCGCGCTCCAGCCATTGTGTTGTCGCGGCACCTTGTACGGGCCGCCTGCGGTTGCGGGTTTCATCGTCTGCATACGTTTATTGGGTGGACAAGCCCACGCGGGTAATGCCCATTTTCTTCGCTTCCGAGATCAGCTGGATCACGTCGTCGTACTTGCTTTCCTTGTCGCCGGCGATCAGCACCGGGTAGTCGGGGTGCTGTTCGTGCAACGCACGCAGTTTTTTCACCAGCGCATCGCGGTTGGGCGCGGTTTCCGGCGCATCCTCGTCCTTGCCCTTGACGCCGATCGACAGTGCACCATTGGGCTTGATAACGATCTGCACGTAGTCGCTGGGCGGCTTGGTCGATTTTTCGGCGCGCGGCAAGTCCACCACCGAGGCGTCGTTAGCCGATGGCATGACCATGAAGATGATCAACAGGCACAACATCACGTCGATGTAGGGCACCACGTTGATCTCGGACTTGAGCTTGCGGCCACGGCCGCCGCGCATGCTGCTGGAGAAAGAAGAAGCCATGTTTGTTCTCAGGTGAAAGGCCGGCGCTTAGCGCGACTGGCGTTGCAGGATGTTGGAGAACTCTTCGACAAAGCTTTCAAAGCGGATCGCCAGGCGGTCGATGTCGTGCGAGAAGCGGTTGTACGCCACCACGGCAGGAATTGCCGCAAACAGACCGATGGCGGTGGCGATCAGCGCTTCGGCAATACCGGGCGCCACAGCTGCCAGGGTTGCTTGCTGCACATTGGCCAGGCCGCGGAAGGCGTTCATGATGCCCCAGACGGTACCAAGCAGGCCGATGTATGGCGACACCGAACCGACCGAGGCCAGGAATGCCAGGTGCGATTCCAGCACATCCATTTCGCGCTGGAAGGCAGCGCGCATGGCGCGGCGGGCGCCATCAAGCACGGCGCCGTGGTCCATGGTTTCGCGGCTGGCAGTGTAGGCAGCCTTGCTTTTGATGAACTCGCCCATGCCGGCTTCGAAGATGCGCGCCAGCGGGCCGCTGTTGGCGCGGTCCTTGCCGGCGTTCTGGTGCAGCGCGTGCAGATTGCCGCCGGCCCAGAAGGTTTTTTCAAATTCCACCGTCAGGCGGCGCGCCGAACGGACGGCGAATAATTTGCTAAAAATATAAGTCCAGCTGACCACCGAGATAATGAGCAGCAACGCCATGATCAATTGCACGATCAGGTGGGCGTTGGTGATGAGGGATACGAAAGAGAGGTCTTGGGTGACGTTCATTGTTTATCAGTCTGATCAGTCGGATTGTACGTAGTGACGCATTTTTTCAGCCACGGCCGCAGGGACGGCGCGCGGACGCATGGCGCTGTCGACACAGGCGATTTTGACCTGGGCCGTGTTCAGTAGTTGCTCTCCGCACCATGCTTGCTGTTCAAAGGCAACCGAGGCGCGGCCTAATTTTTGGATGCTAAGAGTTAATTTTATTACGTCGTCAAGCTTTGCTGGCGCATGATACTCTGAGGTGACGCTTTTGACGACGAACAAAGCATCGTCTTGCTGCTGTAATGCGAACTGATTCACATTCAGGTGGCGCAGCCATTCGGTGCGGGCGCGCTCGAAGAATTTCAGGTAGTTGGCGTAATAGACAATGCCGCCAGCGTCAGTGTCTTCGTAGTAGACGCGGACATTCCAGGTAAATTCTGCTGGCATGTTGTGTTGATTGCAAATAAAGTTGAGCAACATTCTACGCGATTTCACGGGGAATGTTGAAGGTTAAACGGGTAATTCCTGCTGTTGCAGGGCAAGATTCAGGGTTTTTTAAGTTTTGCCGTGGGACTGGACTGAAACCCGCAAGGCAAAGCGGGGGCGCACCCCGTACGGGGTACGACCCCTACGTGGTAGGGCATGCGTATCGCAAATGCGGTTGCGGTTGGGTTACAGACTACGCTTGATGTTGAGCGCGCCATACCCCT
>JBEVNE010000417.1:0-4230 GCA_040508275.1 Duganella sp.
AACCGCCAACGGCGTCACTCGCGCCTTGGCTACGTCTCGCCAGCATCGTTTGCAGAGAGCTTCAGAAAACAGGCGCTGGCTGCTTGAAACGGACGTGTCCATTATTGACAGTACACCTCAGTAGTGCCGGGTACGGGTGGTGTGCGTAAAGTGCGCTGGAGACGTGAAGGCTCAGGGAAGTCAGGCGGTGTGCGAATCATTTATTTCACACGCAGCACAGCCGCTGAAATCGTTTTGCTAACGCTGTACGCAAAAGCCAGCACAGCTAATTTGAGCAACGCAATATTGAAGGAGATGCGGCGTGTCTACGATTAGAAAATTGCCTTTAAGTGATGAAGAACTCGAGGCGTTTGAAGCCAACCTCGATGTTGGCGCCGAGTTGTTACAAGCCGGCCGCGAAATGAAAGCGGGCCTGGGCCGCGTGGTGTATTCGCCATTGATCGCAGCGCGTGAAAAAACTGGCCTGACCCGCGAACAGTTTGCCAGACTGTTGGGGATGAGCGCTGACGAGCTGGAAAAACTGGAGCAGAATCGCAATCCGCTCAATGGTGCAGTGCGCACACTGATTGCTGTGGCGCTCAGCCACCCGGACGCCTTGGTGGCCGCAGCCAGGCAGGCACAAGAGGCGTGAATCAAATACTGAGAACACCGCCAGCCCTCAATCGCTCACCGCCAGCTCCCGAAAACTGTCGCCCTCGGCATACAGGATCGCACACGAGGCTTCGCCGAAGCACAGGCTGATGGCTTCGTTGGCGATGTGTGTCGGCTGGCATGGGCCGCCCTGGTGGCAGGCGGGGCGGTAGTTGCCGGGCTGGAGCAGCGACAGCTTGGGCGGGTTGGTATCGTCTTCCTTGAAGGTCTTGATCACGCTGGCCGTACCGCTGTCATCCACAAAGGTCAGGACCAGCACGCCGCTGAGGTGTTGCTCTTCGTTGCGCACGAGCATGGCAACGTTGTGCGCGCCGGGCCGCAGAAACGCCCCGCTGACCGATGGCTGAAAATAAGGGCGCCAACCTTGCGGCAGCGTAACGCCATTGGCTTGCGTAGCCCGTATATGACAGGCGCTGACCAGCGTGAGCAGGCAGGTGGCGCACAGCAGCGCCAGGCGGCGGAACAATCGTTGTATCGGCATGGAGAGCCTCGTCGGATATGCGGAGATTGCCGCAGACGAGATCATGCTAGGCAGCGCGCACGGCCGCGTCAATCAGGATTGCATTACATCTTCGCAATGTTGGTCCGGAGCGCAAGTGATGCGGCCTATGCCAGCTAAATCATTTTGATGAACACGCACCGTCTTATTTCAGTCGTGCCTTGCCGCGTTCGCCCACGCCTTGCAGGACATCGCTGGCACGGGCGTCTTCCATCAGGCGTGCGGCATCCTGCGGCAGCAGCCAGCCCGCAGCGACTTGCCGATCGACCGCTTGTTGTACCTTTTTCACAAAACCCTGGTGTGAGCCGTAGCGTTCCTCGAGGGACGCGCGGGGATCGCCGGACGCCAGGCGCTGTGCGCGGGTGACAGCAAACGGGATGAAGCCGCCGGAAAAGCCGCAGCCGGCGCCGCGGAAATAGCCGCCGACACGCTCGTTCCAGCCGGTATAGGTACCGAGCGGCACTTGCAACTGCACCGAAGCAACGCCCGAGGTTTCGTTGCCATCCTCGTCGACGCGCGGCACCAGCGACGGCAGCACGGCGCGGGTGCGCGGCGGCAGCGTAGTGGCGATGCCGCTCACGTCGGCGGCGTTCAGCGCCGGGCCGAAATCGTAATCGATGAAGGTATTGAGCTTGCCATCCGGGCTGGGGGCGCCGGGGATGGCGGGCCAGCGCAATGCCTGCGCCGTGGGGGCAACCAGGTCGCCGGCGGCGAGCGTTGGGTACCGGCTGGGCGGCGGCGGCGTGTCCGTCGTCACCCAGCGCACCAGCGCCTGCTGCAGCGCCCGAACGCTTTCGTTGCTGGGGTTCGGGTTGCTCTGCAACCTGCATGACAGCCGTCCTGGCGGGGCCGGATCGGGCTCGATATTGAAGCCACCCTGGTGCGCGCCGCCATGCGTTACGCTGGGAAAGTAATAGCGTCGCACATTGGCAGGCAGGGCGATGTCTGCCGTTGCTGCGGTGCCGACCAGGTTGGGCGACATGCGCAAGCCCCAGAATTCTGCCGAGCCAAAGGTTTCGACGATCTTGGGGCAGGTGCCGCTGGCGGTACAACGCCGCAGCAGGCCGTTGACGCCACGCCCGCGCACCTGGTCGTCGTAGTCCGACCACCACAGCGGTCCTTCGCTGCCGATCTCGAATTCATCAGAGGCGCCGCCTGGCACGCCGAAGCGGACGTTGAGCGGCACATGCCGACCCGCGATATTCGGTAGCACGCCGTCGAATACCGTGCGGCCCTGTTCATCGGCATTGAATCCCAGGTGCAGGTAGCTGCGCAGGAAATTGCCCGATTGCGAGGTGCCCATCGCCACGGTCCAGCGCACGGCGCCGGCCACCGGGTTGGGCTGATCGAGCGCATCGTGCCGGGCATGCCGCAAAAAGGCATTCAGATCGCGGGTGGCGGCAAAACCCAGTCCCAGCACCAGCGGATCGCGCGCCGTGTACACCAGCGTGTACGCGGACTCGGTATCGAAACCCCCGCGCAGGCAAAGTTTGGCCGGGTCGGGCACGCCGGGGAATGGCGCCGCCGTGCAATCGGCAAAGGCCCAATCGCCTGGCGGCACCAGCACGTCGTTGGCCGTGCCGCGCTGGCGACGCAGCAGGCGGCCGTCCTCGCTGGCCAGCGAGACCGGCGCCGGCCGCAGGGTTTGCCCACCCAGGCCGGCCACGATCGGCAGCGTCGAGGTGTTTGGCGGCATATCGACGAAGCGCGCCAGCGCCGGGCCGGTTACCGAAGTGCCGTCCGGGTGGCGCGCCACCGGTACCCGCAGGGTCTGCCGATTGGGCGCGGCGGCAATATCGCCCTGCCAGCCGCTGATGACGCGGATATGCCCTTGCGGATCGGCGCCTACCTGACCATTGCCACGATTCGGTACATCGTAGATCAGTACCCCGCTGGCCTGTTTCAGATCGACCGGCTTGGCCAGCGAAAACGTGGCTTCGTACTCCACCCGGCCGCGCGCATTGCGCGGCGCCAGCATCACATCGGTGATCAGTGCGTTGCGCGGATCGGCGGGGTCGATCTCACCGCGAAAGCTGCCCCTCAACACTTCGTAAGGCGTGCCGCCGTTGGCCGGCAGCGTCGTGCGTGTTTCAACCCGCAATTCGGTCACCGCTGCCTGTGCTGGCAGGCAAAGCGGCAGTAGCAGGAGTGGCAGCAGCGGCAGCAGCGGCGTTACGCGTTTCGATAACATCATCTTGCACCTGTAACGAATTGGATTGTTCCGGCACGATAACGGAAGGGATTTTCATGGCGAGTGTATCACCGCGTGTGAGCCAGGCGCTGCCGAAGGACTGAGCGGTGACAGACGTGGGCAAGGTGGCCCATCCATCGGACAGGGGCCATCAGCGCGCCGCGCTTGACGGGTGTGTCGGCGGTCGTTTTCGGCAAGCGGGCAATGGGGCGGATACGCTGGGCCGGACATCGAAGTGGCGCCGGCGTCCTTGAGCAAACTGGCGGGCCACCGCGTGCGAGGGGTGAAAGGCGAATGACCTGAATGCACCAGATGACGTGTGCTACCATGTACATTCGATGTAACACATAGAGAGTCGGCCATGAGTGAAGCGACCTTTACCTTCCGTGTAGATAAAAATCTCAAGGATCAATTCACTGCCGCTGTGAAGGACCGTGATCGTACTGCGGCACAGCTATTACGCGACTTTATGCGTGATTTCGTGCGCCAGCAGCAAGAAGAGGCAGAACATGACGCGTGGTTTCGGCGTCAGGTGCAGGCCGGTCTGGATTCGGCCAACGCTGGCAAGCTGGTCTCTGCTGATGAGGTTGAGGCAAGATTCGCCGCGAAGCGAGCTGCTACACGCATTCGCTTGCAGGAAGAAAAATGACAGCCCTGGTCTGAGCACCTGAAGCGATTCAGGACCGCAGCCTGCGACCTGTTAAATGGTCGAAGTGCGCGCATAGCCGTATATTGTCATACTCTTCCTTTCTATCAATAGGTTTTAGAGGTGGTTAAATTATCAATAGGCTCTAGAATGAGAAGCCGTTTTGATAGTTTTTCGATGGGGCAGTAAGACGGATCACTGGACCCTGCTCTAGTGATAGGTGTGCTTTATGCGCAATGCATA
>JBEVNE010000003.1:0-10490 GCA_040508275.1 Duganella sp.
GCACGCCACCGGCGTGCATGCCGATGTTGCGGGTAATACCTTCGACCTGCTGCGCCAGGTCCAGCAGCTGCGCTACTTCTTCCTCGTTTTGCTGGCGCTCCTTGAGCATCGGTTCTTCCTCGATGGCCTCGGCGATCGATACCGGCTTGCCCGGCTTGAACGGGATCAGCTTCGATACGCCGTCGCAGAAGTTATAGCCAAAGTCCATCACCCGGCCAACGTCGCGGATGGCGCCCTTGGCCGCCATGGTACCGAAGGTGGCAATCTGCGACACCGCATCGCGGCCGTACAGGTCTTTCACGTGCTGGATGACGAGCTCGCGCTTTTCCTGGCAAAAGTCGATGTCGAAGTCGGGCATCGATACCCGCTCGGGGTTGAGGAAACGCTCGAACAGCAGGTTGTACTTGAGCGGATCGAGGTCGGTGATCTTGAGTGCATAGGCCACCAGCGAACCGGCGCCCGAACCGCGGCCCGGGCCGATCGGCACGTCGTTATTCTTGCCCCACTGGATAAACTCGGCCACGATCAGGAAGTAGCCGGGGAACTTCATGTTGATGATGGTTTTGTTCTCGAACGCCAGCCGTTCCTCGTAGCGCGGGCGCTGCTGCTCGCGCTTGACGGGATCGGGATAGAGCTGCTCCAGGCGCTCCTCCAGGCCCTTTTTGGTCTCTGCCACGAGGAATTCGTCGATGGTCATGCCGGGCGTGGGGAAGTTCGGCAGTTGCGGCTTGCCCAGCGTGAGCGTGAGGTTGCAACGCTTGGCAATTTCCACGGAATTCTGCAGCGCCGCCGGCAGGTCGTGGAACAAGCCGCGCATCTCGTCCTGGGTAAGAAAGCGCATCTGCTCGTTGAACTTGCGCACGCGCTTGGCGTTGGCCAGCATTTCGCCCTCGGCGATACAAATGCGCGCCTCGTGGGCAATGAATTCGTCCTTGGAGATGAACTGCACCGGGTGAGTCGCCACCACCGGCAGCCCCAGCCGTGCAGCCAGCGCTACCGACTGGCGCACCTGCGCCTCCTGGTTGGCCTGGCCGGCGCGCTGGATTTCGATATAAAAATGGCCGGGGAAAATCTGCGCCCATTTTTTGGCCTGCTGCTCGGCCAGGGCAGGATTGCCGTTTTCAAAGGCAATGCCGACGTCGCCAAAGTGCGCGCCCGACAGCGCGATCAGGCCATTGGCCGGGCTATCGTCGGGGTAAATCGGGTATTGCTGGTTGACCAGGTTGGCCAGCCACTCGGTGCGGATTTCCGCGCGGCCCTTGTACTGGTTGGTGAGCCAGGCTTGCGACAGCAACTCGCACAGCTGCAGGTAGCCGATGCGGTTTTTGGCCAGCAACATCAGGCGCGACGGTTTGTCACGGTTGTCGTCGTTGCTAATCCACACATCGACGCCGACCACGGGCTTGATGCCCTTGCCACGCGCCGCTTTGTAGAACTTGACCATGCCAAACATATTCGACAGGTCAGTCACGGCCAGCGCCGCCTGCTTGTCCTTGGCAGCAGTCTTGATCAAGTCGTCAATACGCACGAGGCCATCGACGATCGAATACTCGGAGTGCACCCGCAGGTGGACAAAAGCCGGCCCGACGGGGGCTGGCGCGGTCTCATCCGGCGTAACGACTTGTTCGCTTGCTACCATGTTCATATGCTGCTCGGTGGGGTTCAATAACCCACCATTTTACCGCGCAGCGGCCGGTTTCATGTATCTGTGTGAGAGAACACCGATTCGACGTCAGCAGCAGTATTGTGCCGCAGCTTCTTGTACTGGCGGGCGAACCGCTTGGTTTGCCGCACCGACCACACTATGCACTCCGTCCGCTGCGAGGCACAAATGGCTCGGAAAGTTCACGTGGCTCAGCAAGCGACGCAAGAGACTCGGCGATAAAGCTTACTGGCAAGTCCGGATTATCAAGCGCCGTGCGGCCAACCCGCGCCCAGAACTCGATTTGACCGGAAATCGTGCGTTGTGCCAATGAAGCATCATGCTTGGCTTGCTCGTATAGGTCCTGATTGATACGAATTGATGTGCTTGTTGACATACAACCTCCTTCACTACGTCATATCGATAATCTTAGCACTTAGCGGGTTATCTACTATGCAGTCACGCGTATAATATCGCCTTCCCCCTTTTTGATTCTTAACCACCATGTCCGCTAATACTGCTTTACAAGCTGAAGCGCATGCTGGCGCTCCTGTCGCCGCTGCTGCTGTCACCGCTACCGTTGCTCACGTTAATATTGCCGCCTACAAGTTCGTCACCTTCGACGATACCGAAGCCATGCGCCCGCAATACCAGGACATCTGCCAGCGGCTCGGCCTGAAAGGCACGATCCTGCTGACGCCGGAAGGCATCAATATGTTCCTGTCCGGTCCGCGCGAGAACATCGAGGAGTTCCTGGGCTGGGTACGCAGCGATGCCCGCTTTGCCGACCTGGAAGTGAAGGAGAGCTTCTCGGCCGAGCAGTCGCACAAGCGCATGCTGGTCAAGATCAAGAAAGAGATCATCACCATGCGCATGCCGCTGATCAAGCCGGAAGAAGGCCGCGCGCCGTTTGTCGAAGCGCACACGCTCAAGCGCTGGCTCGACAATGGCGTCGACGATAACGGCAAGCCGGTCGTCATGGTCGATACGCGCAACGATTTTGAAGTGGACGTGGGCACCTTCGACAACACGGTCGATTACCGCATCAAGAAATTCACCGAGTTCCCGGAAGTAATCGCCGCCCACAAGGACGATTTCGCCGGCAAGACCGTGGTGACCTTCTGCACCGGCGGCATCCGCTGCGAAAAAGCCGCGATCCACATGCAGAACATCGGCTACGACAATGTCTACCAGCTCGAGGGCGGCATTCTGAAATACTTCGAGGAAGTCGGCGGCGCCCACTACACGGGCGACTGCTTCGTCTTCGACTACCGTACCGCGCTCAACCCCAAGCTGGAACCGACCGAAACCACGCAGTGTTTTGTGTGCCGCGCCGTGGTCACGCCGCGCCAGCAGCTCTCGCCCGAATACGTGTACGAGCAATCGTGCCCGCATTGCTACGGCAAGCAACCGGCGTAGGTCAGCATCACTGGGGGCTGGCTATGCCGCCCCCATGCCCGTGCTTTACTGGCTGCCGCGGGCGGCGCCGTAAGCGCTGCGCAGGCGCAGGAACGGCGCCTCGATCGTGTGATAGCTGAGCGTGGCCACCGCCCATACCAGGCCGTACACCACCGACAACGCCAGCGCCGCGTCGAGCCAGCCCACGCCGGTCCAGTGCGGCAACCCGAAGGTTTGCGCCAGCATCTGCACCACGCCCATGTGCAACAGGTAGAAGGAAAAGCTGATCTTGCCCCCATGAACCAGGGCACGATCCAGCCACGCTGGCAAGCGCCCCTGCCAGCTTACCCAGGCCACGATCACCGTTGACCATACCAGGCTTTCAAGCAGCGACCAATAGCTCCAGAACAGCGCCTTGGGCGTGCCGTTGAACGGCGCCACCTGGGCCTGCAAGGCGCTGGCGCACAGGGCCAGCACCAGCGTGGGCAATACCAGCCAGCCGGCGCAGCGATGCAGCAGCTCGCGGTGATGCTGGTAGAGCATGGCGGCAAGCATTCCCATTAAAAACTGATCGAAGCGGCCGACAAACGTGCTGAAGTACATTTTTGTACTCTGCCCACTCTCCTGGTACAGCATCAGCTTAAACAGCAGCATCAGGGCCAGCGCCTGCAACAGATAGCGCGGGCCACGTTCGAGCGCAAAGCGGCTCAGCCACGGAAAAGCGAGATAAAACATGAACTCAAGCGGAATGCACCAGGCCGCCCCTGTGACCAGGTTTTGCGAGGTAGGCGCATTGCCCAGGTTGGCCGTTACCAGGTACAGGATATCTTGCGGCTGGAAGGTGTCGCGCTGCAGCGACAGCGCCAGCAGGAATACGGTCAGGTACAAGGGCACAATGCGCAGCAGCCGGTTGCGCACGAACCGCCGATAGTCGATCTCGTGTTGAAACTGGGCGATCCGCATGAACAGGAAACCCGACAAGGTGAAGAACAGTGCCACGCCGGTATGGCCCTCATTGATCAGTCCTGCCCACGGCGTATCGAGACCACCGCCGCCAAGGGCGCGCCACTTGATGGAAAAGTGGAACAGCAATACCAGGGTTGCGGCGAACCAGCGCAGCTGGTCAATACGCGGACTGTAAGGCAGATTCAGTGATTTCATGTCTTTTCCGTATATCCACTTACCCTATAATAACGCGCAGCCGTAAAAATCCTATTCTCCATCTTCCCTGTCCAGCACGCTGCATGCGACCGGCCATATCCTCTATTTTCATGAATAAATTTATCTTCGCAAACCAGTTACGCGGCATTGCCGCTTTGCTGGTGGTGATGACCCACTATTTCGGCACTTTTTTTGCCGAGCAGGATTTGCTGGCCGCGCGCACCTTTTCTCCCAATCTGCAGTTGGTCAAAGGCTGGTGGGTACATTTTCTGGAACTGGAATACCAGGGGCCGTTGGGCGTTGCGCTGTTCTTCCTGATTAGCGGCTTCGTCATTCCGTTCAGCCTGCGCAAGTCGAGTATCGGCGGTTTTCTGGTGAACCGGGTGTTGCGCATCTTTCCCACTTATATGACCTGCCTGGGCCTGGGCATGCTGGCGGTGTACCTCAGTGCACGCTATTGGAACCAGTCATTTGCCGTGGATACGACCGTGCTTGCCACCAACGCGCTGCTGATACATAACCTGGCGGGACTGCCCTCGCTGGACTCGGTCAACTGGACGCTGGCCGTTGAAATCAAGTTTTACCTGCTGGCGGCAATCGGCGCTGCGGCGCTGTGGCGGCCCGGCATCGGGTGGCTGCTGGCGGTGCTGATTGCCGCACCGGCACTGGCCTGGTACGGCAGCGGCGGCGGCACCATTGCCAGCCAGTTGACGGTGGAATTGACCTATATTGTTTTCATGCTCGGTGGCACGCTGTTCTACCAGCACGTGGCCGGCCTGATCTCCACCCGTGCACTGGTCCTGCGCGCGCTGCTGGTGCTGGCCTCCTTCAGCCTGGTCTGGGCCTTGGCGCCGCACCGTGGCATCTTCCCCTCGGTTACCATCTGGTATTACTGCGCTTTTGCGATATTTGCACTGTGTTACGCACTGCGCAACCGCTTCCGTCCCCGGCCAGTGCTCGACTTTCTCGCTGCCATCAGCTACCCGCTTTACTGCGTGCATGCACTGTTCGGCTACAGCATGCTGAAAGTCCTGATCGACCAGGGGTGCCGCTATGGAGTGGCGGTGCTGATCACGCTGCCTTGCACCCTGACGCTGGCATGGGTCATTCATAAAACGGTAGAGAATTCCAGCAACGCACTGGGCCGGCGCTGGGGTGCGGCGCTGTCGCGTAACAGGCCGGGGGACGTGCAGGCGGCGGCCTGACAAAAGATAGCAGCAGGGGACACGGGACAGCGGGGACCTCGCTACGGTTTGTCGAGGCTCCCAGCGGACTGGGCCAATCATCAAGCCCGCTCCCCCTGCGAAGTCCAGGCGCTATTGCTTCAGCCTGGGCACCAGTTGCTGCAAGGCCGACTGGTAAGCATTGCGCGCCGTCTGGAATACCGCCAGCTTGGCGCTCAGGTCCGCCATCTGCGCATCGACGTATTGCAGATTGGCCACCTGCTCCTGCGCCTCCGGGCTCAGCTCGCGCAACTTGTAGCTGATCCCATCGACGGTCACTTCCACTTCATCTTCCACTGCGGCTCTCCTGCCTGCTGTCAGCGAAAATAGGCGGCCGTTTCACGCACGTCGCTCTCGTTCAGGGTGCCCACGGAAGCACGCATGCGCAGCGAGGTCAGCAGGTAGTTGTAACGGGCCTGCGCCAGGTCGCGCTTGTTGGTGTACAGCTGGCGCTTGGCGTTGAGCGCATCGAGGTTGATGCGCACGCCTCCCTTGATGCTCTGTTCGGTCGCGGTGATCAGCGTTTCGGACGACGCCACCGACTTGACCAGTGCATCGACCCGCTTGACGCTGCTGGCCAGCACGTCATAGTCACGGCGCAATTCCAGCAAGGTCTTGTCGGTTTGCGTTTGCAGGTCGGCCCGGGCTTTTTCGCGGTTGGCCACCGCCTGGCGCGCCTGGGCGCTGACCACGCCGCCGGAATACAGCGGAATATTGACCTGGATGCCGATGCTGCGGATCTTCTGATCCTGGTTGAAGGTATTGATCGAGTCCGACGCCGTCTTGCCGTAAGTACCGACTGCATCGATGCGCGGCGCGTGGCCGGCATAGGCCTTACGCACTTCCTGGTCGGCGATCTCGATACCGTAGGTCAGCGTCTTGATATCGGGATTGGTCTCGATGGCGATTTTCTTCCAGTATTCGAAAGGCTTGCCATCGGCTTCGCGCAGGCGGAAGTCCGGCGCCAGGCCGTCCACGCTATCGACTTCGGCACCGACGATGGCGCTCAGCGTCGTCAGCGACGCACGCAGCGCATCTTCCGACTCGATGACCTGGGCTTCAGCCACGTCGAGCCGCGCCTGGGTTTCCAGCATGTCGGTCCTGGTGCCCTCACCCTTGGCAAATGTGCGGTCGTTGACAGCACGCTGCTCCAGATACATGTCGCGCTCGACTTTGGCCAACTCCAGCAAATCGCGCTTGAACAGCACGTCCAGGTAAGCGTTGGACACGCGGTAAATCACTTCCTGCTTCTGGCTGTCAAATTGGGCGGCAGCGTAATTGCTTTGCGCCGCGCCCTGTTTAAAGCGCGCCCAGCCGTCAAGATTGAACAGTGTCTGGCGTACTTGCAGCAACGCCGAACGCGAAATGTAGTCACGCGGGACCGAAAATGCCCCCTGGCTCAGCGTGGTACGGTTCTGGCTGCCATTCCAGCTGGCCGATACCTGCGGCAGCAGGTTGGACATGCCGAGGGCGCGGTTTTCCTTGCCGGCCTCATTGCTGTAAAACGCCGCCCGATAGGCGGGATCATTGATCAGTGCAGCTTCGTACGCCTGCATCAGGCCAATCGCCATGGCGCCCTGGCTATGCCAGAGCAAGCCGGCGCACAGCGCCCGCGTCACCACTTTGAGCACGAGGCGTGGTCGGGGTTTCATGTTGTTGGCCACGGCTTACTCCTCCGACATGGCCGAATGGGCGCGGTCGGTGATCGGCTTGAGCAGATAACTCATCATCGAGCGTTCGCCAGTTTTCACAAACATATCCACCGGCATGCCGGAAACAACGTCAAGCTTTTTCTGTTCAATCAACTTGGCGCCTTCCTTGGTTACCTGTACGCGGACCTTGTAATATGGCTGGCCCGTGCGCTCTTCAACCGTGCGGTCGGCGGCGATCTGGATCACTTCGCCCGGAATGTGCGGGGTGGTATTGGTATTAAACGCCGAGAACATCAGCTCGACCGGCAGACCACGGTGGACCTTGTCGATCAGGTGCACGGGCAACTGGCCTTCCACCACCAGGCGGTCGTCACGCGGCACGATTTCCATCATGCGCGAACCGGCGCCCACCACGCCGCCGCGGGTAAAGATACTGGAGCCCACCACCACGCCGTCTACCGGCGATTTGATCTCGACGCTGGCCAGATCGAATTTCTGGGCATCGAGACGCCCCATGAGCGAATCGGCTTCGCGCTGGGTATCAGCCAGCAAGCTGCGTACCTCTTTCTGATAATCCTGGTTACGTTGCGTCTTGCGCATTTTCAGTTCGGCGATCTGGCTTTGAGCACGGCCGATATTACCAATGTCTTCAGCAACTGCACCATTGATCTGCAAATAGTTGCGCTCCACCTCGAGCAGTCGATTGCGCGCCAGGTAGCCTTCCTTGGCCAGCTCACGCGAATTATCGAGCTGCTCCTTTAGCGTGCCGAGCTGATCTTTTTTGTTATCACGCGATTGCGACAGACCAGCAATTTGCAACTTCAAGCCTTCGATGCTTTCATCGGCGCCACCGAGCTCACTGCGCAGAGCCCCCTGGCGCGCAGTCAGCAACTGGTTCTGCAAGGCCATCGCCTCGATGACGGCAGCTTCATCCTTGTAAGGTTTGAGCGCTTCCGGCAATGCTACCGTACTCTGCCCCAAAAGTTCTGCCCGCAGACGCGCTTCGGTAGCACGTGCGCTGATGTACTGCGTACGGCTGATATCGAGCGCCGACTTGGCCTGCACGTTATTCATGCGCACCAGCACCTGGCCGGCCTTCACCACATCGCCATCCTTGACCAGAATGTCTTGCACGATACCATTTTGCAGGTACTGGATCGTTTTGCGGTTCGACTCTGTGGCGACCGTACCCGATACCGGAACGCCCTTGTCCAGCGGGGCAAAAATTGCCCAGAGAAGGAAGCCGCCGACGCCGAGCAGCACGATCAGCCAGCCGATGCGCGCATAAGACCTGGCATCGGTATTGACGGTCAGCGGCTCGACATCGTGGGAAATGACCTCAACCGCCTGATCTTTTTTTTCAATCAATTTATTCGACATCGCTTACTCCTGTTCCTTGGCTGCCGGCGCTGCTGCCGCCTGTGCTTGCTGGGCTTGCAACGCCGCCTGTTGTGCCTGTGCTTGAGCTTGAGCCTGTGCTTGAGCCTGCTGCGCTTGCGCTTGCGCCTGTTGTGCCTGCTGAGCTGCCGTTGCCGCCGGCAACCCGGCTGCCTGCCGTTGCGCCTGCTCCTGCAAGGCTGCCAGCACTTGCTGGGTCGGACCATACATTTCGGCCACACCGTCCCGCAGCAGCAGCAGCTTGTTGGTTGCTCCGATCACGTTGGTACGGTGGGTGATCAATACAATGGTCTTGCCGCGGCTGCGCAAGTCATTAATGGCTGCCAGCAGGGCCATTTCACCGACATCGTCGAGGTTGGAATTCGGTTCATCGAGCACCAGCAGCGAAGGGTCGCCATACATGGCGCGCGCCAGGCCAAGGCGCTGGCGCTGTCCACCGGACAAACCGGCGCCGCCATCGCCCAGCGGCGTATCGTAGCCGTCCGGCAGATGCAGGATCATGTCATGCACACCGGCGCGCTTGGCGGCCTGCACCACCAACTCAGGATCCACTTCGCCGAAGCGGGCAATGTTATCGCGTACGGTACCGCCGAATAACTCGATATCCTGCGGCAGGTAGCCGATGGAAGGCCCCAACTCAGCCTTGTTCCATTGGTAAATATCGGCGCCATCGAGGCGCACCTTGCCCATGGTGGCCGGCCATACGCCCACCAGCAACCGCGCCAGCGTGGACTTACCCGAGCCGCTGGGACCAATCACGCCGACCACATCGCCAGGTGCAATGGCCAACGCAACATTTTTAAGTACCGGCACTTTCACACCAGGCGGAGAGGCGCTGACGTGTTCTACCGTAATATGGCCAGCGGGCTTGGGCAGCGCCATCCCAGCTTCGCGCTGTGGATTTTCTTCCAGCAGCTTTACCAGCCGCTCATACGAAAGACGCGCACCACTAAAGCTTTTCCACACGCCGATCACCTGCTGCACCGGCGCCAGCGCGCGGCCGACCAGGATCGAGGCGGCAATCATCATGCCGGCGGTAATCCGGCCTTCCAGCACCAGCAGCGCGCCCAAACCCAGCACCAGCGACTGCAGAGCTACCTGGACAAACTTGGTCACTGCGGCGACGCTGCCGGCTTTTTCGCTCGCCTCTGCTTGCAACATCAGGAAACGGCCATGCAATTTGAACCAGCGGTTCATCAGGTTGGGCAGCATGCCCATCGATTCGATCACTTCGGCATTGCGCAAGTTGTTGGTGGCAAGGTTGCTGGCCGAGATCGCCATCATATTGGCTTCCGCGAGCGGCTTTTTCGATACTTTTTCATTCACATACGCCAGAATCACCAGAACAATCGTGCCGCCCAGCGAAAACCAGCCCAGCAAGGGCTCAAAGGCAAAAATCACTGCGAGATATATCGGGAACCAGGGCGCGTCGAAGAACGCGAACAGCGCGTTTCCTGTCAAAAATTGACGTATCGAGGTCAGATCCTGCAAGGACTGGCCGGCGTTGCCGCCACCGCGCTTGAGATTTTGCTCGAACGCCGCCGTGTAAATGCGCTTGTTGAGCATCATGTCAAACTTGGCACCCACCCGCACCAGCACAAAGCTGCGCATCAGTTCCAGCGCGCTCATGATCACAAAGGCGCCCAGCATGCCCAATGTCAGCATCAACAGCGTGTATTCGTTACGGCTGGCCAGCACGCGGTCATAGACCTGCAGCATGTAGAGCGACGGCACCAGCATCAACAGATTGGTGACCGCGCTGAACGCACCCACCGTGTAAAACGTGCGCTTGAAGCCTGCCAGCGCCTGTTGAATTTCGTTTTTTGTTTCGAGAAGTTTTTTCATGTCAGTGCCAGAACATTTAAGGAGCGCACCCCAGGCAGCCTGAAAGACGACCTGCGCGGAATTTTCCAACAGGCTAGATTATAGAGGATGAACCCAAGAAAATGTGACGCGTGTCACATTATTTACAGTGGCGGGTGCAAATCAGACACTTGCAACGTAAAACAGGGGCCA
>JBEVNE010000043.1:0-3314 GCA_040508275.1 Duganella sp.
GGCATGCACGCCGCCGTCAGCGCACGCTCCCCCTCCGCACCAGATTGACAAGCGCCAGCAGGATCAGCGCCCCCAGGAACGAAACACCGAGCGATACCAGGCTGAAATCATCCGAGTTGATGGTGCCCGTGCCGAGCATGGGCGCCAGCAGCCACCCACTGAGCAATGCCCCCACGATACCCACGACGACATTCAGCAGCAAACCCGGCTGGGCATCGGTTTTCATGACCAGGCTGGCCAGCCAACCCAGTATGCCGCCTATTACTATCCACAGTATCAGATTCATCGCATCCCCTTTTATCAAGTTGCCAGCCGGGTGGCTGGTGTTTGATTATCGGTAGCCTTGTCCCGCGCTGCTATCGGCACTCGCCGCGAAGTCCAGTGGGACTACTCCTAGCTTGCTGGTGGAACACACGTTCGCTGGCGTGCTGTGCTTGTACGCCCTCGGCGCTATCATGGTAACATTTTCAGCAGGAGCCACAGGAGCTACACCAATGACCACCCACGCCCACCCGCGTCCACTGCAATTGCCGGCCCTGGCCGGCTGGCTGGTGCTGACGTTTATGTTTGCCGCCATTGGCGCCCTGGCGACCGCGCAGGCGGGCGAGTTTTATCTTCAGCTCGAGCGGCCATCATGGGCGCCGCCGCCCTGGCTGTTCGGTCCGGCGTGGACCGTGCTGTATGCGTTGATGGCGGTGGCGGCATGGCGCGTGCAGCGTACGGCGCCACTGCGTGTTCTCCGTCTGGAGATGGGCTTGTTCCTGGTGCAACTGGTGCTCAACTCGCTTTGGAGCTGGCTGTTTTTCGCGTGGCACCGGGGCGCTGCAGCGTTTGCCGAAATCATCGTGCTATGGCTGGCGATTGCCGCCACCATCGTGGTGTTTGCCCGCCGCGACCGGCTGGCGGCTTTGCTGCTGCTTCCATATATCGCCTGGGTCAGTTTTGCCGGGGCACTGTGCTATAGCATCTGGCAGCGCAATCCGGCCGTACTAGGCTGATGGAGCATCCGGTTTCAAATGCTTTTTAACAACATAATGGGAGCAATGGCAATCTTTTAACTATAACAAATGAAGTTAAGCTGGTATGCTGCGCGCTTGTTTTTTGCGTTGCGTCATTCCTGCCATCACTCCCGCTGCTCATGTTGCTCACCTTCGCTACCCGCGCCCCTGCCGCCCTCGGCACGCTGGCGCTTGCCCTTGTTTCCCCCCTTTCATCCGCCACCGAGGCATTGCCGGAGGTGGTCGTCACCGCCCAGCGCACGCCCACGCTGGAATCGAAAACCCCGGTCTCGATGACCGTGCTCAGCGGCGAGCAACTGATCGACGCAGGGCTGGACAATCCGGGCGACCTCGGCGCGCGCATCCCCAACGTGGAATTCAATAACGGCGCCGAGGGCTTGCGCATGACCATGCGCGGCGTCTCCAATGCCGATTCGACCGGCAAGGGCGATCCGTCGGCCGCCTTCATGCTCGATGGCGTGTACATCGCCCGGCCGCAAATCCAGAACCTCAGTTTTTACGACCTCGAACGCGTGGAAGTATTGCGAGGCCCGCAGGGCACGCTGTACGGACGCAACACCACCGCCGGCGCCGTCAACGTCATCTCCAGGCAGCCCGAGGACCATTTTTCCGCCGCAGCCCATGCCGGCATCGGCAGCTACCGCCAGCGCCAGGGCGGCGCCATGCTCAACCTGCCGGTCAACGACGCGCTGGCACTGCGGGCTGCGGTGAATTACCAGCGCCACGACAGCTATCTGCGCAACGATCAGGGCACGCCCTACCAGTTGGGCCTGGACCGCGACACGCTGTCGGCCCGCCTGTCGGCGCGCCTCAAACTCGGCGCCGACGCCACGCTGCTGCTGCGCACCGATCACAGCCGGGTGGACGACAGCAACGACAGCTATGTCCCCGATACCAATTTTTATAGCTATAACAATGGCCAGCCGGTCTGGCACGGCGGCAGCGCGCACACGCTGCTGACCAACGGCTTCCGGCCGCGCAATACCACGCCGTCGCAGGGCCACAGCCGCAAATCAACCACCGGCGTCAGCGCCGAGCTGACATGGGATCTGGGAGCGGCCACGCTGCACTACCTGGGCGCACACCGCGATTACCAGCACGAGCAACTGACCAATTACTATTACGGCCTGGGCCAGCGCGGCGCATTGGGCGTGCACCAGGATTTTGACGGCTACTACCGCGACGACACCCACGAACTGCGCCTGTCCACGCCAGCCAGCGCCACCGTAAGCGGCCAGGCCGGCCTGTATTATTTCCGCGAGCGTTCATCGCAATCGTATACCTTCCGTGATTTGGTACCCGCCGGTCTGCCGCCCTATTACAAGTTCCCCCACGGCGCCACGCGCTCCACCAGCCGGGCCGTATTCGGCCAAGCCACCTGGCGCGTTCGGCCCGATCTGCGCCTGAGCGCCGGTGCGCGCTACACGGAAGACGACAAGTCGCGCGTTGGCGCCACCAGTTTCCAGCAGAGGCCAGAATTCAACCCCCAGACCGATTTCCAGTTGCTCAACGCCGCCGCCCTGTCCACCGGCCAGACCACCTGGCGCCTGGGCGCCGACTTCGACCTGGCGCCGGCCACGCTGCTGTACGCAGCCATCGCCACTGGCTACAAGGCGGGTGGCTTCAATGATGGCTGCACGGCGGGATCAAGGGCGATGGGACTGAGCTGCCCCGCGGCGGTTGCAGTACCGGCCACCACCCTGCTCTACCAGCCGGAAACCGTGCGCTCGTACGAGGCCGGCGTCAAAACGCGCTTGTGGAATCGGCGCGCCACCTTGAACCTGTCGGTATTCAGCTACGACTATAACAATCTGCAGTTGTCAGGGCTGGCCATCGTCCAGGGCGCACCGCGCTTCGTGACGGCCAACGCCGGCCTGGCCAGCGTCAAGGGACTGGAGGCGGAAGGCTTGCTGCAACTGACCACGAACGACCGCCTGACCTATGCGCTGGCGCTGCTGGACGCCCATTACGTCCACTACCTGCCCGATGGCGTGCATTCCTGGGCCGGCAGAAAACTCGACCGCGCGCCGCCGCACAGCATTTCGCTCGGCTACGAACACAGCCTGCAGGTGACCGATGGCGTGCTGACAGCAGCACTGCAGACGCGCCGCAGCGCCGACTACGTGATCGGCGTGCCGTCGCTGCTGCTGCAATACCGTGTGCCGGGCCGCACCGAGAGCAGCGCCAGCCTGCGCTATACGCCGCAGCACGGCGCCTGGACCGCGCTGGCGCGCGTCAACAATATCGAAAACCGCATCCGGCCGATCAATATCGACAGCTTCGGCATGATCACGC
>JBEVNE010000141.1:0-44112 GCA_040508275.1 Duganella sp.
AGAGCAAGCCAAAATCCCAAACTTCAATCGCAGCCCAGATCGGCAAAGCTCCGTACTGTTGTTGATGGTGAATGACAAAAGGCTCTTTACGTGCGCGGCTCAGCATAGACTGGTACTTGGACAGCCAGACCTGTGCCGGTATCAGGCCCTTTGGTGATGAGCTTCTTTGCCGCTTTTCCTTGTGCTGCCGAGGCAGCATAGTCAATGGCGCGTAGTGGATACCAGTAGCCACTCAGGCGATAGTAGCCCAGGCGCTCCAGGTAATCGAGTGCTGCGACTTGGTTATCCACCTGCAAACCGCGATCTTGCAGTTGCTGCAGTTGTTCAGTGAATGAGCGCCAGGGCTTGAGGGCTTCACGCAGCGGTATCTCCGTGTCAGTCAACGCGACAAACGTTAGCACTTTCTCGGGCGTTTGTCAGAGATCCGCTGCGCCTTTTTTACTCAACAGCCGTTTTACTCCTTGCTCTTCAGCGTACGCTCAAACAACTGGTAAATGCGGCGATACTGGTCGTACCAGCTTTCCGCATGCACGTAGGCGTGGCGTTCCAGTGGGTAGGAGGCCAGTTCCCAGTTGTCTTTTTTCAGCTCGATGAAGCGCTGCGCCATGCGTACCGAGTCCTGGTAAAACACGTTATCGTCGATCATGCCGTGGGCGATCAGGATGTGGCCCTTGAGCTTGTCGGCGTATTCGATCGGCGACGATACCTTGTACGCTTCCGGGTCGAGTTCCGGCGAGTTCAGGATGTTGGACGTGTACTCGTGGTTGTAGGTGGTCCAGTCGGTGACCGGGCGCAGGGCGGCGCCGGCCTTGAACTGGTCGGGGGCGCGCAGCAGCGCCATGAAGGTCATGAAGCCGCCGTAGCTGCCGCCGTAGATGCCGACATTTTTCGCATCGCCCTGGTGGTTGGCCACCATCCAGTTCAAGCCGTCGATATAGTCTTCCAGCTCGGGATGGCCCATCTGACGGTAGATCGCCGTGCGCCAGTTGCGGCCATAGCCGAGCGAGGCGCGGTAATCCATGTCGAGCACGATATAGCCTTTTTCCACCAGCAGGTTATGGAACATCTGCTCGCGGAAGTACACGGGGAAGCGCTCGGTGACATTTTGCAGGTAGCCGGCGCCGTGCACAAACATCACTACCGGGTATTTTTTACCCGGCTCCAGCGTGGCGGGACGATACAGCTTGGCCCATACGGGATCGGCGCCGTGGGTGGACGGTACCGCGACGATTTGCGGCGTGATCCAGTTGCGCGCCTTGTAGTCGGCGCTGCGGGTATCGGTCAGCTGGTTGGCGGCGCCGCCGCTGCTCGGCACGGTGGCGATTTGCGCCGGCATGTAGGACGTCGAATAACGTACCAGCAGCTTGCGGCCGTCAGGCGACAGCGTAAAGCTCTCTACGCCACCGAGCCTGGTCAACTCTTTTACTACGCCGTCGCGGGCGCCGCTGGCGCATACTTCATACGTGCCTGGCAGCTTGGGGTTGCACAGGAAGTAGGCGGTCTGGCCATCGGCCGACCAGGTGACGTCGCTCGCTTCCCATTTGCCGCTGGTAATGGCGCGCGGTGCGGCATCCGGCGTTTGCGTGTTTTTCAGGTACAGATGGGCGTAGCCGCTTTCCTCGGACTGAAACCACAGCGTGCTGTTGTCGGGCTGCCAGCCAAAGTCGTTGCCGCGGTTGTTCACCCAGGCGGCATCGCTCAGGCGGTGCAGCGGTTGCAGCTTGGCTGCGGCCAGGTCAACGCCGGCGATCCAGCGGTCCTTGTTGTCGATCGATTGCGCCATGATGGCCACGCGCTGGCCATTGTCGCTCCAGCGGATCGCTTCGGCGCTGCGTTCAAAACGCACGGTGCGGTTGCCTTTGAGGGGATCGAGCTTGCTGGCGGCGCGCAGGGCGGCCAGCGGATCGACGGTGATGCCGGGCAGTGCGTCAAACGCCAGTTCGCTCACCTTGCCGCTGGCGACTTCCACCAGCTTGAGCTGGTGCGGCAGCGGGCCCGCTTCGCTCACGCGCTTGCGCTCGTCGTCGGTTTCTTCGTAGCCTGATTCGGTCACGTATTTCGGCATCTTGCCCACGCGGCGCTTGTCGGCGTCCTTGGCGCTGGTGATCACCAGCAGGTAGCGGCCGTCCGGCGACAAGGCGCTCGATTCGATCACGACTTTTTCGCCCAGGTACACCGGCTTGGGTGCGCGGGTGGGGTCGGCGCTGCGTTCCGCATCGCGCTGTGCGCGGCTGGCGTCGCGTTCTTCCTTTTGCCGCGCCAGTGTCGAGATCAGGCGCAGTTGCAGCTCGCGCAGCATATTGGCGTCCGGTGCGGCGTCCGGGTCTTTGGCGGCGCGCAGCAAGGCCACCGGCGTGACCAGGCGTTCGCTGCGGCTCCAGCTGAACCAGTCGCTGCCTACGCGGAACTGCACATGCTTGCCATCGGCCGAGTATTGCGGATCGGCAGCCGGCGAGGCGCCGCGCACGATCTGCGTCAGCGTGCCGGTTTTCAGGTCGCGCTCGAACAGGTCGCCGTTGCGCAGCAGGATGGCGCGCGTGTGCTCCCGGTTATATACCGGGTTGGCGCTGTCGAGGTTGGCCAGCTGCTTGTCTTCCACCTGTTTGGCGGCGGCGCCGTTGATCAGGAAGGTGTCGCGCAGCGGCGAGCCGGCGCGTTTCTGTTTGTAGTAGATCTGGCGGCTGTCCCAGCCCCACCAGGCCGATTCGACCGGGGTACCGATCCAGTCCGGATTGGCCATGGCCTGGTCCAGCGTGATCGGGGTAGGTGCGGCATGAGTGGGAGGAGTGGCGGCGCCGGCGTGGCCGGCCAGCGAGGCAGTGAATGCCGTGGCCAGGGTGGCGGCCAGCGTACGGGAGTAAGGCAGAACAAAACGCATGGATGGATCGCTTTGAAGTGAGTGAACGGGAACGCCACTGGTGGGTAACCAAAAGGCGCGCCCGTATTCTAGCCCACAGTCCGCATGTAAATCAGTTGCGGGCGATCTGGTCGCGCTGGCCGCGCTGGGTGTCGGGGCCGCCGCGCCGCGGCGCCAGCCGCAGCGCCAGCATCAGGATCAGGCCCGCCGCCAGGTAGGCGCCGGTCAGCGCTGCCAGCATGGCGGCGCTGTCGCCCCAGGCCAGCATCTGCCCACCCAGCGCCGGACCCAAGGCGCCGCCCAGCACGCCCACGCTGGTCACCAGCGCTATGCCGATGGCGGCCTGCTGGCGCGGTAGCAGGTCGGTCAGGATGGCCAGCAGCAGCGGTGTGGCCGCAGCAATGCCTATCGTGGCCAGCGCCAGGCCCGTCAGCGACCAGACCAGGCCGTCGTCGGCGGCAATCGCCAGCGCCAGTCCGCCGGCGGCCAGTACTGTGCTGGCGATAAAATGGCCGCGCCGTTCGCGCCGGCGGTCCGAATCGTAGCCGATGGCCAGCATGCCGATGATGCCGGCAATGCCCGGCACGGCCGCCAGCAGCGTCATCGCCGATGCATCGCCGGCGCTCCAGCGCTGCAGCAATGCCGGTGACCAGTGCACCAGCGCATAGCTGGCGCAGGCCAGCAGCAGGTTGGCGGCCGCCAGCAGCACAATGGTGCGGTTGCATAGCAGCGACCATAACACCTGGTGCAGTGCCGGCGCTTCGTCGTCCTCGGGTTTTTCGCTGGCCCCGGTTCGGCGCGCTTCGTCGCGCGCCAGGTCCTGCGCCACCATCTGCTGCTCGAAGCCGCTCAGCCAGCCAGCCTCGCCAGGGCCGTCGGCCAGGCAGTACCACGCCACGATGCCCAGCAATGCGGCCGGCGCGGCTTGCGCCAGCAGCAGCCATTGCCAATCATCGAGCACGCTGCTGCGCGGCAGGGCGGCCAGCATGGCGCGGCTGAGCGGCGCTGCGATCAGGGCGGCTGCCAGCGTGCTGGCGGCAAACACGGCGATTGCCCGCGCGCGCCGCGCGGCGGGAAACCAGTAGGTGATATACAGGATCACGCCAGGGAAAAAGCCGGCCTCGAATACGCCGAGCAGGAAGCGGATCAGGTAAAACTCGAGCGGTGACCGCACAAAGGCGCTGGCGGCGGAAAATGCCGCCCAGCCGAGCATCATGCGCAGCAGTGTTTTGCGCGCGCCCAGTTGTTCCAGCAGCAGGTTGCACGGCACGGCGAAGACGCCGCAGCCGATGAAGAAGGCCGCCATGCCCCAGGTGTGGACTTGCTGGCCGAAAGCCAGGCTGGCGCTGATCTGGCGCTGCACCAGTTCGACATTCACGCGGTCGATCCAGGCCACCACGCAGCACAGCATGAGTAGCGGCAGCAAACGCCAGCTGATCTTGCGGTAGATTGCATCCATGCCGGCCACGCCGCGCAGGTGCAGGAGGGTGGCGCCTTGGCTCATGGTGCGTTGGCAACAGTGGTGGGCATGAGCCGATATTAGCCTTGCCTAATTTCTGAGGCAAGCATTCAGCATCGATGCTGGACTCAAAACAACAACGCGCCAGAAAGGCGCGTTGTTGAAGTTTTAAGAAGAAGGCGATCAGGCCGGCCAGCCTGCGGCTTGCAGTGTGCGGCCTTCGTAGGTGGGGGCATGGCGCGGCCGCAGTGCCGGCCGGGTGGCGGCGCCGGCGTCTTCCTGGGCCAGCAGTTTGCTGCCAATCTCGAACCACTCCTGGCTGGAAATCACTTTTTGCGCCAGCGGCAGCAGTTCCTGTTCTTCGCGGTCGAGCCGCTTGAGCAGGTTGTAGCAATACAGGTCGATGGTGCGGCACAGGAATTTGCACTGGGTGGCGCTGCGGCGCATGGCGCGTTGCAGGCATTTGTGCACGGCGCGCAGCGTGGCGCTGCCCAGGCGGCTCAGTGATTCGAGGTCGTTGATGAGCGCACCGCTATTGCTGTCGGCCGCGCGCACGGCCGGCATCAGGCAGGCTTCCACTTTGCGCTGGTGGCGCGCTTCGGCAAATGCGGTCAGTTGTTTCAGTTGTGATTCGATGTACACAGGATCGAGCTCCTGTGGGCGGCGCCTGATCGACTGCACGTAGTGCAACAGGCGGGAGATGAACTGGCGTTCCTTTTTCTGTTCGACGGAGAGCGAAAGAATGACATAAGTGGCAGTAAGCATAACGTTCCCATTTCATTTGCGTATGACATAGGCTGCGCGGAGCGTGCAGAGGAGGCTGTCGGTCAGCGCGGCGTTAGCGGTTTACCTTAACGTCGTGCCCGCCTCATGCAACGTCGATTTACACTTGTTCACAACTATTCAGATTGCAATAATTGTAGATAGACACTACCGGCGGGGAAGCAGACTGTCGCACCACATGCCGGTGGTAGGGGTGCGGATTGGCGTTGATTCAGTGGGAAATTATGCGCCGTTTTTTGGCGGCAGGGAACCGGGGATTTCACGTCTTTTAAAAATTTTTTCTATCGTCTGCGCCTTCCGATTGCCGTTTCGTTTTGCTGCGCCGCCGCATACGGCGGGGGTTTTCAGGCCATAAAGTAGCGTAAAGTAACATTTGCCCTTGGCGTTACATGATCTTGGTATCATGTCCGCCGACCGGCCACCAGCCGGTACTTTTTTAACCGTCGGAGACCCCCGAATGAGATTATCCCTGCTGCTGCTTGGCGCCACTGTTGCGGCGTCCAGTGCCATGGCCGCGCCGCGCGGCTTTACTGTTGAAGACCTGGTCAAGATGGAACGCGTGGGCGCCCCGGTGCTGTCGCCCGACGCCACGCGCGTGGTGTACACGGTGCGCAGCACCGACATCGACAAGAACCGTGGCAACACCCAGCTGTATCTGCTCGACCTGCGCGCGCCCAAGGCGGCGCCGGTGCGTCTGACGCAGGCCGACGCCAGCAGCAGCGAGCCGACCTGGTCGCCTGCGGGCGACGCCATTTATTTCCTGTCCGGCCGCAGCGGCTCGTCGCAGGTGTGGCGCCTGCCGCTGGCCGGCGGCGAAGCTGCGCGCGTGACCAGCCTGCCGCTCGACGTGGAAAACTTCCGCCTGTCGCCGCAGGGCGACCGCCTGGCGCTGAGCCTGGCCGTGTTCCGCGATTGCGCCGACCTGGCCTGCAGCAAGGGACGTATCGATGCGCAAGCCAAGAACAAGGCCAGCGGCAAGGTCTATGACAAGCTGTTTGTGCGCCACTGGGATACCTGGGCCGATGGCCGCACCAATGTGCTGTACGCCGCGCCGATCGACGCCACGGGCAAGGTCAGCAGCGAACCGGTCAGCCTCAGCGGCAAGCTCGATGGCGACGTGCCTTCCAAACCGTTTGGCGACAATGGCGAGTACCACTTCAGCCCGGACGGCAAGACCGTGGTGTTCTCGGCGCGCATCGCCGGCAAGACCGAAGCCTGGTCCACCAACTTCGACGTGTATACCGTGCCAGCCACCGGCGGCGAACCGAAGAACTTGACGGCCGACAACCTGGCCTGGGACACCAAGGCCATCTATTCGCCCGACGGCCGCACGCTGGCCTACCTGGCCATGGACCGGCCCACCTTCGAGGCCGACCGCTTCCATCTGGTGCTGGTCGATGTTGCCACCGGCAAGAAGCGTACCGTGGCCAATGACTGGGACCGCTCGATTGCCGATTACCGCTGGGCGCCGGACAGCAAAACCCTGCTCGCCACTGCTGATGATGTCGGCCAGCACCCGCTGTTTGCCATCGACGCCGCCAGCGGCAAGGTCAAGCGCCTGACCGGCAACGGTTATGTCAGCGGCTTCGACGTGGTGCGCGATACCGTCGTCATCGCCCAGGCCAGCCTGAACTCGGGCGCGCAGCTCTACAAATTCAAGCTGGGCGGCTCCGGTGAAAAAGCCGAGCAGCTGACCAGCGTCAACGCTGCCGCGCTGGCCGATGTGAAATTTGGCGAGTACGAGCAGTTCTCGTTTGCCGGCGCCAACGGCGCCACCGTCTATGGCCACGTGATGAAACCGTGGAACGCCCAGCCGGGCGTCAAATACCCGGTGGCCTTCCTGGTGCATGGCGGCCCGCAGGGCAGCTTTGGCAACTCCTGGAGTTATCGCTGGAATCCGCAGGTGTATGCCGGCGCCGGCTACGCCACCGTGTTCATTGACTTCCACGGTTCCACCGGCTACGGCCAGAAGTTCACCGATTCGATCAGCGGCGACTGGGGCGGCAAGCCGCTGGAAGACCTGCAAAAAGGCCTGGCGGCCGCCGTGCAGAAATTCCCCTGGCTTGACCGCGAACGCAGCTGCGCGCTGGGCGCCTCCTACGGCGGCTTCATGATGAACTGGATCGCAGGAAACTGGCCCGACGGCTTCAAGTGCCTGGTCAACCATGACGGCGTGTTCGATACCCGCGGCATGGCGTACTCGACGGAAGAACTGTGGTTCACCGAATGGGAAAGCGGCGGCCCGTACTACGATGTGCCGGAACTGCATGAAAAATTCAATCCGGTGCTGCACGTGAAAAAATGGAAAACCCCGATGCTGGTAGTGCAGGGCGACCTCGACTTCCGTATTCCTACAGCGCAAGCGCTGGGCACGTTCACGGCGCTGCAACGCCAGGGCATTCCGAGCAAATTGCTGATGTTCCCGGATGAGAATCACTGGGTGCTCAAGCCAGCCAACTCGGTGCTGTGGCATCACACGGTGGTCGATTGGCTCGATACCTATCTGCAGCCGGCAAAGGCGAAGAACTAAGCATCTGCAACGACTTTCAGAAGCATTGAGATAGAGAAATCTGCAACAAAATTTTAATTACCATGTCAGTCGTAGGGAAAAGCCAGCCGCGTGCTGGCTTTTTTTATGCTTGTGACCTGCTCATGGTAAATGGCGGGATATTGAAGAAAATTAATGCGGTAATCAACGATTTTATTGGGTAATTAATAATGAGAATGTTAAATTTCCACTTGGCATTTTTGTATGGTAACAACAGTAACATTGGGGATTTTGCAGTTTCCATTCCGCAATTCTGAGCCATGCTTTCATAGTGTAAGCCGCATTTTATTTTGCAAATATCAATAATTTATGAACAATAAATTGTAATAATATGTTACCGATGTTACCGAGGTTTGTTTATATTCATTGTTACTTCTTTAAAAAGTAGAACGATACGGTCGAGGGGCGACCAGCTCAACGACTCAAGCTCACCACTTAACCACAAGGGCAACGGAAATGAATTTCAAACAAGGGAAGCTGAACACACTGGCCGCCGCCGCCCTGGGCGCGCTGGCGTTAATGAGCGCTGCGCCTGCCATGGCGGATGTGATCAATTTTGAGTCGGTCGGGCCGGGTATTTACGGCGGTGGCGAGACGTTCACGGACGCCGGCTATACGCTGTCAGTGATCGATTCGCCGGCTGGCGCCGCTGGCTTCGCTGGCGCGGTGCTCGATGGCACCGATCCGAATGCCTGTGACGTCGCTGCCTGCCCAACTGGCAATAGCTCGTTCTACTACGCTGGCCTCAACGACGGCAGCCTCAAGATCCAGCGCGCCGACAACACGCAGTTCCGGATTTCCGGGCTCGATTACGGTTTTCTGGCGCCGGTCGGCAATCTTGATCCTTTCTCGTATGGTCAGCTGACCGTGGTTGGCACCAAGTCCGACGGCGGCATCCTGTCGTTTGCCTACGATTTCCCCGTGCTCAGCCAGGGCGCATCGCCGTTTGTCAGCCTGTCGCTGCTGAACGACTTTGGCAGCGCCACCCTGAGCAGCCTGACCATCGGTTCGTGCCTGTTTGATGGCAACGGCGGCTGCTTCAGCGTGCTGTCCGGCGCTGAAAACCTTGGCCAGTTCGCGCTCGATAACCTGCAGGTAAGCACCGTGCCAGAGCCGGAAACCTACGCCATGCTGGGCCTGGGCCTGGGACTGGTGGGTTGGATGTCGCGTCGCCGCAGCAAAGCCGACCAAGCTGCCGCCGCTGTTGCCGTCACCACCGCCTGATTGAAGGAATATCCATGAAACTCCGCCCTATCTGCTCCGCCGTTGCCTTGCTCGCTGTGCTGGCCGGCGCCGCCCATGCTGAAGAAGTACGCCGCTCATACATCGTGCAACTGGTCGATAAACCCGTTGCCACCTACACCGGCCAGGTGGCCGGCCTGAGCGCCACCCAGCCCGCCAAGGGCACGCGACTGAACGTTGACGCCGCCCATGTGCAGGCGTATATCAACTATCTCGACAACAAACAGGCCGATGTGATCAGCACCATCAGCGCGGCCCAGGTCACCGACAAGTACGATGTCGTGTTCAACGGCTTTACCGCGCTGCTGACCGATGCCGAAGTGCGCGCCCTGAAGAAGAACGGCGCCGTGGCCAACATCACCGCCGACTCCATCCTCGAGCTCGACACCACCTACACCCCGAGCTTCCTCGGCCTCGACCAGCCGGGCGGCCTGTGGGCGCAACTGGGCGGCCAGAACCTGTCCGGTGAAGACATCGTGGTAGGTATCGTCGATGGCGGTATCTGGCCTGAAAACCCAGCCTACGCCGACCGTGTCGATGAACAGGGCAATCCCAGCCACACCGGCAGCGAGCTCGTGTATGACGCCCCGCCTTCCACCTGGAAAGGTGGTTGCGATACCGGTGAGGGCTTCAGTGTTGCCAACTGCAACAACAAGCTGATCGGCGCACGCTATTACAAGCCTGCCACGCAACAACTGCACTGGTCCGATTTCAACTCGCCGCGTGATTCGATCGGCGGCGCCAGCGGTGAAGGCGGTCACGGCAGCCACACCTCGAGTACTGCGGCAGGCAATGCCAACACCAGTGCCATCGTCAACGGCCTCAACCTGGGCAAGGCTTCCGGCGTGGCGCCACGCGCCCGCGTTGCCGCCTACAAGGTTTGCTGGACAGATCCGACCAAGCGTAACGGCTGCGCCACTTCCAGCAGCGTCTCGGCCATCAACCAGGCCGTCAAGGATGGTGTCAACGTGATCAACTATTCGATCAGCGGCGGCGGCACTTTCGACGATCCGGTTGAGCAGGCGTTCTATGGCGCTGCGCTGGCGGGCGTGTTTGTCTCGGCTTCGGCTGGTAACTCGGGCCCGACCTCGGCCACCCCGGCGCCAGCGGCCCACCTGAGCCCGTGGCAAGTCACGGTCGGCAACTCGACCCACAACCGTATCTACCTGGCTGACGCCACCCTGGGCACGCAAGTCCGTCTGTCCGGCGCATCGAGCAACGCCAACACGCCGTCGGCGCCGCTGATCCTGGCCAAGGACGCCGGCATCGATGGCCTGCCTGCATCCAGCCTGACCTCGCTCAACCAGTGCTTTGGCGGCGCCGACGCCGTGGGGCCATTGCTCGATCCGGTCAAGGTGGCCGGCAAGATCCTGGTCTGCGACCGTGGCAATAACGTGCTGGTCAACAAGAGCGCCAACGCCAAGACGGCCGGTGCGGTCGGTGTGATCATTGCCAACGTACCAGGCGGTAACGCCACCATCATCAACCAGGCCCACTCGCTGTCAACCATCCACATCACGGTTGAAAACGGCACCACGCTGAAGAACTACATCGCCGCCAACAGCAACGCCACGGCAGCGCTGGGCAACCTGCGCGCCACCTTCGACAACACGGTGCAGGCGCCGATCATGAACGGTTCGTCCTCGCGCGGCCCGAACGTGGCTGATGCCAACATCCTGAAACCGGATCTGACCGCGCCGGGCACCGACATCCTGGCGGCCGTTACGGCTGACCTGGACCAGGCTGGCCGCAATGCGATCGCCGCCGGCGGTGTTGCTCCCGTGACCGACTGGGGCTTCCTGACCGGTACCTCGATGTCGTCGCCGCACGTGGCCGGCGTGGCTGCGCTGCTCAAGCAGCGTCACCCGACCTGGACCCCTGCAGCGATCAAGTCGGCGCTGATGACCACCGCCTTCAACACCTTCAGCGATGGCCTGACCAGCCCGGTAGCCTGGGATACTTCGGCCACCAATGCCGGTGTGCTGCCCTGGGGCCAGGGCGCTGGCCATATCGCGCCCAACCTGGCGGCCGACCCAGGCCTGGTGTATGACATTTCCGAGAACGAGTACGCACGCTTCCTGTGCGGCCAGAATCTGGCGATCTACACCAGCAGCCAGTGCGCCGGTTTCGGTGGCGCCATCGCGGCCTACAACCTGAACCTGGCTTCGCTGACCGCCTCCAACGTGCTCGGCGCGCTGACCCTGACCCGCACCGTCACCAATGTGAGCGAGACGGCATCCACCTATAACGCCACGGCGTCGCTGCCAGGCTACACGGTGGCAGTACAGCCAGCCACGCTGACGCTGGCGCCGGGCGAAAAAGCCAGCTTCACGGTCCGCCTGTCCCGCACCACTGCACCGCTGAACCGCTGGTCCTACGGTTCGCTGACCTGGAGCGATGGTGTGCACACCGTGCGCAGCCCGCTGACCGCACGCGGTTCGGGCGTGGCGGCGCCTGCGAGCATTGCCAGCGAGAAGGCTTCGGGCAGCAAGGTGATCACGGTGGGTACCGGCTTTGCCGGCGCCTTCACCCCGCTCAAGGGCTTGTTGCCGGCAACCCAGCAAACACGCAGCATCGGCCAGGCGAATACTTCGCGCACCAATGCCGCGCTGTGCCAGGCGGGCGCCGCCACCGGTGTCCATATCTATCCGGTGACCATCCCGGCCGGTACCCTGGTAGCGCGTTTCTCGCTGTTTGATGCCGACAACGTCGGCGCCGCACCGGGCGACTCCGACCTCGATCTGCTGGTGCTGCGTAACGGCGTGGCGATTCTGCAGAGTGGCAACGAGACCTCGAACGAATCGATTCAGCTGGTCGATCCGGCCGTCGCCAACTACAGTGTTTGCGTAGTGGGCTATCGCCCGGCTGGCGGCCAGACCAGCTACAAGCTGTCGAGCTGGATCGTGCAACCGACCTCGACCGCTGGTAACTTCAAGGTGCTGTCGCCCGCAGCAGCCACTGTTGGTGGCTCCGCGTCGGTTGGCGTGAGCTGGTCCGGTCTGGCGCAGAACACGCGCTATGTCGGCGCCATCGGCTACGCAGTGGGTGGCGTCAAGCAAGGTACCACCGTGCTCGACATCGATACCACCGATCCACTGCCACAGTTCAAGAACGCTTCGAACAAGCAGGCACTGGCTGACTAAGCCGCTGGTACGTCACTAAAAGCCCCGCAGCGCCTGTGCGCGTTGCGGGGCTTTTTTTCGACCTGGCCCGGGCCGTAGCGCTTACCTGGCCAGCGGCTGGCCACCGAAAGGTGCGGCCGGGTTGAGCGTGCAGCGGTTGGCGCGGCAGCTGGCGCCGGGGTCCGAGACCATTGAACAGGTGGACAGGCTGCGCTGGCGGTCATCGTCGGCGCGCCGGGCGGCGCTGTGCTGCGCCACCAGGCGTTGCAGGGTGGCGCCGTCGCTGCGCTGGCTGGACCAGGCCAGGTAGCGCTCCGGTCCGCCGCAGGCCTTGCTGCCGATGCCAATGGTGTGGCACTGGCTGTCGCTGTTGCAGCTGTTGTCGGCGGCACTGGCCTGAATCTGTTGCCACAGTTGTTCGGTGCTGCTGGCAGCAGGGCTGGCAGGGGCCGGCAGCACTGCTTGCGTGGGCTGCGCCGGCGGACTGCTGGCGCAGGCGCTGGCAATGAGCAGCATCAGGCTTGCCGAAGCAAGGCGCAGGTGTAGGGGCAGGTAGCGTCGGTTCATATGTCGATCATGATCCACAGTAGAAAACATTACAAGGGTTCCGTCAGGCGGGCGCGGCGCGCCACGCCGTCGGCGCCAAACAGAATCACAAACTCGGCCCAGGCCGGCGTTGCGCCTGCCGGCAGGTCCGCCGGATAGCGGTAGCGCCATACCTGGCGGCCATCATCGAAGCTGACCGCGGCCGACGGCGGCCCCAACTGCAGGCGCATGGCAGTCATTTCCGTATAGCCCGGCGCCAGCGCCGTGGCGCCTGCCGGGTCATCCATGTAGTCGAATGCCAGCAGCGTATCGTCGGGCCAGCGCTGGTCCCAGATCGGCGCGTAGTAGCTGCGGTCGAGCAGGACCTGGCAATCGCAGAACGGCAGCGTGGCCGGCGTTTGCGTGCCACCCGCGTACAGGCTGTCGAACGGCAGCGCTGTGCTGCGTCCGTCATGGTGCAGGGTCACGCCAAACACGGGCCGCTCGGCAAAGAACAGGTAGTTGCCGTCGGCTGCGCCGCATACGCGGTCGGGATCGGTCAGCAGATCACCGAGCCAGGCAAACAGGCGCGCATTGTTGGATAACAATCCCGCCGTCACGCCAACCTGGCACTCAAGGCGCAGGTCGCCCAGCCGGCGCATGCCTTGCGGCACGCCGGGGCTGCGCACCTGGACGCGCCAGGTCAGCGTGCTGGTTTTGCGGCTGGCGATCAGCGCGGCATCCTCGGCCAGCGCGCGCTCATTGCGTTCGAGGGTAAACGTATGGTCGGGCGCCACCTCGACCGGCAATGACACGCTGTCCCCGGCCACGCGCATGGTAATGCCGTCAAGCTGCGTGGTCGGCAGGCGTGGCAGCAACTGGAAGCGCAGCGTGGCCTGCGGCGCCAGTGCATGCAGGCGCTCAAAGCGGTCCATGCCGGCGATCATTTTGCGGTAGGACTTGTCGACCGGATCGCGGGTGGTGCTGATTGTCACGCGCGGAGGCGGTTCTTCGGCGTGATGGTTACGGCCCATGGCGGGGCAAGTGACAACGAGCATGACCATGGCCAGGGCCATAGGCAGGCGCAGGATGGCTGACATGAATTCCTCGGCGGCAGTGGCGAGCCATGATGTTAGGCCAGCGTGCGCGGCAGCGGCGCACGGCAAGCGATCATGAAGGGGCAGCAAGCCTTCGGCGCATATTCAGGGCATGGTCACTGCACAATATCGAGCCGGGTCTTGCGGCCACCCCGATAGGTGTACAGCGTGACGGCAGGCTTGGCCAGGTCGCCGTAGCGGTCAAAGGCAATCGCACCGGTCACGCCCTGGTGCTGAATGCGCGCCAGTTGCGGCAGGTAGTTTGCGGGTAGCGGCGAACCGGCATTCTGCATGGCTTTGGCCAGCAGCATCACGGCATCGTAGGCATACGGCGCATAGGTTTGCAGCGGCAGCTGGAAGCGCTGCTGGTAGCGATCGACAAACTGGCGGTAGCCGGCATCGTAGTTGCCAGTCACGCCGCCAGCCACCGCGCAGGTGACCTGGTTGTCGCCCAGGGCGCCGGCCGCCAGCTGCGGCAGGCGCTCGGAGCAGATGCCGTCGCCGCTGAGCAGGCGCATGTTCATGCCCAGCGCCTGCATCTGCTTGAGCAGGGGGCCGGCCACCGCGTCCATGCCGCCGAAAAAAATCAGGTCGGGCTGGCGCGCCTTGATCTGCGTGAGGATGGCGTTGAAGTCGGTGGCGCGGTCGGTGGTGTACTGGCGGCTGACGGCGTCGGCCGTCGTGCCTTGCGCGCGCACGCCCTTCAAAAATGCATCGGCCAGGCCCTGGCCAAACGCCGTACGGTCGTCGATCACGGCGATGCGGCGTGCCTTGAGCACGTGCACTGCGTAGCGGCCCAGCACTTCGCCCACCTTGTTATCGTTGGCCACCAGCCGGAATGCCGTTTGAAAACCCTGGCGCGTGTACAGCGGCGTGGTGGCGGCCGGCGTGATTTGCGGGATATTCGCAGCCGCATAAATGCGCGAGGCCGGCACGCTGGTGCCCGAGTTCAGATGGCCGACCACGCCGGCGACTTCGGCATCGACCAGTTTTTGCGCCACTGCCGTGCCCTGCTTGGGGTCGCCGCCATCGTCTTCGGCCAGCAGCACGAACTTGACGTGGCGTCCGCCGATCTCTGGCTTGCCGGCGTTGAGGTCGTCAATCGCCATGCGCGCGCCGTTTTCGATGTCCTTGCCCATGTGGGCGGCGGAACCGGACAGCGGCGCCACTGCGCCGATGCGCACGATGGTGGTGGTGTCGGCAGCGGCTGCGCGCCTTGCCTCTGCCGCAGCGGTTTGGGCGTGCGCGGCAGGAGAGAGCGCGGTAGCGGCCAACAGCAGTGGCAGCAGTAGCGGAAGCGGTGGGCGCATCGGTTTTCCAGTCATGGTCATTGCTGAAGCTGTTGTTTTGTTGGCGTGTGTATGCCGCAATTATTGCATGCACGATAGTTTAAGCGGATGAGCTTGTTGCTTTTAAGACTAGAATATCCAAGCACTAACTTTGTCATGGAGCCGGCATGTCTTTTCTGATCGTTCTAGCAGCCCTTGCTTTTCTGATGCTGGCCGCCTATCGCGGCTACAGTGTGATCCTGTTTGCCCCGCTTGCCGCACTGGGCGCCGTGCTGCTCACCGACCCCGGTGCCGTGGCGCCCGTGTTTTCCGGTATTTTCATGGAAAAGCTGGTCGGCTTCGTCAAACTATACTTCCCCGTGTTTTTACTGGGCGCCGTGTTTGGCAAGCTGATCGAGATTTCCGGCTTTTCCGAGTCCATCGTGGTGGCCGCCATCCGCTACATTGGCCGCACGCGCGCCAACGCCGTCATCGTGCTGGTGTGCGCGCTGCTCACTTACGGCGGCGTGTCGTTGTTCGTAGTGGTGTTTGCCGTGTACCCGTTTGCGGCCGAGCTCTACCGCCAAAGCAATATCCCCAAGCGCCTGATGCCGGGCGCAATTGCACTGGGGGCGTTTTCGTTCACCATGGATACCCTGCCGGGCACGCCGCAAATCCAGAACATTATCCCGACCACCTTTTTCAAGACCACCGGCTGGGCCGCACCGTGGCTGGGGCTGATCGGCAGCGTGGCCATGCTGGCGGCCGGTCTCGCCTACCTCGAATGGCGCCGCCGCAAGGTCATGGCTACCGGCGAGGGCTATGGCGGCAGCGTCGATGAAAAACCGGCGGCCCCGCGCACCGGCCTGCCGCATCCGCTGCTGTCGATTGCGCCGCTGGTGCTCGTCGGCGTTGTGAACTTTGTGCTGACCAAGATGATCCCGCTCTGGTATGGCGACAATTATGCGCTGACGGCCGACGCCCTGCCGGGCCTGCGCGCCGACATCACCTTGCCGATCAAGACGGTGATCGGCATCTGGGCGGTGGAAGGCGCGCTGCTGCTCGGTATCGTGTTCGTGGTGGTCACCGCTTTTGGCCGCGTGCGCGCCGCCTTTGCCGAAGGCACCAAGGCGGCTGTCGGCGGCGCCCTGCTGGCGGCCATGAACACTGCTTCCGAATACGGCTTTGGTGGCGTGATCGCCGCGCTGCCCGGTTTTCTGGCAGTCAGCAGCGCGCTGAAAAGTGTGCCCGATCCGCTGGTCAATGCGGCGGTGTCGGTGACCACGCTGGCCGGCATTACCGGTTCCGCCTCGGGCGGCATGAGCATTGCGCTGGCGGCCATGTCGGACCAGTTCATCCGCGCTGCGGAAGCGGCGCAGATACCGCTCGAAGTGCTGCACCGGGTGGTGTCGATGGCCAGCGGCGGCATGGACACGTTGCCGCACAATGGCGCCGTGATCACCCTGCTGGCGGTGACCGGCCTCACGCACAAGCAATCGTATGGCGAGATTTTCGGCATCACCATCATCAAGACGCTGGCAGTGTTCTTCGTGATTGCTGTGTATTACCTGACCGGACTCGTATAAAAGGGTAATCAAGCCGAGCCATTGCGACTGAAAGTATTTCATGTCATATTCCCGGGGCGCCTCGTCAAACCATCACGAGGCACGCATTCACTACCCCTTACCAAGGAGCCTGATTTGAAATACACCGTGATCGCCGCCGCATTGCTGACCGCCGGACTGGCGCAAGCCGCCACCGGCCCTGCCTTCGACCCCCAGCGCCTGTCGCAGGATGTCAAGGTCTTGTCGTCCGACGAGTTCGAAGGCCGCGCACCGAATACCGCTGGTGAAACCAAGACCGTCAACTACCTGGTCGAGCAATTCAAGGCGGCCGGCATGCAGCCTGGCGGCGATCCCGTCCAGGGCAAGCCGAATGAGCGCAGCTGGACCCAGGACGTGCCGCTGGGCCGCTTTGAAATCCAGGGACCGGTCAAGCTGTCGGTGACGGACGCCAAGGGCACGCAGGAATTGAAGCAGGGCGATGATCTGGCCGTGCGCGCTTCGATGAGCGGCAACAAGCTGGTGGAATTCAGCAAGGCGCCGCTGGTGTTTGTCGGTTATGGCGTTACCGCGCCCGAGCGCAAATGGGATGACTTCAAGGGCGTGGACCTGAAGGGCAAGCTGGCGGTGGTGCTGATCAACGACCCCGATTTTGAAACCGGCAAAGGCGAATTCGGTGGCAAGGCCATGACCTATTACGGCCGCTGGACTTACAAGTTCGAGGAAATGGCGCGCCGTGGCGCGCTGGGCACCATCATCGTGCACGAAACCGCGCCTGCTTCCTACGGCTGGGCCACGGTGAAAAATTCCAACACCAACGTCATGTACGACATCGTGCGCAAGAACCCGGCCGAAGCCCATGCGCCGGTGGAAGCGTGGATACAGCGCGACCTGGCAGTGGACCTGTTCAAGCGTGGCGGCCAGGATTTCGAGGCGCTGAAAAAACTGGCGCAAACGCGCAATTTCAAGCCGGTGCAGCTGAAGGACGTAACGCTGTCGGGCCGCTATGCGGTTGATGCGCAGGTGATCACCTCCAAGAACGTGGTGGCGCGCCTGCCTGGCGCCAGCCGTCCTGATGAAACCGTGATCTACAGCGGCCACTGGGACCACCTGGGCGTGGGCCTGCCCGACGCCAAGGGCGACAAGATCTACAACGGCGCGGTTGACAACGGCACCGGCATGGCAGCGCTGCTGGAACTGGCGCGCGCCTACGGCAAGGCCGCCAAGCCGGCGCGCAGCGTGGTGTTCCTGGCGGTGACGGCGGAAGAACGCGGCCTGCTCGGCTCCGAATACTATGCCTCGTATCCGCTGTATCCGCTGGCGAAAACCGTCGGCGTGATCAATATGGATGCGCTCAGCCCGAACGGCCCGTCGCGCAACTTCACCATCTCGGGCAACGCCAAGCTGGACCTGCTCGACCAGCTGGTGACCAAGGCCAAGCAGTGGAACCTGGTGTATTCGCCCGATCCGAAACCGGAAGCCGGCTACTTCTTCCGCTCCGACCACTTCCCCTTCGCCAAGCGCGGCGTGCCGGCACTGTCCTACGGTTCGGGCAATGACTGGGTCGAAGGTGGCATAGCGGCGGGAACGAAATCCGAGCAAGCCTACACGGCCGATAACTACCACCAGCCATCCGACGAATGGAGCCCGAACTGGAAATTCACCGGCCTGGCCCACGACCTCGGCATGCTGTATTCGCTGGGCCGCGACCTGGCCGACGGCAAAACCTGGCCGAACTGGTCCAGGGATGCCGAGTTCCGTGCAGCGCGCGACAAGACGGCTGAGCAGCGTAAATAATGTTAATTTCCCGCCTGCATTGCAGGCGGGATGCTATCCCTCCACAGGAACACACACATGACCATTTCCCTTCGCCGCACCATCGTTGCGGCGTCCATCGCCTTGATGTCGGCCACCAGCGCTTACGCCGCCGACGCCGCCAAGGCAGCACCGAAAACCGACATCGCCATCCCCGATATTCCCTACACCAAGTTCGTGCTCAAGAACGGACTGACCCTGCTGGTCCACGAAGACCGCAAAACCCCCGTGGTCGCCATCAACACCTGGTACCACGTCGGCTCGAAGAACGAAAAACCGGGCAAGACCGGCTTTGCCCACCTGTTCGAACACCTGATGTTCAGCGGCAGCGACAACTTCAATCAAACCTATCTGAACGCCTTGCAGCGCATCGGCGCCACCGACCTCAATGGCACCACCAATCCCGACCGCACCAATTACTTCCAGAACGTGCCCACCTCGATGCTCGACTATGCGCTGTTTGCCGAGAGCGACCGCATGGGCCACCTGCTCGGCGTGCTGGACAAGAAAAAGCTCGACCTGCAGCGCGGCGTGGTGCAGAACGAAAAACGCCAGGGCGAGAACCAGCCGTATGGCGTCACCCGTCAACTGCTGACCGAAAACACCTGGCCGGTCGGCCACCCGTATTCGTGGACCACGATCGGTTCGATGACCGACCTCGATGCGGCGACCATGGATGATGTGACCGACTGGTTCAAGACCAACTATGGTCCGAACAACACCACGCTGGTGCTGTCGGGCGATATCTCGCCGCAGGAAGCGCTGGAAAAGGTACAGAAATACTACGGCGACATTCCTGCCGGGCCGCCGCTGGCCAAGCATTCGGAGTGGATCGCCAAGCGCACCGGCACCCACCGCAGCACCGTGCAGGACCGCGTGCCGCAGGCGCGCATCTACCGCGTCTGGAATGTACCGGGCACCAACACCGTGACCGAACCGCTGCTCGACCTGGGCGCCTACGTGCTGGGTTCGGGCAAGACCTCGCGCCTGTACAAGCGCCTGGTGTACAAGGAGCAGATTGCCACCGACGCCAGCACCGCTAACCGCGGGTCCGAAATCGCCGGCCAGTTCTACATGGTGATGACCGCGCGCCCGGGCGCCGACTCCGCCAAAATGGAACGCCTGGCCGATGAGGAACTGCAGGCGCTGCTGAAAAACGGTCCCACCGCCGCCGAGCTCGAAATTGCCAAGACCAAGATCCTGGCGCAGTACACCCGCATCGTCGAACGCGTGGGTGGCTTTGGCGGCAAGAGCGACCTGCTGGCCAGCTGCCAGACCTATGCCGGCAATCCGGACTGCTACAAGGACTACCTGAAGGCAGTCAAGGCCGCCACCCCGGCCAGTGTCAAGCAGGCGCTCAATGCCTGGCTGTCCGATGGCGATTATGTGCTCGACGTGCAGCCGTTCCCGACCAATTACGCCACCACCGCCAAGCTTGACCGCAGCAAGCCGCCGGCGCTGGGCCAGGCCGAGTCGCTCAAGCTGCCGGCTATGCAGAAGGCCACGCTGTCCAACGGCCTCAAGGTGGTGCTGGCCGAGCGTCACTCGGCGCCGGTGGTCAACCTGTCGCTGATGGTCGATGCCGGCTATGCTTCCGATTCGCACAAGCTGCCCGGCGTGGCCAGCCTGACCCTGTCCATGCTCGACGAAGGCACGCAAAAACGCAGCGCCGCGCAGGTCAGCGAAGAGATCGAATCGCTGGGCGCCTCGATTTCCAGCTACAACAACCTGGACGGCTCGTTTGTTCAGCTCAATACCCTCAAAGCGACCCTGCCCAAGGCGCTCGATGTGTATGCCGACGTGGCGCTGCGCCCGGCCTTCGAGCAAAAAGAGCTGGACCGCCTGCGCAAGGACCAGTTGGCCGCCATCCAGCGTGAAAAAAACAACCCGTCGGCAATGGCGCTGCGCGTGATTCCGGGACTGGTGTACGGCAAGGAGCACGCCTACGGCCTGCCGCTGAGCGGCAGCGGCACCGAGGACTCGGTGTTGCGCATCAAGCGCGAGGACCTGGTCAACTATCACCAGAGCTGGTTCAAGCCGAACAACGCCACGCTGCTGGTGGTGGGCGATACCACGCTGGCCGAGATCGTGCCGCAGCTGGAAAAAGCGTTTGGCGGCTGGAAGGCCGGCGCCGTGCCGAAGAAAGACATTGCCCAGGTGGCGCAACCGCAAAAGACCAGCGTCTACCTGATGGACAAACCCGGTGCGCAGCAAAGCGTGATCTACGCGGTGCAACTGGCGCCGCCGCGCAATGCGCCGGAAGCGGTGCAACTGGGCGTGGTTAACAACATCTTTGGCGGCAACTTCGGTTCGCGTATCAATATGAACCTGCGCGAAGACAAGCACTGGTCGTACGGCGTGCGCTCGAGCGTGCTGCCGGCGCTGGGCCAGGGCCTGTACCTGAGCACCTCGCCGGTGCAGGCCGACAAGACCAAGGAAGCCTTGCAGGAACTGGTACGCGAGTACGGCGACATTGCCGGCGGCAAGCCGATCACGGCTGACGAGTTGAAGGAAGCGCAGGACAATTCCACCTTGTCGCTGCCAGGCTCGTTCGAGACGGCGGGCCAGCTGGGCGGCGCTTACAGCACCATCGTCCAGTACAAGCTGCCGGAAGACTACTACAACAGCTTTACCGCCAAGGTCCGCGCGCTGACGCCCGAGCAGGCCAACGCGATTGCGGCGCGCACCATCGAGCCGGGCAAGCTGGTGTGGGTGGTGGTGGGCGACATGAAGAAGGTGGAAGACGGCGTACGCGGCCTGAACCTGGGCGAAGTGCGCAAGATCGACGCTGACGGCAACGTGCAATAAGTGTAGAAAAGAAGGCGGGCTGTCCCGGGTGGGCGGCCTGCTGACTGCGGAGAGCGCTGCTGTGTTGCTGTGTTGCGTTAGGGGCGCGCGGGAGATGCTGCGCTTGAAGTGGACGAATGTAACGTATTGTATCGTGACTTTGGCACTGACGGGGTTACGGTCGTGCAATGTCCAGGACAGTGCGGCTGCTTTTTAGCCGGTGCACCTGTCGTTTTTATGCATTATTGGAAATATTATTTTCAATAATACAATTTCTCAGCAGTGCCTGGTGTGCTTGTGATTCGATATCGTGACGGATGATGTTGCGTAATTCACGGCGTTTACGGGCGCGGCTGCGATGCTTGGCCGGCACCGACTCGATCGGCTTGTCGGCATACGGCAGCGCCATGCGGTAGAACTCGCCGGGCTGTTCTTCACCCAGGGTATGCATCCAGAAAGCGTCGTAGTCGAAGGCGGTCGATGCCTTGCCCGCCGCCGGCATACCGCGCATCCGATGCTGCCCCATACCAACGATGGTCTGAAGACCGATTTCCGCCGCCAGGGCGGAGGCTGCGAACAGCAGCATGTGGGCTGGCGAAACGTTGTTGCACAGTTCGGTCGCCCGCCGCACTTCGCTAATTTTCCCAGCAATACCCTGAATCCCGGATACCAGCAGCACCTGCGGCTCGGCGATGCCAACCACGGCCCCCGGCGCCAGCGAAAACGTCATGATCGACACATTTTCCCCGTTGACGTCCAGCGACAGGCACAGATCGCCGTCGTGGTTGTAGACATAGGGCATACGCAGTGTGACCTGAAGCGCAAGGTCTTCCAGCTGGCAGCGCCATAAAGCATGTCCGCTACGGTAGGCAATGGCCAGGCAATCGGGCCGGAAATGCCGGGCCATGCTGTGATGGTGGTTGATGGCCACCTGCAGACGCTCGCGAATGGAAAAGCCCGTACCGAGGTAATACTTGCGCAGATAACGATACCTGAGCCCCGGGTAATACTGGCGCTGGTCCAGCAAGCCCATCTCGCCCAGCAGCTGCGAAAGCTGAAAGTGCTGGCCGAGATGGCGCGTGATACTGAAAGCCTTGACGAGCGCCATGTAGGCCAGCGTTGGCTTGCCACTGACGCCGCCGACAGACCATGGCGCTGCAGCATGGCGGCGCATCTTGATTAATGCTCCCATGATATTGCTCCTTGAATAATATTGATATTATTTAGCTACTGACACATGGCTAGTGTAGTGAGGATCAAGGAAAGTCTCATTACTCATTGGCAATGATTTTATATGCAATATATGTTGTTATTAAACAACATGAGCCTGCGACATGGCGCAACAGGGGAGCCAGCAGAGCAGCGGCAGAGGAAGGGTGGAGCAGGAGGAGGGAAGTCCTGCCGGCGCGTGGCCGGCAGGCGGTGTGGCAGAAGCTGGTTGGCGCTGAGCGATTAGCGGTTGGAGGCCAGGGCCTGCTCATCGCGGATAAAACGCGACTCGGCAGACCACATGGCGCAGGCGCGCGCCAGCAGCGTGGCTTCGGCATCGGCCAGCACGCCATCGGCATCGGCGATGGTCCACATGGCGCGCAGCAGGTGGCGGCGCAGCTCCGGGTCGCGGATTTCACCGAGCAGGGCGTCCATCGTGGCCGGGTCGATTTCCACGTGGTCTTGCCGCACCGCGCTGCTGAGCAAATCGTTGCACAGCTCTTCCAGCAGGGCGTGGAAGGTATCGATATCGATATCGATGTACTCGAGCAGGCGCGTGCGGGTGAGGGCGCGCAGTTCGGATGGCGACAGTGCACCGTCCACCACCATGCACAGGGCCAGGATACGGCCAGCGGCGCTGGCGCTGTCTGGTTCGTAGTTACGCATGACAGAACTCCTTGAAGTGGCAACCTCGCTGGTCTTTTGCGAGGTTGCCTGATTAACTTACTTTTTCTTGCGGGTCGAATACAGGCTGGCAATCACGCTACTGGCGATCAGCACAGCCACCACCGTCAGCGAAATGTGCACCGGAATATGGAGCCACGGCAGCAGCAGCATTTTCGCGCCGATGAAGCACAACACCAGGGCGAGGCCATATTTGAGCAGGTGGAAACGGTCGGCGATGTCAGCCAGCAGGAAGTACAGCGCCCGCAAGCCCATGATCGCAAACATATTCGACGTGAACACGATGAACGGATCGGAGGTGATCGCGAAGATTGCCGGGATCGAGTCCACTGCGAAGATCAGGTCGGTCACTTCCACCAGGATCAGCACCAGCATCAGCGTGGTCACATAGCGCTTGCCGTTCTTGGTGACGATGAACTTTTCACCGTGGTCTTCTTCCGATACCGGCAGCACCTTGCGCGCCCAGCGCAGCACAGCATTGTTCTTCACGTCCGGTTCGTCATCGACCGCTTTCAGCATTTTCAGGCCGGTGAACAGCAGGAAGGCGCCGAACACGTACAAGATCCATTTGAACTCGCTCACCACCCAGGCGCCTGCCAGGATCATGACCGCACGCATCACGATCGCACCGAGCACACCGTAGATCAGCACGCGGCGCTGGTATTCCGGCTTGACGCCGAAGGCCGTGAAGATCAGCAGGAAGATAAAGACGTTATCGACCGACAGCGCTTTTTCGATCAGGTAGCCGGACAGGAACTCGAGCGACTTCTGCTCGGCGATTTCCGGTCCCACCGTGCCGTTGAGGTGCCACCACAGGCCTGCGTTGAACAGCAACGCCAGACTGAGCCAGCCGATCGACCATGCGGCCGCCTCCTTGACAGATACCTTGTGCGCCTTGTTACCGCCGAACACCCATAAATCGAGTGCCAGCATGAACAGCACAAAGGCGATAAAGCCTGCCCACATGGGCCCGCTTGCTATATTTTCAATTCCGGTCATGAACCGCCCTCCCCATGAATAAGGTTTAACAACGGACACATCATAAGTTCGCACGATTGTTCGTACAATTCGAATATACTTTAGTGAATCATCGAAAATCTGGATGTGTAAAAGATCATGGCTACTCTTAATTACAAGCACTTACGCTACTTCTGGATGGTGGCGCGCAGCGGCAGCATCGCCAAGGCGGCCGAGCAGCTGCACCTGACGCCGCAGTCGATTTCCGGCCAGCTGACCGAATTTGCCGACACGCTGGGGGTCGAATTGTTTCGCCGCGTAGGCCGGCGGCTGGAGCTGACCGAGACCGGCAACCGCGTGTTGCGCCATGCCGAAGATATTTTTAGCGCTGGCGACGCCTTGCTCGAAGTGGTGCGCGACCAGGCCAGCACCAAGGCCAGCAGCTATCGCGTGGGGGTGTCCGACTCGGTATCGAAAGCGGTGGCCTGCCAACTGATCGCGCCGGCGCTGTCGCTCGACGAGCCAACCCGGCTGATCTGCCGCGAAGGGCGGCTGGCGGCGCTGCTGGCCGACATGGCCATCCACCGGCTCGACCTGATCATTGCCGACCGCCCCATGCCCAGCCATCTGAGCGTGCGCGGCTATAGTCACCTGCTCGGCGAAAGCGACCTCGGCGTGTTTGCCGCCCCCGTTTTGGCCGCCAGACTGGAGGGGGCTTTTCCGGCCTGCCTGAACAATATGCCGCTGCTGCTGCCGGGCGAGGATTTTGCCGTACGCGCCAAGCTCATGCAGTGGTTGCATACGCATGTGCCGCGCCTGCAGGTGGTGGGGGAGTTTGACGACAGCGCCATGCTCAAGGCTTTCGGGCAAGCCGGCGTCGGCCTGTTTTTTGCTCCGGCGGCGATCGCCGAAACCCTGAGCGGGCAGTTTTCGGTGCAACTGGTGGGCACCATTCCCACGCTGCGCGAGCAGGTCTATGCGATTACCACCGAACGCCGCCTGAGCCACCCGGCCACCCAGGCAATCAGCCAGGCAGCGCGGCAGACCTTGTCTGTTTAGCGTGATCGCCCGCTACAACATCTTGCTGCACAAGCGGAAATCAGGATCCTCCTCGTACGGCCGGATCTGGAAGCCCAGGCTGGCCATCAGCTTGAGCATGCCGCTGTTCTTGACCAGCACCAGGCCATTGAGTTCGACCAGTCCCTTGTCGCGCGCCACGTCCATAATCGCCAGCATCAGCCGCGTGCCCAGACCCTGGCCGCTGAAGCGGTCGTCCACCACCAGCGAGAATTCGCCGCTGCTGTCGTCGGGGTTGGAAATGTAGCGCGACACGCCGAGGATGCGTTCGACTTCGACAAAACCGCCGTCGGCGCCCGGCGTGCGCAGGGTTTGCACGGCCACCAGCGCCATTTCGCGGTCGTAGTCGATCAGCGTGTACTTGGCCAGCATCGGCACCGACAACTCGCGCAGCGACGAGGCAAAACGGTAGTAGCGCGATTTTTCGGACAGCCCGCGGGTAAATTCCTGCAGCATGGTGGCGTCGTCCGGCTGCACCGCGCGCAGCGTGTACAGGCCGCCGCCGCGCAGCGGCCATTGCTGGGTGTAGGCGGCCGGGTAGGGCAGGATGGCCAGGTGGTCGTACTGGTGGGAGGACGGCGGCGCGGCGTCGATGACGATGCGCGCATCGACGGCCAGTGCGCCGTGTTCGTCGACGATGAGCGGGTTGATATCGATCTCGCGCAGCTGCGGCAGTTCGCACACCATTTCCGAGACGCGCAGCAGAATGTGTTCGATGGCCTCGCGCTGGGCCGGCGGTGCGCCGCGCCATTCGCCCAGCGTGTCGGCGGCGCGTACCCGGCTGATCAGGCGCTGCGCCAGGAACTGGTTCAGCGGCGGCAGTTCGGTGGCGCGGTCGGCGATCAGTTCGATCATGGTGCCGCCGGCGCCAAAGCTGATCGCCGGGCCAAACAGGCGGTCGGTGGCGACGCCGATGAACAGTTCGCGGCCATGGCGCTTGCCGGCCATTTTCTGCAGCGTGATGCCATTGATTTTGGCCTCCGGGCGCAGGCGCTGCACGGTGGCCAGCATGTCGTCGTAGGTGTCGCGCACGCCGGCGGCGGTGAACACATTGAGCACCACGCCCTGCACGTCCGATTTATGGGTGATATCGGGTGAATCGATTTTCATCGCCACCGGGTAGCCAAGCTGGCTGGCGATCAGCACCGCTTCGGTAGCGCTGCGCGCCAGCATGGTGGCCGTGATCGGAATATGGAAGGCCGCCAGCAGCGCTTTCGATTCCATTTCGGTCAGCACCTTGCGCCGCTCGGCCAGCACGCTTTCGATCAGCAGGCGGGCGCCGTCCAGGTCGGGGTCGGCCAGTTGCGACAGCGGCGGCGGGGTCTGGTGCAGCAGTTGCTGGTTCTGGTAGAACGAGGCGATGTTGCTGAAGCCATCGACCGCCGCTTCCGGCGTGCGGAAGGTGGCCAGGCCGGCGGTGTTGATGATCTGCCGCGCTTCGGCCACCTGCATGTCGCCCATCCAGCAGGTGAGCAGCGGCTTGCCCAGGCCGGCGTTCAGGGCGCTGACGGCTTGCGCCACGGTGGCCGGATCGCCGCCCAGCTTGGGCGAATAAATGACCAGGATGCCATCGACCTCGCTGTCGCGCGCGCACACCTGCACGGCGGCGCGGAAAGCTTCGGCATCGGCGTCTTCGCCGAGGTCGAGCAGGTTGGACAGGGTGGCGTGTTCGGGCACCAGCGGGCGCAGCGCTTCGACGCTGGCCGGCGACAGCTGGGCCAGTTGCAGACCCAGTTCATGGATCCAGTCGGCCGCCAGCACGCCAGGGCCGCCGCCATTGGTGACCACCGCCAGGCGTGGCCCCACCGGGCGGTAGCGCGAAGCCAGGCACTTGGCCGCCGAGAACAGCTGCACAAAGGATTTGACCCTGACGGCTCCGGTACGGCGCAGCGCCGCATCGAACACCACGTCGCTGAGTACCATCGCACCCGAGTGCGTGAGCGCCGCCTGCGAGGCGGCGCTGGCGTTGCCGGCCTTGAGCACGATCACCGGCTTGGTGTTGGCCGCGCCGCGCAGCGCCGACAGGAAACGGCGCGCGTTGGTCAGTCCCTCCATGCAGATGACGATGCTGTGGGTGGCCGGATCGGTGGCGAGGAAATCGAGCGTTTGCGCCAGGTCCACCGCCGTGTTGGCGCCCAGCGACACCACCGCCGACAGGCCGACCGCGTTCTTGTCGGCCCAGTCGAGGATGGCGGTGGTCAGTGCGCCCGATTGCGAAATCAGCGCCAGGCTGCCCGGCCGTGCCAGCGGGCCTGCCACGCTGACGTTCAGGTGCAGGCGCGGACGCTGGTAGCCGAGGCAGTTGGGGCCGAGCAGGTGGATGTCGTGACGTTTGGCGATGCCGACCAGCGCCGTGGCCAGCGCCGGATCGACGCCGGACGACAGGATCAGCGCCGCCTTGCACTGGATGCGGCCGGCCACTTCCAGCGCAAAGGTCAGCTGGTCATGCGGCAGGGCGATCACGGCCAGATCGGCGCGCGACTGCGCCAGGTCGGCCAGGGTGCCGGTCATATGAATGTCGAGGTAGCTGACCGGGCCGGTAAAGCCGCCCTGTTCGAGCTGTGCGCGGATGCTGCGCCCGTAGCTGGTCTGGCTGTCCGGCTGCTCGTTGCTGCCGGCAAAAACAACAATCGAGGTAGGGGCGAACAGCGGGGTTAGGTAATGATGGTCCATGCGCCCAATATAGCGCAAAACGCGCCGTGACCAGGCAAAACGCCACCCGCAGGTGGCGTCGAACGCAGAGCAGGGCGGCCAACCACCCTTGCTGGGGACTTATTTAGGCATCAGCACGGTGTCGATGACGTGGATCACGCCATTGTCGGCAGCGATGTCGGTTTTGGTCACATGGGCCTTGTCGACCATGACCTTGCCGCCACTGGCGCTGACCTTGACGGTATTGCCTTCCACGGTTTTCACCATGCCCGGTTTGACGTCGGCAGCCATGACCTTGCCTGGCACTACGTGGTAGGTGAGCACCTTGGTCAGTGCAGCCTTGTCTTTCAGCAGGGCGTCCAGCTTGGCTTTAGGGATTTTGGCAAAAGCTTCATCGGTCGGTGCGAACACCGTGTAAGGGCCCGGACCTTTCAGGGTGCTTTCCAGACCGGCGGCCTGTACGGCGGTGATCAGGGTGTTGAACGAACCGGCCGATTTGGCGGTATCGACGATGTCGGCAGCATGGGCGGCGCCCAAAGCCATGGTGAGTGCAACGGCGGTCAGGATTTTTTTCACGGTGTGCTCCAATATAAGTTGTGTGGGCCGGCGTGGATGCGGCGTAGGTACAAGTTATCGCCTGTCAGCCAGCGGCTATGTGCGCGCGCCCACCATGCACCTCGTTGAGCGGTTCAATCGCGGTTCAAATGCGGTTCATCCACTGTTGCATTTCGCCCTATTGCTGGTCCTATTGCTGGTGGGAAAACAGGCAGTTATCGTTTATATTGGCGGTCTGATTCAACTTGGAGAAAGTCATGGCACGAGCAGGCGTCACATTCGATGAGGTTGCCGCAGCAGCGGAGCAGTTACAGCGCGACGGCAGGGCGGTTACCATCGAATCCGTGAGCGGCGCACTGGACACGGAAGCGTCGGTTTCCGTCCACAAGCATGTGGCCACCTGGCGCAGCACGCAGTCCAAACCGCCCGCGCCCAAGCCGGAGCTGCCAGACGCCGTACTGAGCGCGCTGACCACCTGGGCCCAGCAATACGCCGACGAGGCGGGCGCCGCCAGCCGCAGCGGCCAGGAACAGGCCGAAAGCGATCTGGACGCCCTGCTCAAGTCGAGCGAGGAACTGGAAGGCCAGCGCGACAGCCTGACCGCGGAACGCGAAGAACTAAAAGCCATCCTGGAAGAGCGCGACGAGCAGATCGAGCGCCTGCAGGCCGAATTGCGCAACGCCCGCCAGATCGCCACCGATGCATTGGTCGGCAAGGCCAAGGACCAACTGGCCATCGAAGGTAAGGACAGCCAGCTGGCCGACCTGCGCCGCCAGCTGGAAAACAATGTGGCGGCATCGGCCGCCGATTCCGACCGCCGCCTGGCCGCCGAAATGGAACTGGTCGGTGCGATTACCGCACGCGACAATTTTGCCGCCGAAATCCAGGAACTGCGCGCCCGTCTCGATTCACGTCAGGCACGCGGCGCCGGCTGAGCATGACAGCGAGGTGCGCGGTTCCTTAAGATTCGGTTCATCTTCGCTGCTCACAATTCCGCCATGCGCATCCTGTTAGTAGAAGACGACAACTCCCTCGGCGAGACCATCCAGTCCTGGCTGCGGCTGGACCAGCACGCGGTGGACTGGGTGCGCCGTGGCGACTCGGCCCATACCGCGCTGCTGACCCACCGCTACGACTGCGTGCTGCTCGACCGTGGCCTGCCCGGCATGAGTGGCGACGCCCTGCTGGCCACCCTGCGCGCCGAGAACAACCGCGTGCCGGTCATCCTGATCACCGCCTTCAATACCCTGGCCGAGCGCGTCGAAGGGCTGGACCTGGGCGCCGACGATTACCTGGTCAAGCCTTTTGAACTGGAAGAAATGTCGGCCCGCATCCGCGCTGCCGTGCGGCGTGCGGCCGACCAGGTCAGCAATGCGCTGGTCCACGGTGAGATTTCGCTCAACCTCGACAGCAAACAGGCCTGCCTGCGCGGCCAGCCGCTGGCGCTGACGGCGCGCGAATACCACGTGCTGTATGCGCTGATGCTGCGTAAGAACAGCATCGTCTCGCGCACCCAGATCGAGGAAACCCTGTATGCCTGGGGCGACGAGGTGGAAAGCAATGCCATCGAAGTGTATATCCATAACCTGCGCAAGAAACTCGGCGGCGACACGATCGTGACCGTGCGCGGCCTTGGCTACCGGCTGCGCCACGATGGCGACTGAGCCCGGCCACGCCGACGTTCCCGCCGCTGCAGCCTGGTCGTTGCGGCGCCGGCTGGTGGCCGTGATTGTCGCCGCCAGCAGCGTGCTGTGGCTGGCCAGCCTGGCCATCGTCACCCTGATTGCCTGGCACGAGACCAACGAAGTATTCGACGATGCGCTCGAGGAATCGGGCTATATGCTGATCGCCGCCACCAGCGCCTGGGATGAACGCAGCCTGCTGGCGCCCGCGCGCAGCAGCCATGGCCGCAAGGTGGACATGCAATACCAGGTGGTGCGCGATGGCCGCGTGCTCCAGCGCAGCGGCGGCGCGCCGGAGCAGCCGTTCGTACGTGATTTCGACGATGATCACGGCTTTGCCGACCCGCAGCTGGACGGCCGCCGCTGGCGCGTATTCGTGGTGCGTTCCGAGCCGGCTGCTGGCCCGCAGCGCGTCGAAGTGCAGGTGGGCCAGCAATACAAAAAACGCTACGACATCCTGGAAGAACTGGCCGAGCACCTGTGGCTGCCGGTGCTGGGCGTGCTGGCGCTGCTGGCGCTGGTCTGCTGGCTGCTGATCGCCCGCGTGCTCACGCCGCTGCGCCGCACGGCGACGGCGATTGCCGCCAAGACCCCGCACGACCTGGCGCTGGTGCCTACCGCCGGCCAGCCGCGCGAACTGCTGCCGATCGTCCTGGCGCTCAACGGCGTGCTGGCGCGGCTCGACGGCGCCTTGCAGGCCGAACGCCGCTTTACCGCCGACGCCGCCCACGAATTGCGCACGCCGCTGGCCGGCCTGCACATGCATGTGCAGCTGCTGCAGCGCCAGCATCCGGCCTTGGCGGCGCCATTCGACAAGCTGCGCACCGATATCGGCCGCGTGACGGCGCTGGTGGACAGCCTGCTGACGCTGGCGCGTCTCGATCCCGTAGCGCGCGAACAGCTGGCGATTGCGCCGGTGGCGCTGGCGCCCCTGCTGCAACAGTTGCAGGCCAGCCATGCCGAGGCGGCGGCGCGGCGCGGCATCACGCTGGCCGTGCGCTGCGATGTGGCGCAGGTGCAGGCCAACGCCGACATGCTGCAGATCGTGCTGCGCAACCTGGTGGACAATGCGCTGCGCTATGGCCGTGATGGCGGCCGCGTCGAGATCGAAGCCGGCAGCATCGCCGGACAGGTATGCATTACCGTGCGCGACGACGGCCCCGGCGTGGAGCCGGCCAGCCGCCAGCGCCTGACCGAACGCTTCTTCCGCGTGCTGGGCACCGAGCAGGGCGGCAGTGGACTCGGGCTGTCGATCGTCCAGCGCATCGCCGATCTGCACAGCGTGGCGGTGAGCTTTGGCGATGGCATCGGTGGACGCGGGCTGGCGGTGACGCTGAATTTTCCGGCCTCTGCTAACCCGCACGACCCCTAAGCTGCAAGGCTGGCATTGTGGTGCAAGGGGGCTGGGTTTGACCTGCGCGCATTAAGATACGGTTAATGTCCGCCCGGTGTAATGCAGTCACACCACACCACGAAAGGACACACCATGAAGCGCCTCGTTCAACTCTCGTTTATTTCCGCACTGCTGGCCGGTTCCGCCTTTGCCGTGGCCCAGACTGGCGGCTATGCCGGCCCTTCCAACAAAGCCCCTGCCGCCGGCTACAGCGGCCCGTCCAGCGTGCCGCTGAGCACCGCCAAGGACTTGCTGGCCAAGGGCAAGGACGACCAGTACGTCAAGCTCAAGGGTAAGCTGACCAGCCATAAGGGCGGTGAAGACTACGAGTTTACCGATGCCAGCGGCAAGATGACGGTGGAAATCGACAGCCGCCATTTCCCGCAAGGCGTCACCATCGACCACAACACCGTGGTGGAGCTGACCGGCGAGTTTGACAAGGAAACCTTTGGCGAGTCAAAGCTGGACGTCAAACAGCTGAAGGTCGCGGACAAGTAACGATGCATCATGTGGACGAGCAGCGCTAACCTTTAGCGGCTGCTCGGCCATTGCTGCCATTTGAAACTGGCTCAGTTGTCTTGAAGGGGACGAAAATATCCCAGAATGCTGTTGGGATTTCTCACGCAAATTTGCACGTGGCTCTTCTTTTCGATGCGCGCCCCCGGATAGAGGGGGCCGCCTTCCCAGAAGGCGCCGCGTACGGTGTCATACGGCATAAACTTCCCACTGTGACTTGACTCGTGTAGCCATTTTCCGGATTGGGTGAGTGACCTGAGCTCATGAACCATATTGATCACGGCACAATCGAGATTGCGCTTCCATAATTCCCGGCCTTCACCATTTTTGGGCATGAATCCTTCCCCACCGCGCGCTGCAAACAAGGCTTTGTAGGCAGTTTGAAGGTAGCCAAGACCACTTGCATCCAAAAGATTCAGACATAGTCCGGGAGCGATGATCGCGCCCACCACAGCTACTTGCTCAGTCCGATGTTGCCAACTAAATTTTTCACTGGCAAGACAAGCAAGCTTGGGAGCAGTTGGTAACGTGAACTGGGAGTCATCAGCTTCTATAGCCTTTGGTGAGCTTACCGGATGGCGTAGCGATTCCGGCTCGCACCACTACTTCTCGCAATTTCTGCGGGTCGCTCATCAATTCGAGGACTACCTTCTCAAAGATGGCTAATTCTTCATCTGGCGATAGTTGTTGGGGGAACTCGTTGACCGCAGATGAGTGGCGGCGGACAGGGTTGGACATGGTGACCTCCTGAGTGTGTGGCATTTTAGCACTCCATTCGCAGCAAATATTGTTGCTGTCGGCTATAGCAAGGAAGCTGCAAGTGGCTACCGTTGCCTATGAAATAGGATTAGACACTCGTCCGACATAATAGTTTCGATATCAGCGTGCGCGAAAATGTGATTGGTTGCGCGCCTTGACGCTCACTAAGATCACTCTCGCCGGTGCAGACAACGCGCCGGCAAACAGAGAAGTCAAAAAAACTATAACCACGGAGAGAGACATCATGAGCGTTCCCGCAACCGGGCGTTACGTATCCCCACGCCTGCAAATCAAATTATCGGTAGCCGTGCTGGCCAGCGCCGGCATCCTCAGCAGCGCATCGGTCTGGGCCCAGGCGGTACCGGCCGAGGCAGACACGGGGCCGAACGCCGGCGCCATCACTTCGGTGACCGTCACCGGCGTACGCCGCGCCGCGCAAAACGCCCAGGCCATCAAGAAAAACGCCGACGAGGTGCTCGACTCCATCGTCGCCGAAGAAGCCGGTAAATTCCCCGACAAAAACGTCGCTGAAATCCTCGGCCGCGTGACCGGCGTGCAGGTGCGCCGCGAGGGCGGCGAAGCCAACGCCGTCATCATCCGCGGCTTGCCCGGCCTGACCACCCTGCTCAATGGCCGCGAGGTGTATACCTCGAACAACCGCAACCTGTACCTGGCCGACATTCCCACCACCATGCTGTCGCGTATCGATGTCTACAAGACCCAGGGCGCCGACATGGTCGAAGGCGGCACCGCCGGCGTGATCGATGTGCGCACGGCGCGGCCGTTCGACTTTGCCGGTTTTACCGGCAATATCGCCACCCGCGTGGAAAACCGCGACAAGTCCGGCACCAACGATCCGCAAGTGTCGGGCATGGTGTCGAACCGCTGGAAGACCTCGGTGGGCGATATTGGCGCGCTGCTGGGCCTGTCCTACCAGCGTGGCCGCTACCACGATGAAGTGGCATGGAACTCGCCGCCGTCGAACACCATCACCAGCGATCCGACCATTACCGGCCCGTTCGATCTGGGCCACGTCAATGCGCGCGGCGACCGCACCCGCTATGTCGCCAACTGGGCCCTGCAATGGCGGCCGTCCAACACCGTCGAGCTGTATGCGGAAGGCTGGTCCACCCGCATCGACCACGACATGGAACGCCAGTTCATGCTCAGCGGGCTGGGCTGGAACGCCGACAGCCGCTACACGCTGTTCCCCGGCACCAGGCAGGTGGACACGGTCACTTCGTCCAGCAACCCGTTCACGCTGAGCTCCAACCAGACGCCGCAGGATGATTCGGAAACGCACCAGGCGGCCATAGGGGGGCGCTGGAACGTCTCGCCATCGCTCAAGGTGAGCAGTGAATTCGTGCGCACTACCAGCCGCTGGAAGCAGGAATTCCCGATCATGGAAATGCAGGCGCATCCGACCACGATCACTGCCAGTACCTACCGCAACGGCGGCGCGTTCTACGATTATCCCGGCTATAACATGATGGACCCGAATAACTACACGCTGGGCGCCTTCATCGACAACTGGCAGTCTTCGGGCGGCAGTTCCAACGACTGGCGCGGCGACGTCACCTGGAACAACGGCGAAGACAGCTTTTTCCGCGAATTTTCGGGCGGCGTACGGCTGGCCCAGCGTAAATCGCAATACCAGCACGAGAGCCAGAACTTCCTGCCGGCGCCGGCCGGTTTGCCCGCCGTGTCGTCGCTGCCGGGCCTGACCTGCCCGTCGATGAAGCTGGCAAACAACTACGGCATGAACCGCTGGCTGGTGATCTGCGAACAATACCAGCACGCCAATATCGATGCCTGGCGCAAGATGTATGGCCGTGACGGCCGCACCGCGCCCGATCCTTACTCGCTGTACCGCAACAGCGAAGACACCACCGCCTTCTACGGCAAAACCCGTTTCGGCTTTGACGCCGGTCCGGTGCCGGTGGAAGGCACGCTGGGCGTGCGCGTCGTGAAAACCGAGCTCGACGTGAATGGCTTCAGCAACGTCAATGACCGGCCGGTGGCTGTCAACCGCAACACGTCCGATACCGACGTGCTGCCCAACCTGACCCTGAAAGCCTATCTGACCGAGAAACTGGTCGGCCGCATCAATGCCGGCAAGGCGATTCAGCGCCCGGCCTTTGGCGACTTTAATCCCGGTGTGTCGCTGGGCGCCACGCCGGACGGGCAGGGTATTTACGGTGGCGGCGGCGGCAACCCGGACCTGAAGCCGATCACCGGCAAAAACGCCGACGTTGCGCTGGAATGGTATTTTGCCCCGACCGGCAGCCTGACCGGCACCGTGTTCAAGCACAAGTTTGAAAACTACATCATCCGCTCGCTGGCGCTGGAAACCATCGACGGCAAGCAGTACCGCATGGACCGCCCGCGCAACGTCAACAAGGGCCAGCTGGAAGGCATCGAGATCGGTTACCGCCAGTTCTACGATTTCCTGCCCGGCTGGCTCAGCGGCTTCGGTCTGGAGGCCAACTACACCTACCTGAAAGGCCATCTGGTCGATGGCGGCAAGGAAGTGCCGTTTGCCGGCCTGTCGAAAAACTCGTACAACATCGTCGGCCTGTATGAGCGTGGCCAGTGGTCGGCGCGCCTGGCCTACAATTGGCGCAGCAAGTTTGTCGATGCCTTTAATTACCGCACGCTGGCCGCGCCGGTGGGACCGCTGGATCTGATCGTCGATCCGATTGAAACGGCAGACGCCTCGATATCCTACCGCGTCACCGACAAGCTGGGCTTTACGCTCGATGTGGAAAACCTGACCGACCGGACGTATCACGATTACCACGGCATTGCCAGCAACCCGCGCGATGTGCGCCGGTATGACCGGGTGATTGGCCTGACGATGCGGCTGCGGTTCTAAGTATTTTGCTTGCCACCTCCCCACAATTAAATGATAATAGTTCTCATTTAATTGTGGGGCAAGACGGTGGATGTGACGGTAGAGAGCCTGTATCGCGAGCACCGGCCCTGGCTGACCAGCTGGCTGCGTGCGCGCCTCGGACACTGTTCAGACCGGGCCGCCGACTTTGCGCAGGATACCTTTGTGCGGATTTTGCAGTCTGGTGCGGCCGTGGCCGACATCGGCCAGCCGCGCTCCTACCTCGCCACCATTGCGCGTGGCTTGATGATCGACCATTTTCGCCGCCACGACATCGAACAAGCCTGGCTGGCCGAGCTGGCGCTGGTACCCGAAGCGCTGCAGCCGTCGCCGGAAGAACGGGCGATGCTGCTGGAAACCCTGCTGAGCATCGACCGCATGCTGACCGGCCTGGGGCCCAAGGTACGCCAGGCGTTTTTGCTGGCGCAACTGGAAGGGCTGGACTACGCCACCATTGCCGCGCAGCTCGATGTTTCCGTCAGCAGCGTCAAAAAATACATGCACAAAGCGGTGGTCGAATGCCTGAAGTGCCTGTGAGCACGGCCACGATGGCGGCCCACGCGCTGCCGCTGGAGCAGGCCGCCGACTGGTTTTTGTTGTTGGCCGAAGCCGATACGCCCGCCAACCGCCGGCGCTGGCAGCACTGGCACGATGCAGATCCGGCCAACCGCGCGGCCTGGGAAAAGGTTGAACGTCTGCAAAGCCTGCTCGCTGGTGCGCCGCGCCAAACCCAGCAGGTCTTGCAGCAGGCCGGGCGCACATCGCGGCGCCAGGTGCTGACCATGCTGGGCCTGGCCGTGGCCGGAGGTCTTGGTTACGCGCTGTATCCGGGCACGCCCGAGGCGCCGCAGATCGACTGGATTGTGGCTGCCGGCGCCCAGCGAGAAGCGGTACTGCCCGATGGCGGCCGCATCTGGCTGGCGGCCGGCACGCGCGTGGGCATCGCCTACGATGCACGCCATCGCGATATCTATCTGCCCCAGGGCGTGCTGCAACTGACCAGCGGGCGCGATGCACAAGGGCGCAAGCTGCGTATCCTGGCGCGCGACGGCGTGATCCGCCCGCTGGGCACACGGCTGACCGTCAGCCTGTTCGACGGCCGCACCGTGCTGGCGGTGCAGGAGCACGCAGCCGAAGCGCAGCCGCTCAAGGGTTCGCTGGTACGGGTGGAAGCCGGGCAGCGCGTGGTGTTTTCGTCGCAGGCCAGCGGCCGTCCCGAAAAAATCCAGTTTGCCGAAGACGGCTGGACCAGCGGCCTGCTGTCGGCGCTGAACATGCCGCTGACCGAGTTTGCCGAGCGCTACGCGCTCTACACGGGCCTCCACATCGAGGTAGCGCCGGCGCTGGCGCTGCGGCGCGTCTCCGGCACCTTCCGCCTCGACGCCCCCGAACGTTCGCTGCACACGCTGGTCGATGGCCTGGCGATCCGGCTCGACCACGCGGGGGAAAGTTGGCGCTTGCGGCCGCGCTGAAAAATTTATTGAAAGTGATTGTCCTTTTGCCGATCTGCTACGGCCTATGGATAAGTCGATCACTTTTAGCTAAAAAATGAATCCTGTCTCCTCCCGAGCCGTTGCCGGCCGCCCGCGCAACGGTGGCTTGCGCTTTCGTCCACTCCTTGCGGCTTTGCTCAGCGCTGGCGTCATCGTGTCGCCGGTTGCCGTCAGCGCTGCCGAAGCACCCGCTACCAATGCCAGCGCCACGCGCGCTCAGCCAGCCAAAAACTACGCCATCGGTGCCGCGCCACTGGCCTATGCGCTGAACCGCTTTGCCGCCGAAGCTGGCGTGGTGCTGGTGTTTGACGCCGGCCTGCTCGGCGGTGCGCAATCGAAGGGCTTGCAGGGCAAGTACGATGTGCAAGGCGGCTTCCAGGCGCTGCTGGCAGGAACCCAGTATGACGCCGTGAAAAACCAGTCGGGCGGCTATGTGCTGCGTGTGCGTCCCGTGGCGCCAGCGCCGGCGCCGGCGCGCGACGGCCGGCCAGTCGCCGACAACCCGCCACCGACGCTGCAACCGATCATGGTGCAGGCCTCAAGCCTGGGCACGGTGGAAAAACTCGACAAGGCCATGATCGAGACCACCGCCGCGATCAACGGCGACATGACCAGCCTGCTGCGCATCAATCCCAACGTGCAGTTCGATGATGCGCAACTGTCGTCACTGACGGGCGGTGAAATTGCCCCGGCAGAGATCAGCATTCATGGCGCCAAGCCGTACCAGAATGAAATCCTGCTCGATGGCGTGTCGATTTCCAACGGCATCGATCCTGGCAACAAGATTACAACGTCCAGTCCGGACCTGATCCCGGGCGCATCGCAATCGCTGGCCGTGGACGCCAGCATCCTGTGCGAGATCGAGGTACTCGATTCCAACGTCTCGGCCGAGTATGGCAGCTTTGTCGGCGGCGTGGTCAAGTCGCGCGTGTGCTCGGCGCGCAAGCAGTTCGGCGGCAAGGTTGCAGTGGGTTATAGCTCGTCGAGCTGGAGCCAGTTGCTGATCGACCCGGCACGCCAAGAGGAGTTTGAAAACTCCTACGAGGCCGACCTGCAACCACGCTTCAAGAAATGGACCTACAAGACCACGGCCGAAGCACGGATAGGCGCGGACTGGGGCGTGCTGGTCAGTGGTGTGCGGCGCAAGTCGGAAATTCCGCTCAAGCGCTTTATGACCACCAATGAAAATTCGCCGATCAGCCGCGAAGTCACGCAGGAGCGCAAGCAGGATACGCTGGTGGTCAAGGCTGACTATTCGCCAGCCACGGGCATCCACAAGGGCGAAGTGACGCTGGCCTATGCGCCATCCGACAACAGCTACTTCATCCCGAATTACCGCAACAGCGATTACACGATCAAGTCCGGTGGGCTGAATCTGAGCGGCCGCATCGATTCGCGCTTTGCACTGGCTACGGTCACGAACCAGCTGTCCTATTCGCGCAACAAGCAGTCGCGCCGTGGCGAAGCCGATTACTATATGAACTGGCGCTGGTCGGCTGACAAAAACTGGGGCGATCCGACCAGCGGCATCAACCCGATGAGCGGCGAAGGTGCGCAAGGCGATCTGGATCAGGATATCAAGTCGGTCGAGTACAAGCTGCGTGCAGCGTTTGCGCCGTTCAAGACCGGTCCGCTCAAGCACCGCGTCAACGCCGGCCTGGAACTGCGCATGCAGGATGCCACTTACGAGCGCCTGAAAACGCAGTACAACTACTCCAACGTGTTCCAGCTGCCCGCCACCGGCAGCATGTCGCGCTGCGAGGCGGCCGACGGCACGATTGACAATGCCGCGTGTTCGGCGTCGCCCACGCGCCAGGGCTTCGGCCAATACTTCCGCAATCTCATCATTTATAACAAGGGCAGCTTCGACGTCAACGCCCACTCGTCATCGGTCTACCTTGAGGATGATGTGAGCTGGAACAGCGTGTCGCTGCGTGCCGGTGTGCGCGCGGACAAGGATTCGATCGCCAGCAAGACCAATATCGCGCCGCGCCTCAAGCTGTCGTGGCAGGCCAGCGACGTGCTGGCGTTTGACGCCGGCGCCAACCGTTACTACGGCCGCAACCTGTTTGCCTATGCCTTGCAGGAAAAAGCCAACCTGCTCAAGACCACGCGCAACCGCAGCGCTTCGTCGCTGGTGTGGGACGCTGAAGCGGCAAGCTTGCCGTTGAACCGCCTCGACGAAGTACGTTCGCCGCATGACGACGAGCTGACGGCCGGCCTGACCTATGAATCGGACCTGCTGGCCGGCCCGCTCAGCGTGCGTTACACGCATCGCGATGGCAAGGACCAGGTCGTGCGCCTGCTGCAAACGGGGCGTCCCGAGTGCGCCAACAATAACTGCTACGTGTTTTCCAATAGCGGCAAGAGCGAAACCAGGGACATCACGGTGAGCTGGTCGAATGCACGCGCGTTCAAGATCGGCAGTAGCGCCAACCGCTTCTGGGTTGCCGTCAACAAGAGCGACACCAAGTCGAACTACTCGACCTATGCGACCAATTTCAGCGCTGCCATGCTCAACGATAACTTCATCTACTACGATGGCAAGGTGATTCGTTATTCGGAAATTCCTGCGGCTAATTACAACCGTCCGTGGACGGCGCGCTTCGGCGCCATGACCACGCTGCCGGCGCAGCGCCTGACGGTCAACAACATGCTGCGCGTGCGCGGCAGTATGGAGCAGATACTGCAACGCGGTAACGTCGTCATCAATGGTCAGACCATGCAGAACTGGGTGCGCACGCCGCTGCCACGCGCGCTGGCGCTCGACACCGTGATCAACTGGACGCCGCGCGTCTACCAGCGCCAGGAACTCGACGTCAAGCTGACCATCGAGAACATCACCAACCGCAAGAACATGATTGCTGTCAGTGACGCCTATGCCACGTATGAACGCGGCCGCACCATCGCCCTGGAGATTGGCTATGACTTTTAAACTGAAAATTATCGCCGTCGTCGGCCTCTGGTGCACGCTGCAGTCGGCCACGGCTGCCGAAGCCTACCGGTGGGATGAACGCGTGCAGCGCGGCCAGCTCGATAACGGCTTGACCTACTACATCGTCGATGGCGACAACTTCGGCCAGCAACTGTCGATGCAGCTGGTGGTGCGGGTCGGTTCGCTCGATGAGCGCGACGACCAGTCCGGCGTGGCCCACATGGTCGAGCACATGGTGTTCAAGGCATCCAAAGCGCACCCGGAAGGGCTGGGCAAATACATGGAAAGCCTGGGTTGGCGCATCGGCAAACACTACAATGCCCAGACCAATTTTGAACGCACGCTGTACCAGATCGCCACCGACAACAAGGCCGAGCGCGTCAACGCCGGCATTGGCGTGCTGGCCGAAATCGCCGGCCATGCGCAGATGCCTGCCGACGCCCTGGAGCTGGAACGCCAGATCATCCTGGAGGAATGGCGCACCAAGCTCGGCGTGCGCGAACGCATGGACCGCCAGCGCCGCGCCGTGCTGCGCGAAGGCTCGCTGTATCCCGAGCGTCCGACCATCGGCACGGAAGCGAGCATCCGCCAGCAGCCGGCCGAATCGCTGCGCAAGTTTTACGCTGACTGGTACCGTCCCGCCAATATGGCGCTGGTCATTGTCGGCAATGTCGATGTGGCCGCAGTCAAGGCGCGCATTGCCGCCGCCTTTGGCAGCCTGGCGCCGGCCGCGCTGCCGGCGCGGAATGCGCCCGATCCGCTTCTGAAAGACCAGCTGCGCATCGCCCGCATCCAGGATTCGGAAAGCGGCACCAGCCAGGTGGGCTGGATCAACCGATTCCGCGTGGACAAGCGCCAGGATGACGATGGCTGGCGTGAGCGCCTGATCGACCGTATTGCCGAACGCAGCATGCGCGCCGTGGTGCGCGACGCCGCCGGCAGCCTGCCGGCCGGTGTGTCGTCGCTGACGGTGCGCAATGGCGAACTGGGAGAAAACACCGCCTCATTGGGCTTTTCCTCGACCGTGGCCGTGGGCAGCCACCAGGCCGGTATGCGCCAGATCCTGCTGATGCAGGAGCGCCTGCGCCGCGACGGCGTGCGCGCGCAAGACGTGCAGGCGGAACTGGCCGACATACACCGCATCAACGAGCAGACGATGGAAGTCTATGCCAGGCGCGATTTCGAGGGCTGGCAGCGCACCATCAGCGAAGTGGTGCAGGCCAACCGCGTGTTGCAAGACCCGCAGCAAAAGCAGGCGCAGATTCGCGCAGCAGCCAACAGCATCACCGTAGCCGACATCAACGCCCGCGTGCGCCAGTGGATCGATGCCCCCGACCGCGCGCTGTTCATGCTGGCGCCAGGTCTGAGCGCGCTGACACTGCCGACCGTGGCCGAGGTCACCGCCGAACAGCAGGCGCTGGCGCGCCAGCCGCTGCCGGCGCTGGTCATGGTGAAAAAGGAAGCGGTGAAAATAGCCGTGCCCGACCTGCCGGAACTCGACACCGACGGCGCCATCGTGCGCCAGGATGACATTGGTGAAGGCGTGCAGCGCTGGACCCTGGCCAATGGTGACGTGCTGGTATGGCGCCATACGCCCAAGGACACGGTGATGCGCGTGGTGGCGCAGTCGGACGCCGGCTACCGCCTGCCCGGAGCGCCAGGCTGGCAATGGCAGCTGGCCGCGCAAATGGGGCAGGGCGCCGACCTGGAAGGCCAGCCCGAAGGGGCGCTCGACCGCTGGGCCGCTGCACACAAGGTCAAGCTGTCGCAGCAGCAAACGGAGACCCGGCTCATCTATTCGGCCCAAGTAGGCTCCGCCCAGTTTGAAGACCTGCTGCAGCTATACGCGGCGCGCCAGGTGCAGAGCGCACCGTCGATGACGGCGCTCGGCAGCGTGGGTGAACAAATGGCGCGTCAGAGTGCGCGCCGTCCCGACAGCGCAGGCGACAACGCCGCGCGCGAAATGAGCAAGCTGCGTTACGGCGAGCTGCCGCAGGACCGCTTTCCTGACGCGGCTGATCTGGCTGGGCTGAGCACCCCGGCCGGCCTGCAGAAAGTGCTCCAGCAGTGGCAGCATTTAAGCGCCCAGCCGGTCACCTACTTCATCAGCGGCCCGGCCGACACGGCCACTGTGCGCGGCCTGGCGCAGCGCTACCTGGCCGGCATTCCACGCATGGCCAAGGACCGGCAGGTGCAAAAGGCAGCAACAGCGCTGCAGCAGCGCGCCGGCTACCGCGAGAGTCGCATGGAAATCGGCATCGAACCGCAAGGCAGCGTACGCGCCCACGGCAGCCAACCCTTGCAATGGTCGCCCGAGCGCGCCATGCGCACGGCCATCCTGTCGCGCATCGTCTACCGCCAGCTGCGCACCGAGTTGCGTGAAAAAGAGGCCGGCATCTACCGCTTGAACTACAAGCTGACGCTGGACCCGCACAACCACCTGGTCAGCGAGCTGGCTTTTACCGCTGCCCCGGAGCGGCTGGACAGCCTGTGGGCGTCGGCCAAAAAGGTACTCGATGGCTTGCCCAGGCAATTGGACAACGCCATGCTGGACGAGGAAATCCGGGTAATGCGCAGCAATGAAAGCAAGCGCGTGCTCGATTACACCAACCAGTTCAGCCGCCTGCAACTGAGCTACAACCAGTACGGCGACGCCCGCTACCTCAAGGATAGCCAGCAGTTGACTGCCAACCTGACCGCCGACAGCGTGCGCGCACTGGCGCAGGAATTCCGGCTGGGGCAGGAGTTGGCGGTGGTGAAGGTGTTGCCGAAGAAGGAAGGGGATAAGGCCAAAGGAGGCTGACTCTTCAGCGCGCGTACAGCATGTAATGCGCATGCATTGACTTGGTAAGGCAATCGCATTACCATTCAATGCATTGATACATTTACCGGAGTGCGCCATGTCTACCGTCCTCGACGCAGAATCCACGCTGACCGATCGCTACCAAACCACGGTGCCGGAAGTTGTGCGGCGCGCTTTACAGCTCGGCAAGCGTGACAAGATCCGCTACACCATCCGAGCCACAGGCGAGGTGATGCTTACCCGCGCGGAGGAGTCCGAAGCGGACGATCCGATACTGGGGCAGTTCTTGGGTTTTCTGGCGCGCGACATTGCCAATCATCCCGAGCGCTTGCAGGCGATGGATGCTGGTTTAGTCCAGCGCTTGCAGTCCCTGGTCGATAAAATTGAGGTTGATCTCGATGCCGCCCTGCCAGCGGATGATGTATGAATGCGGGCAAGGCTGCGCCGCTGGTCATTCATGACTGGACGATCTTTGCCCATCCATTGTTTATTGCACAGATCGAAGCATTGGCACAGCAGGTCGAGGCGCTCAAGCTGAAGGACCCAGTTGGATACGTGACAAAAAATGCGACCAAGCGGCTGGCGGCAATCACCAAGCTGGCGTTTGACGTTATTCCGCAAGACCCCACCCGATCTGAATACCGCCAGGGCGGCACTCTTGGTGACGATCATAAGCACTGGTTTCGGGCGAAATTCTTTCAGCAGTACCGTCTGTTTTTTCGCTACCACGCTTCCAGCAAAGTAATTGTCTTTGCATGGGTTAATGATGAAGGCACCAAGCGCGCCTACGAGAGTAGTGACGACGCCTACCGGGTATTTTGCAAGATGCTGGAAAGCGGCCATCCCCCGGACGATTGGAGCCAGTTATTGGCCGAAGCTGCTGCCGAGGGACAACGCCTGCAAGAGTTCGCCACAGGTCTTAAGCGCTAAGCTTCACCTGTCTCGGACAAAATGCCTTGGCTTGCTTGGGCGCGTCGAATACCAAAGCTTTTCATGACTCCGCGCTAGTTCGCTGCATTTAGCGGCGGCGTGGTGGCGGCGAGCCGCCGTTGTTGCGTTGCTCGATATGACGGAATACGATGCGACCTTTGTTGAGGTCGTATGGCGACAGTTCCAGCGTGACCTTGTCGCCAGCCAGAATACGGATGAAATTCTTTTTCATCCGGCCCGCCGCGTAGGCGATCAGTTTGTGGCCATTTTCCAGGTCCACGCGAAAGCGCTGGTCCGGTAAAACTTCGGAAACCATACCACTCATTTCAATCAGTTCTTCTTTTGCCATGGGATCTTTCTGTGGTGTTGCAGGTTGAACGCAGGTTGTCAGGCTGCGACGGAAAGGCGGTTGCTGATCGCCTGTGCGAGGGCGGAAAAAAAAAGCCCGCTAAGTGCGGGCTTCGTTTCAATGTAATGCCAATGCTTCAATCGCGGCTCTTGCCCATGCT
>JBEVNE010000160.1:0-29342 GCA_040508275.1 Duganella sp.
GATATGATCGACGACAATATGGCCACGCGCTACCACGAGGTACGCCAGCTGGCGCAACGTCTCGAACGCGATGGCGCACGCCAGTCCGCCGCCGAACGGCGCGAACTGCTCGAACAGGTGCAAACCTCGGCGCCGCAATATGCGTGGATCGGTGTGGCGGCCGCCAGCGGCACTGTGCTGTCGAGCACCGGCGGATTGCTCGAAGGCGTCGATGTCTCCAAGCGGCCGTGGTTTGCCGACATTCCCAGCAACGTCCATGTGCACGATGTCCACGACGCCAAGCTGCTGGCCAAGCACCTGCCGCTCGATCGCGGCAATCCGCAGCGCTTCGTCGATCTGGCGTTTCCGGTGCAACTCGAAGAGAACGGCGGCGCCGCTGTACTGGGTGCGCACCTGAGCTGGGGCTGGATCGGCCAGCTGGGGCGCCTGTTCAACGCCCCGGTCGCCGAGCGGCCGGTCGATATCATGATCCTGGCCAGCGACGGCACCGTGCTGATGGGGCCCGACGACGCTGTTGGCAACAAGCTCGATCGGCTGGCGCCCGGCGTTGTCCTGCGGGAGCAGGCGCCGGTCGAGCTGCAATGGGTCGATGGCAAGCATTACATCACCACCCAGTACGCCACGCGCGGCAAGGGCGATTACCCGGGCCTGGGCTGGCGCGTGCTGGCGCGCCAGAATGTCGATACGGCGTATGCCCACGTGCTCAATATGCAGCAGCGCATCTACCAGATCGGCATTGTCCTGACGCTGGTGTTTGCGCTGTGCGGCTGGCTGCTGGCGCGCCGCCTGACCGCGCCGTTGCTGGCCGCTGCCGAAGCGGCGCACCGCATCGAGCATGCCAGCGGCAGCACGCTGGGGGTGCGCGGCGGCTTTTATGAAATCCATACGCTGACGCGCGCTTTCGATAGTCTGCTGGCGCGGCTGGCGCAAAAACGCCAGCAGCTCAATGAGCTCAACGTGGCGCTCGAACACAAGGTGGCGCAGCGCACCGAGGCGCTGGAAGCGGCCAGCCGCGCCAAGAGCGAATTCGTCGCCAACATGAGCCATGAAATCCTCACTCCGATGAACGCCGTATTGGGCGCCTCGCATTTGCTGGGCAATACCCGCCTCAGTGGCGAACAGCGCGGCTACCTTGAGCTGATCGAATCGTGCGGCCGTTCGCTGCTGCACGTCATCAATGACATCCTCGATTTTTCCAAGATCGAGGCGGGCAAGATCCAGATCGAGCGCGAGGCCTTCGACGTCGGCGTGCTGACCGAGGCGGCGGAAGCGGCCATGCTGTCATCTGGCCCCAGGCCGGGCGTGGAGCTGGCGATTTTCGTGCCCTCGGACCTGCCGCCGCAACTGGTCGGCGACGCCATGCGCATCCGCCAGGTCATTACCAACCTGGTCAACAATGCGCTCAAATTTACCGCCGCCGGCGAGGTGCTGGTGGAGCTGGCGCTTCAATCCGGGGCCGATGCTGCCGATCCGGCGGCGCAGCTGACCATCAGTGTGCGCGACAGCGGCATCGGCATGACGCCGGAACAGCAGCAGCGCCTGTTCCAGCCGATCGAGCAGGCCGACACCTCCACCTCGCGCAAGTATGGCGGTACTGGCCTGGGCCTGACCATTTCGCGCAAGCTGGTGGCGCTGATGGACGGCGCCATCAGCGTGAGCAGCCGGGCCGGTGAAGGTTCGACGTTTACCGTCACGCTGCCGCTGGCCGTGGCGGACCCGCAGCGCGTACCTGCGAGTGAACCGGTACCGGCGCTGGCCGGCAAACTGCTGTTCGTCGATGGCTACCTGCCATCGCTCAAGGCGCTGCTGCACAACGCCGCTTTTTACGGGCTGCCGGCGCTCAGCGCCAACAGCGTCAGCGAAGGGCTGGCGCTGTTGCGCGGCGATGACGCTGTCGCACTGGTGCTGGTCAGCTCCGGCCTGTACCAGGCCGCACCGCAGCAGTGGCAACAGGCGGCGCAGGCAGCGCAGGCGCGGCTGGTACTGATGCACTCAGTGCCGGGATCAGCGCATGACGAGACCGTATTTGCCGCCACCCTCAGCAAGCCGGTCACGCGCCGTTCGCTCTTGCGCATGCTGGTGCAACTGGCCGGCCCGGCGGAGGCTGCGCCAGGACTGGCGCCGGAACCGTCAGCGCCGCTACTGGCGGGACGCCGCGTGCTGCTGGTGGAAGACAATCCGATCAACCAGCTGGTGGCATCGCGCATGCTGGAAATTGCCGGCGCCATCATCACGCTGGCGGAAAACGGCCGCGATGCGCTCGAACTGGTGGCCATGGCGCAGGCGCCGTTCGACATGATTTTGATGGATGTGCAGATGCCGGTCATGGACGGCTTTGAAACCACCCGCATCCTGCGCGCACGCGGCGTGCGCACACCGATTCTGGCCATGAGCGCCGGCGTATCGCAGTCGGAGCGCGGCGAGTGCCTGGAGGCCGGCATGGACGGCTTTATTTCCAAGCCGGTCGATGCTGATGATATGTTTGCCATCATCGCTCATTGGTTAGCACAGTAGATTGTGGGTGTTGCATCTAATTGATAATGATTCGCATTATCTGTAGAATGGCGCGATATTTCCTATCGCTCCCGCCGCCATGAACCAGCCGCTTCCGCTACGTCTCATTTTGATCGCCGTTTTCACTACGCACCTGGCCAAGCTCGGCTTGAAGGTGGGCCTGTGAAAAAATTCTGGTTCCAGCTGCACTGGTTTGTCGGCATCACTGCCGGCACCATCCTGATGCTGATCGGCCTGACCGGCGCCATCCTGTCGTTTCGCGACGAGCTGCTCGATTTTTTGAATCCCGGCGTGCGCAACATCGCCGTGCAGGATGCGCCGGTGCTCACACCGCCGCAGATCGCCGCCGCTGCCCGCCTGCTGCGCCCCGAGGCGCGGGTTGCCAGCATCATCGTGTATGCGGAACCTGGCAGCACGGCCCGCGTCGGCCTGGCGCCGCTGACCGGCGTTCAGCGCGGCGAGGTGATTTTCCTCAATCCGTATAACGGCGCGCTGCTGCCGCCGCTGCACTACGACGAAGTGTTCGAGTGGGTCGATTCGCTGCACCGCCACCTGCTGCTGCCGCGCGACGCCGGCCGTATTGCGCTCGGCATCCTGGCCCTGTGCCTGCTCGGCCTGTCGCTGAGCGGCCTGTATCTGCGCTGGCCGCGCAGTGCCACCGACTGGCGCGCCTGGCTCAAGCTCGATTGGCGGCTCAAGGGCCGTTCCTTCCTGTGGGGCTTGCACTCGGTGTTCGGCACCTGGATGCTGGTCGGCTACGTGGTGGTGACGCTCACCGGCCTGTACTGGAGTTTCGACGTGGTGCGCAATACCGTCGATGGCTGGCTCGGCGTCACGCGGCCGGCGCGCGAAGCACCGGGGCCAAAATTGCCGAAAGGTGTCAAGCCGCCCGTGCCTGAACTGGCGCCGGCCTGGGCCACCTTCGAGCAGGCCACGCAGGGCGCTGAGGGTAGCCAGGGTGGCTGGCGCATGGCTTTCCTGCGCATTCCCGAGCGCGCCAGCGCGCCGCTGCAGATACTCTGGACCGCCACCGATGCACCGCATGTGCGTGCGCGCGGTCGCATGGCTATCGACCAGCAGAGCGGCGCCATGCTCAAAAACGAGCCCTATGCGGACATGACGCTGGGCGGCAAGACGCAGTCGTCGATTTATGCGCTGCATGTGGGCAGCTTCTTCGGCATGCCGGGGCGCATCGTCATGTTCGTGATCAGCCTGGCCTTGCCCGGCTTTGCCATCACCGGCTGGATGTTGTACCTGCAGCGGCGCAAGCAGAAGCGCATGGCCGCCGCCGAGCGCAAACAGTTTGCCGCAGCAGCCGGCGCCCTTCCTGCGACGCCCGACGGCGCCGAACCGGTGCTGCTGGCCTACGCCAGCCAGACCGGCTCGGCCGAACGGCTGGCGCTGCAAAGCGCCGCGGCCTTGCAGGCGGCCGGTGTGCCGGTGCATGTGCACTCGCTGGAAAAGCTGACGCCGCCGCAACTGGTGCGCTACCGGCGCGCGCTGTTTGTCGCCAGCAGCTTCGGCGAAGGCGAACCGCCCGACGCTGCGCGCCGCTTCAGCCGCCTGCTGCATGCGGCGGCCGAGGAACTCCAGCATTTGCAGTACGCGGTGCTGGCGCTGGGCGACCGCAATTACGTGCAATTCTGCGGCTTTGGCCACACGCTCGATGCGCGCCTGCGCGTGCTGGGCGCCCAGCCCATGCATCCGACCATCGAGGTCGATAACGGCGACGCCGCTGCGCTGGCGCGCTGGTCGGCCTCGCTGCGCACGCTCATCGGCGCCGATGCGCCGGAACTGGCGCTGAGCGCTAGCGCGCCTGATGCCGACTATAGCAGCTGGCGTTTGCTGCGCCGCGAATTGCTCAATCCGGGCAGCGTCGGTGACGGGCTGTATGAAATCACGCTCGCTGCTGACGACGCTGCTGGCGCAGGCAGTGCATGGCGTCCCGGTGCGCTGGCCGATATCTGGCCAGGCCATTACAGCCCGGCAGGCAGCGCCGAGGTGGCGCCGCGCCGTTATTCGCTGGCCTCGCTGCCGCAGGACGGTGTGCTGCAACTGCTGGTGCGCCAGGTGCGCCTCGGTGATGGTTCAGGTTTGGGCTTGGCCTCGGGCTGGCTGACGGCGCAGGCCCAGGTCGGCGACGAGGTGCGTCTGCGCCTGGTTGCCAATCCGGCGTTTGACCAGCATGCGCCGGCGCGGCCGTCGATTTATATCGGCAACGGCTCGGGCCTGGCCGGCCTGCGTTCGCACCTGCGGGCGCGCGTGCACGAGGGGGCTGCGCGCAACTGGTTGATCTTCGGCGAGCGCCAGCGCGAGTTCGACAGCATCTGCGCGGCGGAAATCGCCGGCTGGCGCAGCGCCGGCATGTTGCCCGAGCTGGACCTGGTATTTTCCCGCGATGTGACCGGTGGCGAATATGTGCAGGACCGCCTGCGCGTGCGCGCCGACGTGCTGCGCGACTGGATAGCCGATGGCGCGGTGCTGTATGTGTGCGGCAGCCTGCAGGGCATGGCGGGCGGTGTCGATGCCGCGCTGGAAGAAATCATCGGCCGCGCGGCGCTTGATGACCTGATCGAGACAGGGCGCTATCGGCGCGACGTGTATTAACCACGAGGTTACAGCGCCGTCTCGAACCCTTCCAGCACATTCACCACATTCACGCCCAGCTCCTTGACCGCGTAGCCGCCCTCGAAAATGAAGGCGGTCGGCACGTTGAGGTAGGCCAGGCGTTCGCCGATTTTCAGATAGTCGGCGCTTTGCAGGGCGAAGCTGGTCAGCGGGTCGCCGGCGTAGGTGTCCACGCCCAGCGATACCACCAGCGCATCGGGCATGAAGCTGCCCAGGCGGATGCAGGCGGTTTCCAGCGCGGCCAACCAGGCCTGCGCCGAGCTGCCTTTGGCCAGCGGCAGGTTCATATTGAAACCGAGTCCGGCGCCTTCGCCGCGTTCGTCGGCGTGGCCCAGGTAAAACGGGTATTCGCTGCGCGGGTCGGCGTGCAGCGAGACGAACAGCACATCGCTGCGGTCGTAGAAAATGCTCTGGGTGCCGTTGCCGTGGTGATAGTCGATGTCGAGGATGGCGACTTTGCGGGCGCCGTCATCGAGCATGTGCTGGGCCGCCAGCGCGGCGTTATTCAGAAAACAGTAGCCGCCGAAAAAATCCTTGCCGGCGTGGTGGCCGGGCGGGCGGCTCAGCACAAAAGCGCTGCGCTCGCCGAGGCGCAGCGCGTGGGCGGCGTTGACCGCGCAGTCGGCGCCGGTCTTGGCGGCGGTCCAGGTGCCGGCCGTGAGCGGCGTGCCGCTATCCATCGAATACAGTCCCATGCGGGCGCTGAAGTTGTCCGGTTCGATGTCGTGGCGCAGCGTGCGCACCGGCCATACCGAGGGAAAGGCGTCGCGCCCGGCGTTGGCCAGATCGAGCGCCAGCCATTCGTGCCAGGCGGTGCGCAGAAAATGCAGGTAGCGCGGGCTGTGGATGCGCTCGAGCGACATCAGCGGCACGCCCTGCGGCGTGACGATGCGACCGAGGCCGCGCCGTCCCAGCTCGGCCAGCACGCTGTCGGCCCGCTCCGGCTTTTCGAAACACGGCACCTGGGCGCCACGGAAAAATTCGTGGCGGCCGCGGTGCTGCGCGTGCATCTCGTTGTAAAAGGTCAGCACGCGCTTCTCCTTGGCCTTAGTCGCAGCCTGGCTGCGACTGGCACAGATTGCTGTTGCGATAGGCGGCCACGTAGTCGTCAAAGTTGATGCGCGGCGCTGCTTCCATGGCGGCCTGCTCGGCCAGCGAATCGGCTGCCAGTTGGTCCAGTTCTGCAGCGTGCTGCGCGCTCGGTGGATGGCTGCGGAAGTAGGCGGCGTGGCGTTCGCTTTGCGCCAGGCCGAAGGCGGCAAACGAATTGCCGTGCGCGCGCAAGGCTTCCAGCACGCGTGCCGAGGGCGTCAGCGTGGAGTCGGCCAGCTTGGCTGCCTGCGCTGCCAGCGTATCGGCGTGGGCGCTGTCGCCGCGCAGGCGGTCGAGCAGGGCGGCGGCCGGGGCGATGCGGTCGAGCAGTTCCTGGCCCCATTGCTGCAGGCTGACCGGGCCGCTGTCCTGTTCCAGCAGCAGGCCCGGACGGCGGCCTTCCTTGACGGTGCGGGCAAAGTTGGCCGTGTGGCGCTGGCCTTCTTCGGGCGTGATGGCAGGGCTTTCTTCCAGTGCGCAGAATAGCAGGAAGGCGTCGAGGAAGCGGCCGGCCGCCACGCTGATACCGACCGGCTCGAACGGATCGACATCCATGCAGCGCACCTCGATGTACTGCACGCCGCGCGCGCACAGCGCCTGGATCGGCCGTTCGCCGGTCTGGATCACGCGCTTGGGGCGGATGGTGGCGTAATACTCGTTTTCGATCTGCAGCACGTTAGTGCTCAGCTGTATCCACTCGCCGTCGCGCTTGGTACCGAGCTCGGCATAGGGCGCATACGGCTGGTTGACGGCGCGCGTCAGCGCTGCCACGTAGCTGTCAAGGCAGTTTTCGTGCGGCCGCAGGCCCGATTGCGCATCGTTCTGGTAGCCGAGATCGCTCATCCGCAGGCTGGTGGCGTAAGGCAGGTACAGGGTGTCGTCCGACAGCGACTGCAACTGGTGCGGACGGCCGCGCAAAAAGCCGGCCGCCAGCGCTGGCGAGGCGCCAAACAGGTACATCAGCAGCCAGCTGTAGCGGCGGAAATTGCGGATCGTCGCCAGGTAGGCTTCCGACTGGTAAGCCTTGGCGCTCAGGCGCTTGGCCGACGGTTCGTGCTCGGCCAGCAAACGCCACAGGCGTTCGTCAAGCGAATAGTTGTAGTGGATGCCGGCGATGCATTGCATGGCCTTGCCATAGCGCAGCGCCAGGCCGCGCCGGTAGACATGCTTGAGCGTGCCCAGGTTCGACGTGCCATACCAGGCGATTTCGATATCTTCTTCGGCCGGCAGCGCGCACGGCATCGACTGGCTCCACAGCAGCTCATTGCCGAGCTTGCTATACGCGTAGCGGTGGATGTCGTCGAGGCGCGCGATGGTGGCGCCGATATCGGTTTCTGCCGGGGTGATGAATTCCATCAGGGTTTCGGCGTAGTCGGTGGTGATCTGCGGGTGCGTCAGTGCGGCGCCCAGGGCGGCCGGATGGCGGCTGCGCGCCAACTGGCCGCTGCCGTCAACGCGCAGGGTTTCCCGTTCGATACCACGCAAGCCGCCGGCCAGCACGGCGTGGTGCTTGTCATCGGCCAGCAAGGCCAGGCGGCGTGCCAACTGGGTTGATGGAATTGTCAATTTAAAATCCTTTCAGGTGTCGCAAAGGTGTTGCAACTTCGTAGCCGGTGCTGAGAGTAACCGAAATTGACCAAACCCGCCGGAGAGGGTCTTCCCAACACTCGGGAAAGAAGAGCATTTTAACAAAATGCAGAGCGGCAAATCGGTGCGCCAAGCGACGCTCGCATTTGCCACACCGGACAAACTGTTTGGCAAACAGGAAAATTTCGCGATCCCTGCAAAGCTACCCATAATCGTTCCTGTAGCGTAACTTTTTGGAGAGCGACATGGAACCGCGTGCCTACCACTCAGTGCTGTTCATCGATGCTGGTGTTAGCGACGCCCAGGCGTTGTTGGCTGGAACAGCGGACGATGTGCTGGTGGTATATCTGTCGGCCGAGGCCGATGGCGTGCAACAGATTGCCGCCGCCCTGCAAGGGCTGGAAGGGCTGGACAGCATCCAGATCCTGTCGCATGGCGCCGTCGGTCAGTTGCAATTGGGCAATGGTGTACTGAACGCTGCGCGCCTGCAGGATGACGCCGCCTTGTTGCAGCAATGGGGCAGCGCCCTGCGCGAGGGCGGCGACCTGCTGCTGTACGGTTGCGATGTTGCCCAGGGCAGCGAAGGCCTGGCCTTTATCGATGCGCTGGCCGACCTGACTGGCGCCGACGTGGCGGCTTCGAGCGACGCCACCGGCAGCAGCCTGCTGGGCGCCAACTGGATACTCGAGCGCAGCAGCGGCAGCATCGAGGCTGCCAGCGCGCTGTCGCAGCAGGCACAGCAGGATTACGGCCACACGCTGGCGCTGGTCAACAACGGCGCTGCCGGCACCATCACCTTCAATACCAATAGCGACGTCAGCCTGCTCAACGCCAGCGGTCTGGGACCGGGCGCCGTGGTCAACGTCAGCAATATCCTGAACACCGGCCTGGACGTGTATGCGCAAAGCTCGAACGGCGGCGGCGTCTCCATCGTCAATGCCAACGGTACCAGCGTGCTCGGTGTGCCGCTCAACGATGACCGCCTGACCGTCAACGGTTCGCTGCTGTCGCCGGTCAACTATGTCGATCTGCGCGCCAACAGCGGCGTGTTCGACATGGTCAGTCTCAAGCTCGGCAGCGGCAACCTGGTCGGCAACCTGCTTGGTACCACGGTGTTTACCGTGTATGCGCTCGATGCCAACTACCAGCCCACCGGCGTTGGCGTGTCGTTGCTCAGCCTGGTCGTCAATGAATACGGCTTGCTCAATTTTGCGTCGATGGCCAACTTCAAGGGCATTTACGGCGTGCGCATCGTCAATCCGCTCGGCTTTGAAGTCGGCATTGACGATGTGCAGGTGGCCAACGGCCGCGTCGCGCCTTCGGTGTCGTCGGCTGCCTATAACGCCGGCACCGGCGTGCTCAGCATTACCACAGTGGGCCTGACCGCAGGCGATGCCGTCGATCCGAGCAAACTCACCATCAGCGGCCAGGGCGGTAGTTACACGCTGACCTCGCCAGCCGTGGCGGCGGCCAGCGGCACTTCGGTCAGCATCACATTGAATGCGGCCGACAAGCTTGCCCTTGGTGGCGTGCTCAACCAGGCTGGCGCCAGCGCCGTCGATGGCACGGTGTTCAATGTGGCGGCGGCGGCTGGCTGGACCAGCAATGTCAGCAGCGCTTTTGACCTGACCGGTAACGCCATCACGGTCAGCAACGTGCAACTCCCCACCATCACTTCGGCCAGCTACGACGCCACCAGCCATGTGCTGACCGTGACCGGCGCCAATCTGGTCAAGATGGTCGGTGCGGCCAACGACATCACCGTGTCGCAGCTGGTGCTGCGCGGCGAGGGCGGCGTGACGCGCACGCTGAGCACCACCGGCAATGTCGAAATCAACAGCGCCACTTCGTTCTCGGTCACGCTGTCCGGCGCCGATGTGGCCGCCATTACCACGCTGCTCAACAAGAACGGCACGGCGGCAGCCGGCGGCGCCACCTATCAGCTGTCGGCCGGCGATGACTGGAACAGCGTGATCGGCAACGCCAATACGGCCGTAGCCGGCGTTGGCGTGGTGGTCACCAACGCCAGCAACAGCGCACCCACCATCACCGGTGCGGCGGCGGCCAGCACCGGCGACAACGCCAGCCTCACGCCGTTTGCCAACGTTAACGTGGCCGACGTCAACGGCGACAACGTCAGCCTGAGCATCAGCTACAACGGCGCCAACGGCACGCTGAGCGGCGCCGGCCTGTCGGGCAGCGCCGGCAGCTACACGATGAACGCCACCACGCCGGCCGCCCTGAGTGCACTGCTCAAGGCGCTGACCTTTACGCCAACGGCCAACCAGGCGGCGGTGGGCGTGAACATCGCCACCACGTTTTCACTGACAGCGACCGACAGCAACGGCGCCGCCAGCGCCGTCAACAGCGCCACGGTGGTCACGGCCACCTCGGTCAACGATGCGCCGGTGCTGGCCGGCACGGCGGCCGGGCAGGGCGTGACTGCTGGCGGCACGGTGCGGCCGTTCAGCGCCGTCACCCTCAGCGATCCTGACGTGGGCGCTTCGGTAATCCTCACCATTACCCCCGACAGTGCCAGCAAGGGCGTGTTTACGCCCGCGTCGCTGAGTGCGTCGGGCTTTGTCACCACCGACGGCGGCGCCACCTATACGCACACGGCGGCAGCGCCCGGCGCCGCCCAGGCGGCACTGCAATCGCTGGTGTTCCAGACCACGCCCGGCATGAACGCCACTACCACGTTTACGCTCAGCGTCAACGATGGCAGTGTTATCGTCAGCAATAGCAGCACCACGGTGCAGGCGGCCGTGCCCAGCGCCACCACCGCGCTGACGGTGGCGTTTTCCAACGATACCGGCGTCAGTAACAGCGACCTGATTACCACCGCCGCCGCGCAAAACCTGTCGGGCACGCTCAGCACCGGCCTGCTCAGCGGCGAGCGCGTGGAAGTATCGCTCGATAACGGCGTCAGCTGGACCACCGCCAGCGCCAGCGTGGGCGCCACCAGCTGGCAACTGGCCGGCCAGACCCTGAGTGGCGCCGGTACGCTGCAGGTGCGTGTGACCAACAACGGCGGCAGCAGCACGCCGCTCAGCGCCAGCTACAAGATCGACAATACGGCGCCCACTACCACCAACGGCGGCGTCAGCTTCCTGGCCGATACCGGCAACAGCAATACCGACCTGGTTACGCGTACCGCTGCACAAACCGTCAGCGGCACGCTCAGCGCCAACCTGGCAGCCGACGAACACGTGGAAGTGTCGTTCAACAATGGCAGCAGCTGGACCACTGCCAGCGCCAGTACCGGCAGCAGCGCCTGGACGCTCAATGGCGTGGTGCTCAGCAACGGCAGCAACAGCCTGCAGGTGCGCGTGGTCGATGCGGCCGGCAACGCGGGCACCGCCAACAGCACCCAGTATGTGCTCGACACCAGCGGCCCGAGCGCCACGCTGGGCACCAATGTCAGCGTGGTCGGCGCCGGCCAGGCGGTACCGGTCACGGTGTCGTTCACCGAACGGCCCTACGGCCTGACGCTGGCCAGTTTTAATGGTGTTGGCGGCACCGTCGGCAATCTGCAGGCCACTGCCGATCCGCTGGTCTACACCATCGATTACACCCCGACCGCCGGCATTGGCAACGTGGTCGGCAGCGTGCAACTGGTGGCCGGCAGCTACACCGACCTGGCCGGCAACAGCGGCAGCGGCGCGGTGTCGCAGGGCGTATCGGTCACACTGGGACCGACGGTGGTCATCACCAGCGACAGGGCCACCCTGAACATCGGCCAGAGCGCCAACCTGACCTTTACCTTCAGCAGCGTGCCGGTCGGCTTTACGAGCAGCGACATCGTCGTCAGCGGCGGTGCGCTCAGCGGCCTGACCAACTTGGGCAATGGCATTTATACCGCCCTGTTCACGCCCGGCCCCAACGTCACCGGACCGGCCTCGATCACGGTCACCGGCGGCAGCTATACCGACATCCTGACCCTGCCGGGCGGCAGCGGCGTCAGCCCCACCATCGCCATCGATACGCGCGCGCCCACGCTGGCCATTACCAGCAGCGCCAGCGCCCTCAAGATCGGCGATACGGCCACCATCACGTTTACCTTCAGCGAAGCGCCGCTGGGATTCGACGCCACCGACGTGACCGTGCTCAATGGCGCCCTGAGCGGGCTGGCCGTGACTGCCAATCCGCTGGTGTATACGGCGCTACTGACACCGACCAACGGCGTGGCGTCGGGCGCGGTCACCGTCAGCGTGGCCAGCGGCTCCTACACGGATGCTGCCCTGAACAGCGGCGGCGGCAGCCCCTCGCCCAGCATCAGCATCGATACCGTGGCGCCGGCCGCCACCGGTACCGGCTTCAGTTTCTCGCAGGATGGCGGCGTCAGCAACACCGACCTGATCACCAACAGCGCTGCCCAGACCATCAGCGGCACGCTGGGCGCCCCCCTGGCCAGCGGCGACGTGGTACAGGTCTCGCTCGATAACGGCCTGACCTGGGTGAATGCCAGCGCCAGCGCTGGCGCCAGCAGCTGGAGCCTGGCAGGCCAGACGCTGGTCGCCGGTCCCGGCCAGCAATTGCAGGTGCGCGTGAGCGATGCCGCCGGCAACCACAGCGCCACCGTCAGCACGCCCTACCTGCTCGACACCACGGCGCCCAGCGTAGCGGTCGCCAGCAGCGCCGCCAGCCTGCGCGTAGGCGAAAGCGCCACCCTCACCTTTACCTTCAGCGAAGCGCCGGTCAATTTCACCACCGCTTCGCTCAGCGTTAGCGGCGGCGTGGTCAGCGCCCTGGCGGCGACGGCCAATCCGCTCGTCTATACGGCACAATTTACCCCGGCCGCCGGCCAGGCCGGCGCCAGCGCCAGCATCGCCGTCAACGGCGGCGGCTACAGCGATACGGCTGGCAACAGCGGCCAGGCCAGCGCCGCGCTGCCGATCACGCTCAACACCAGTGTGCCCACGCTGGTCATTACCACCGATGATGCGGCGTTGGCGGTGGGCGAAACGGCGCAGATCACCTTTACCTTCAGCAGCGCGCCGGTGGGCTTTGTGGCGGGCGATGTTGTGGTCAGCAACGGTGTCCTGAGCGGCCTGGCCGCTACCGCCAATCCGCTGGTGTATACGGCGCAGTTCACACCGACCGCAGGACTGAACAACGCCAGCGCCACCGTGACGGTGGCGTCCGGCGCCTATGCCGACGCCGCCGGCAATCTCGGCAACGGCGCCGCCGTGCTGCCGATCGCCATCGACACGCTGGCGCCCAGCGTGGCCATTACCAGCAGCGTTGCCGCCGTCAAGGCCGGCGAAACGGCGCAGATCACCTTCACCTTCAGCGAAGCGCCGCTTGGCTTCACCTCCAGCGACGTGGTGACAACCGGTGGCGTGCTGAGCGGCCTGGCGGTCACCGGCAATCCGCTGGTTTACACAGCGCTGTTTACCCCTGCCGCCGGCATCCAGAACACCAGCGCCAGCATTACCCTGGCGCCCGGCGCGTTTACCGACGCTGCCGGCAACGCCTCGGTGGCCTCGGTCACGCCGCCGCTGGCGATTGATACCCAGGCGCCGACCGCCAACGCCAATACCGTGCTGTTTTCAAACGACACCGGCGCCAGCGCCACCGACCTGATCACCAACACGGCGGCGCAAACCATCAGCGGCACCGTCGGCACGGTGCTGGGCGCCGGCGAATTCGTCGAGGTATCGCTCGACAACGGCGCCAACTGGGCCAGCGCCACCACCATCGGCAATGCCTGGACCCTGGCCGGCCAGACCCTCGTCGCCAGCAACGTGCTGCAGGTGCGCGTGAGCGATGCTGCCGGCAACCACGGCGCCGCCTTCACGCGCGCCTATGTGCTCGATACCACGGCGCCCACTGCTGCCATCAGCGCCAGTACCGGCAACCTCAAATCCGGCGAAACGGCGCTGGTTACCTTCACCTTCAGCGAAGCGCCGACCGGCTTCACGGCGACCGACCTGACGGCGAGCGGCGGCACCCTGAGCGGCTTTACCGCCACCGCCAATCCGCTGGTCTACACAGTGGTGTTTACCCCCACCGCCGGGGTGAACAGCGGCAGCGGCGTGGTGAGCATCAACGCCAACAGCTATCAGGATCTCGCCGGCAACAATGGCGGTACTGCGTCGCTGCCAGCGATTGCCATCGATACCCAGGCGCCCACCACGCTGGGCGCCGGCGTCACGTTCTCTGCCGACAGCGGCATCAGCGGCACCGACCTGATTACCAACGTCGCCGCACAGACCATCAGCGGCACGCTCGGCGCCAGCCTGGTCGCAGGCGAGACCGTGGAAGTGTCGCTGAACAATGGCCTGAACTGGGTTGCCGCCACGGCCAGCGCCGGCAGCAACAGCTGGTCGCTGGCCGGCCAGACGCTCTCCGCCGGTCCCGGCCAGCAGGTGCAGGTGCGCGTGAGCGACGCCGCCGGCAACCACGGCGCCGTGGTCAGCACCGCTTATACGCTCGACCAGGGCCCGCCGACGCTGACGATTACCACCAGTAAAACCGGGCTCAACAGTGCAGATACGCCGCTGATCACCTTTACCTTCAGCGAAGCGCCGCAGAACTTCAATGCCGCCAGCATTATCACGGGCGGCGGCGTGCTCAGCGGCTTTACCGCCACGTTCAATCCGCTCGTCTACACGGCAGTGTTTACGCCGACCGCCGGCCAGGCCAGCGGCGTCGGCACGGTGCAGGTGTCGCCTGGTTCCTATACCGATGCGGCCGGCAACAGCGGCCTGGGGGCAGCCGTCGCCCCGATCAGCTACGCCACGCTGGCGCCCGGCGTTTCCATCAGCAGCAATGTCAGCGCCTTGCACAGCGGCGAGACGGCGACGATCACCTTCCGCTTCAGCAGCGCACCGACGAACTTCATCGAAGCGGACGTGGCGGTCAACGGCGGCACGCTGAGCGGCTTTGGCCCCACCGGCGATCCGCTGGTGTATACCGCGCAATTTACGCCGGGCGTTAACGTGGCGCAGGGAACCGGCGCCATCAGCGTAGCGTCCGGCTCCTTTACCGATAGCAACGGCAGCGCCGGCGTGGGCGGCAGCATGCTGCCGATCAGCATCGATACGCTGGCGCCAACGCTGGCCATTACCAGCAGCGCCAGCGCCCTCAATGGCGGCAGCACGGCGCTGATTACCTTTACCTTCAGCGAGGCGCCGGCCACGTTTACGCTGGGCGACATCGGTGTGACCAACGGCAGCCTGAGCAACCTGGTACAGACGGCCAATCCGGCCATCTACACCGCCGTGCTGACCCCGACCTCCAACCTCGCTGGCGGCAATGCCGTCATCAGCGTGGCCAGCGGTGCATATGCCGACCTGGCCGGTAACGCCGGTGGCGCCGGTACCGGACCATCGATCAGCGTCGATACGCTGGCGCCCACGCTGGCCAACGCGCTGCTGCTGTTCTCTAACGATACCGGCAACAACACCGACCGCGTGACCAGCATCGCTGCCCAGAACATCGCCGGCGACCTGGCAGGCGGCGTGCTGGCGCCCGGCGACGTAGTGGAAGTATCGCTCGACAATGGCGCCAGCTGGCAGAGCGCCAGTGCGGCGGCCGGCGGCACCGGCTGGGTGTTGACCGGCCAGACCCTGGCCAACGGCAGCGGCAATGTGCAGGTGCGCGTCAGCGACAGCAATGGCAACCATGGCATGGTCAACAGCTATGCCTATGTGCTCGACACCACCGCGCCTACCGTCAGCATCACCAGCGACAGCACCGCCTTGCGTGCCGGCCAGTCGGCCACCATCAGCTTTACCTTCAGCGAAGCGCCAACCGGCTTCACGCTGGGCGACCTGATCGCCACCGGCGGCACGCTGAGCAGCTTTACTGCGACCGCCAATCCACTGGTCTACACGGTGGTGCTCACGCCTACACCGGGCCTGACCGGCAGCGCCAGCGTGACGCTCGGCAGCGGCCTGTATACCGACCTGGCCGGCAACAGCGGCAGTGGCGGCAGTTCGCCATCAATCACGGTCGATACCGTAGTGCCCACCCTGTCGATCGGCGCCAGCAGCAGCAGCCTCAAGGCCGGCGATACGGCCACCATCACGTTTACCTTCAGCGATGTGCCGAGCGGCTTCTCGCTGGCCGATATCACGGCCAGCAATGGCGCGCTGAGCAACCTGGTAGCCAGTCCCGGCGGCCTGGTGTACACCGCGACCTTTACGCCAGCCGCCGGTACCGCCAGCGCCAATGCCGTGATCAGCGTGGCCGCTGGCCTGTACAACGATGCAGCCGGCAATCTCGGCGCCGGCGCCAGCAGCTCCGCCATCGCCATCGACACGGTCGCGCCGACCAATGCCGGCGCCAGCGTCACGTTCTCGGCCGATAATGGTCCCAGCAACACCGACCTGGTGACCAATGCCGTCGCACAAACGGTTTCCGGCACGCTGGACGCGCCGCTGGCGGCCGGCGAGCGGGTCGAAGTGTCGCTCGACAACGGCGCCACCTGGACCACAGCGCTGACCACCGCTCCCGGCCAGTGGGCGCTGGCGCCGCAAGTGCTGACCGGGAGCGGCACGCTGCAGGTACGCGTGGCCGATACCGCCGGCAATACCGGGCCAGTGCTGGCGCAAAACTATGTACTGGACCTGACGCCGCCGACCGTGGCCGTCACCAGCAGCGCCAGTGCACTGCGCGCCGGCGAAACGGCCACCATCACCTTTACCTTCAGCGAAGTGCCGTCTGGCTTCATCGCTTCCGATCTGACGGCGCTCAATGGCACGCTGAGCGGGTTTGCCGTCACCGCCGATCCGCACGTCTACACGGTCGTGCTGGCGCCAAGCGCCGGCCTGGCCGGCACCGCCGCCAGCGTGACCCTGGCGCCCGGCCGCTACACTGATCTTGCCGGCAACCCCGGCGTCGGCGCCACCTCGCCGCTGATCACCGTCGACAGCGCGCCGCCCGTGCTGCAGATCACCAGCAGCGCCAGCAGCCTGCGCCTGGGCGAACAGGCCACCATCAACTTCACCTTCAGCGAAGCGCCGGTCGGCTTCACCGTGGGCGATGTCAATGTCACTGGCGGCGTGCTCAGCGGCTTTGGCCTGACCGCCAATCCGCTGGTGTACACCGCCATCTTTACGCCCACCCAGGGCGTCAGCAGTGGCGCCGCCACCATCGGCGTGGCCGGCGGCTACACTGATGCGGCGGGCAATCCCGGCGGCGTGGCAACGCTGGCGCCGATCACTTACAACACCCAGCCGCCCAGCACCGGCGCCGCCACTGTGGCATTCTCCAGCGATACCGGGATCAGCAATACCGACCTGATCACGCTGAATGCCATACAGACCATCTCGGGTACGCTGAACTCACCGCTGGCGGCTGGTGAAATCGTCGAAGTCTCGCTCGACAACGGCGCCAGCTGGATCATCGCCGGGCCTGGCGGCGTTGGCGCCGACTGGGCGCTGCCCACGCCGACCCTGCTCAGCGGTTCTGGCGTGGTGCAGGTGCGCGTGACCGATGGCGTGGGCAATCACGGCGCCGTCTGGTCGTCGTCCTATACCATCGATACCACCGCGCCCGCCGTCACCATTGCCAGCAGCGTGGCGGTGCTCAAGGCTGGCGACAGCGCCACTATCACCTTTACCTTCAGCGAGGAGCCGCAAGGCTTTATCGCCTCCGACCTGAGCGTGCTGGGCGGCTCGATCACCAGCTTTGGCGTCAGCGCCGATCCGCGCGTGTATACGGCGGTGTTTACGCCCACGCCCGGCTACAGTGGCGCCGCCAGCGTGTCGCTGGCGCCGGCCACCTACACCGACAAGGCCGGCAATGCGGGCCTGGGCGGCGCGGTGCCGGCCATCAGCGTGGACGCGCTGGCGCCGACCCTGCTCATCACCAGCAGCCTGGCCCAGCTCAAGGCCGGCGACAGTGCGCTGATCACCTTTACCTTCAGCGAAGCGCCGGTCGGTTTCGCGGTCGGCGACGTCACGGTGAGTGGCGGCACCCTGAGCGCCTTTGCCGCCAGCGCCAATCCGCTGGTGTATACGGCGGTGTTGACGCCCACCCCTGGCGTTAATGCCGGCGTGGCTTCGGTCAGCGTAGCGCCGGCGGTCTACAGCGATGCTGCCGGCAACGTCGGCGGCGCCGGCGTTTCGCCGACGATCAATTTCGATACGCTGGCGCCGCTGGCCGCCGCCAGCGGCTCGCCAACCTTCTCGCTCGACACCGGCGCCAGTGCCACCGACCTGATCACCTCGGTGGCGGCGCAGACCGTCAGCGGCAACCTGTCGCTGGCGCTGGCCGCCGGCGAAACGGTGCAGGTCTCGTTCGACAATGGCGCCACCTGGCAGCAGGCCAGCGTTTCCGGCACCAGCTGGACGCTGGGGCATACCCTGACCGGTAGCGGCGTGCTGCGTGTGCGCGTCAGCGACACTGCCGGCAACCACAGCCCGGACACGGTCCACGCCTATGCCTTTGACCAGAGCGCCCCTTCGGTTGCGATTACCAGCAATGTGCCGGTGGCCAATGGCGTGACGCCGGCGGTGATCACCTTCACCTTCTCGGAAGCACCGGTGGGCTTCAGCGCCGCCAACGTGGCGGTTTCCGGCGGATCGCTGGGCGCGGTGACGGCGACCAGCGATCCACGTGTGTTCACTGCCAGCTTTACCCCGACATCCGGTGTGGCGTCCGGCAGCGCCAGCATTGCTGTCACGGGCGGCTACACCGACCTGGCCGGCAACAACGGCGGCGCCGCCAGCATTCCATCGCTGCAAATCGACACAGTGGCGCCGGTTGCCGCCCCCCATGGCGGCGTGCAGTTCTCCAACGACAGCGGCGCGGCTGGCGACCTGGTCACCAACAATCCGGCGCAGAGCATCAGCGGCACGCTCAACGCACCGCTGGCGGCCGGCGACGTGGTGCAGGTCTCGCTCAACGGCGGCCAGACCTGGATACAAGCCACCGTCAATGGCCTGAACTGGAACTTGCCCGGCCAGACCCTGCCCAGTAACGGCAGCGGCACGCTGGTGGTGCGGGTGGCCGATGCCGCTGGCAACTTCAGCACGGCCCAGTCGCTGCCGTTCACCGTGGATACCAACGCGCCGACGGTCACCATCAGCGCTGGCGCCACAACGGTCGCGCCCGGCGAAGGCATCACGGTGACCTTTACCCTCAGCGATCCGGGCGTGCTCACCGCTGGCAATATCGTCGTCAGCAATGGCACGCTGAGCAACTTCAGCGGCAGCGGCACCACCTATACCGCCATCCTGACGCCCAGCGGCACGGCCGCGGCCAGTATCAGCGTTCCCGGACAGCTGTTTACCGACCTGGCGGGCAACGCCAACCAGGCTTCTGCACCGCTGGTGGTGGCGGTCGGTCCCGCACCGACTGCGCCGGGCCAGTCCTCGACCGTCGATGGCGTGCTGCTCGTGACCCAGAGCGGGATCGACGGCCGCACCGGCATGGTCACCCGCACGGTGACGGTGCCGACCATCACCAATGTGCGCAATGAAGACCAGGCCACCAGCCACGCCAACCTGGCCGATATTCCACTCGGCATCGTCGCCAACGCGCTCGGCGTGGGCAGCACGCTGACCGTCAGCCTGCCGATCGGTATCGGCTTCGAAGCCAGCGGTCCGGCCGAGCTGCTCGGCGGCAGCATGGCGATGCTTGATCTGATCGGCCGCATTGACGACCATACCGCCGCCGGCGATCCGGTGCGCACTGCCATGGAGGCGCAGGCGCGGCAGTTCCTGGCCGGGCAGGGCGCCGGCGAACTGGAACAGCATGGCACGATACGCCTGAGCGGCGTTGGTGCCGGCGACAATACCTGGCTGCTGGTCACCGGCGATACGCCGGTGCAGGGCGGCACGCTGCCGATGGGTGGCAACCTGGCCGGCGCTTCACCGCTGTCGTCCGCGTCATCATCTTCCTCAGTGAGCGCAGCGGCAACGCCGGCCAATGCAGAGATCGCGCTGGTGATCGATGCGCGGGCACTCAGCGGCGCTGGCATCGAACTCGATGACGTCGATTTTGCCGCCATTATCGGCGGCGCCCGCGTGCAGGGCGGCGCTGGCCAGAACTTCGTCATCGGCGACGACGCCGCCCAGCACATCACGCTCACCTCCGGCACCGAAAATGACACCCTGTATGGCAATGGCGGCAACGACATCCTGGGTAGCGGCAGCGGCAACGATTACCTGAACGGCGGCGATGGCAACGACATCCTGTTTGCCGGCGCCGGCAATGATGTGCTGGTCGGTGGCGCCGGCAACGACGTGCTGCAGGGCGGTCGCACCGACAGCGGCCAGTGGCGCTTCTACCTGCGTGCCGACGGTACCGTGGAAGGCGTACACCAGCTGGCGCTGTTCGACACCACCAGCACCGAAATCGTCTCAGGCGCGGAGCTCAACAGTGGCGTGGCCAAGCTGACCTTTGCCGGCGCGGCGGCAGCGCGGCTGGAAAACCTGTCGCTGCTGTACCACGCGGCGTTTGACCGCGAGCCTGACCTGGGCGGCCTGAGTTTCTGGAGCGTGCAGAATATGAGTGTGCAGGAATACGCGGCCGGCTTCCTGATTGCGCCCGAGGCGGAAAACGGCCTGATGAAGCTGAGCAACCACGACTATGTCACTACCCTGCTGCGCAATACGCTGGATCGCGCGCCCACGAACGCCGAGCTCGATAGCTATGTGGCGCGGCTCGATGCCGCTCCGGGTGCCGCCGCGCGCGCCAGCGTACTGGCTGACATCGCACTGAGCGCCGCCCACAAAGCCGCCTGGTGGACCAGCAACGGCATGGCGCTCGGCAGCGAACTGCTGACCCAGGAACAGGGCTGGATTGCCGGCTCTGGCGATGACCGGCTCGAAGCCGGCAGTGGCGCCAACCTGCTCGTCGGCGGTGATGGTGTCGATACCGCAGTATTTACCGGTGCTGCCGACAGCTATCACGTAGTACTGAGCAATACGCCAGGCGGCGCGGCCGACGTATTGATCGGCCAGAGCGCCGATGCCATGAACACCGTGCGCCAGATCGAACTGGGAGAATTTACCGGCGCCACGCGCGACCTCACCTTTACCCAGGCCGCCAGCGCCACCTTGCAGGAAATCGGTATGCTGTACCAGCTGACGCTGGACCGTGCCGGTGATTATGCCGGGTTCCAGCTCTGGCTCGGCAGCGGATTGCACGGCGCCGCGCTGGCCAACGGCTTTACCAGGTCGGTGGAATTCATGCAGCGCTATGGTACGCTGGACGACGCCGCCTTCGTGGCGCAGATCTACCGCAACGCCACCAATACCGGTCCTGACCAGGCCGTTGCATCGCGCTGGGAAACTTATCTGGAAACGCATAGCCGCGAAGAGATGGTGGCGCAACTGGCGGTGGATACCACCCTGGTCGGCATCCAGCATGGCACGAACGGACTGGTATTGATAGGTAGCTTGTAACATGGCATTCTGAATGCGGAGACAACGCTTTTGCCAGCGTGAGTGCTGGCAAAAAGCGAAAAGAACGTGTGTATAATCGGCCGCGTATTCCCCACAGGGAGCGCGCCATTCACTCCGTTTCTGTCACCGAAAAGGCAAGACCGAGTATCCTGATCGTCGATGACGAGCGGGAGGAGCTGCGCGTGCTCACCGATCTGCTGCGGCGCCAGCATTTTCATGTGCGCAGCGCTGCCGACGGGGCCGAGGCTTACCAGACGGCGCTGGCCACGCGGCCCAGCCTGATTCTGCTCGACGTGCGCATGCCGCAGGGCCTCGATGGCTTTGCTGCCTGCCGCCTGCTCAAGGCCGATCCGCTCACCAGCGCCATACCGGTGCTGTTTCTCAGCGCGCTAGACGACCCCGACGAACGGGTGGCCGGCCTGGCCCTTGGCGGCGTCGATTTTATTGCCAAGCCTTATCACCCTGCCGAAGTATTTGCCCGCGTGCGCATCCACCTGGAACTGGCCGGCATGCGCGCCGCTGCTGCAGCAGCGGGACCGGCGCCAGCAGCGGCGTCGGCGGCACTGGCACCAGTGCACCTGCCGCCCGATGAAGTGATGGCGATTGCCGCCATGCGCCTGATCGACGACAACCTTGGCGCGGCGCTGACGCTGGCCGGTATTGCACGTTCTCTCGGCACCTACGAAAAGCGGCTGTCGCAGGCGTTTCGCCAGCACGCGGGCATGACCGTGTTCGCCTACCTGGCCGAAGCGCGCATGGCGCGCGGCCGGCAGTTGTTGGCCGATACCGATATGAGCGTACAGCAGATCGCCGACCAGACCGGCTTTAGCAGCGCCGCCAATTTTGCCACTGCCTTTCGCGAACATGCCGAGGTCACGCCCACCGCCTACCGGCAGTCGGTGCGCCAGGGCGGCCAGCCATGAGCGATGAACCGCCGCCAGCGGCTGGCGCTGACACTGCCGCTGCTGCTGCCGGTATCCGTGCGCGCCTGCTCACGCGCTTGCACCACGACCTGCGCGCACCGCTGGCACGCATCGTCGGCCAGCTTGCTGCTGCCGATGCCGATGCTGGCGCGGCCCACGTGGCCATTACCGCCACGGCGCAGCTCCAGCTGCGCTGGCTCAGTGACTTGCAGGCCTGCGCCCGCTACGAAGTGGCGCCACCCGAGCTGACGCCGGCGGCCACCTATCTGCACGCACTGCTGCAGGGGGTATGCGCCGCCCCTGCCGGACTGCCGGCGCTGGCCGTGCTCGATGGAAGGCAACTGCGGGCGGTGCTTGAACGGCTGGCCGCCCATTGTGATCACGTCGATGGCGCAGCGCTGGCGTTGCAGGCCAGCGTTGGCGCAGACGCTGTCGCACTGCATGTAGCCACGGGTGCCGAGGCTGGCGGGCCGCCGGAGGCAAGCTGGCGCGCCGTGCCCGCCACGCTCGACAGCGAGATGATCGATCCTGGCCTGATACTGTCCGCCCAGCTGGTACGCGCCATGGGGGGCTGTCTGCAACAAGCTGGTAATGCGCTGCGCTTTGCCGTGGTGGCGGCGCTGGCGCACGAACAGGACGCCATGCCGCCGTCCCCGCGTTTCGACATGCCGCCGGCGTTTGGCGACGGCCACCTGCTACTGCTGCTGGAACCGCACGCTGCCATGCGCGATTACCTGACCGAGATCCTCGACAGCGCCGGTTTCGAATTGTGTTATGCCGCGTCAGAACTCGGCGCTGCGCGCCCGGCACTGGTGCTATGTACCGAGGCAACGTTGGAGCATGCCTGTGAGGCCGGCGCACCGGTGCTGCTGCATGCGCAATTGCCACCGCCCCAGCCCGAGCAGGTGGCGGCGCTGTTGTACAAGCCGGCGCCGCCGCAGCAACTGCTCGACACCGTGCAGCGCTTGCTGGAACTTAAGGAAGAGGAAGAGGAAGAGGAAGAGGAAGACGGCCGCCGCTGACGCGTTCGATACCGGCCAGGTCGCGCCAGCTCTGCACCTCGGCATAGCCGGCCGCGGCCAGCAGGTCGCGCACTGCCGCCGCCTGGTCGTAGCCGTGCTCCATCAGCAGCCAGCCTTGGGGCGCCAGGTGCGCCGGTGCGCCGGCGACCAGGATGCGCAGCGCCGACAGGCCGTCGGCGTGGTCGGTCAGCGCGTTCACCGGTTCGTAGCGCAAGTCGCCTTCTGACAGATGATGGTCGCCGCTGGCGATATACGGTGGATTGGAGGCGATTACGTCGAATGGCTCAGCGCCTGCTTCAGTCAGCGCGGCAAACCAGTCGCTGCGCAGGAACTGCACGCGCGCGCCATTGGCGTTGGCATTGCTGCGCGCCACGGCCAATGCGGCCTCGCTGACATCGAGCGCGCTGACGGCGGCGTCAGGCCGGCTATGGGCCAGCGCCACGGCAATGGCGCCGCTGCCGGTGCCCATGTCGAGCACGCGGCCCGATGGCGGCAGGCGTTCGAGCGCCAGTTCGACCAGCAGTTCGGTATCGGGACGCGGGATCAGCACGGCCTCGCTGACGGCAAACGGCAGGCCGAAAAATTCGCGCTGGCCGACGATGTAGGCGACCGGCTCGCCATCGAGCCGGCGTTGTACCAGGGCGCTGAAGCGCTGCGCTTCGCCGGCCGTGAGCGCGCGTTCCGATTGCGTGATCAGGCTCACGCGCGACAGGTCCAGCGCATGGCACAGCAGTACGCGGAAATCGAGCGCATCAAGCAGCGACTGGCGCTGCAGTGCACCCAGCGTTACGCCTGCCGCAATCGCTTGAACAGAGCCGATCATGCGCGGCGGCGACGGATCAAAGCCCACGCCAGTGCAATCGTAAACAGCGCAAACCACAGGAATGCCCACTGCGGGATCGACAGGCCGAACCACGGCGCGGTGGCGTCTTCGCACAGGCCGTCGGCCTTGAACAGGAAGGGCAGATAGGTGGCGGTGGGGATCTTGTTAAGGAAGGTTTCCACCGGATCGATACCGCACGACAGGCCAGGGTTGGCCAGCACGTACAGGTGCTTGCCGGCCGTGTACAAGCCGCCGAGCGCCGCCAGCAAACCGATGCCGGCGCCGATTTTTGGCTGGCGGCTGTAAGCACCGACCAGCGCTGCCACGCCGATGGCGATGAACAGGTAGCGCTGGATCACGCACAGCGGGCAGGGCAGCAGGTCCAGCCCGTGCTGAAGATACATGGCAACGCCGATCAGGCCAAAACTGGCAGCAGCGATGGACAACAGCAGGGAGCGCGATGGATGCATGGGTGTTTCCGGTGAGCAGTTGATGAAATGGCTAGAGTGGGGGATTCTCGCACAAAGTTGCTTGTTTGGCCTTAGCAAGCTCTTAAATCCGCACTGCGCGCAGCCTCAATCCGCCAGCGCCGCCAGCAACTCGGCCTGGTGCTCAGCCGCCAGCGCATTGGTCAGTTCGTTCAAATCGCCGTCCATGATGAAGTCCAGCTTGTACAGCGTGAGGTTGATGCGGTGGTCGGTCATGCGCCCCTGCGGGTAATTGTAGGTGCGGATCCGTTCGCTGCGGTCGCCCGAGCCGATCAGGCTCTTGCGCGTGGCCGCTTCCTTCGACTGCTGTTCGCGCAGTTGCACGTCCTTGATGCGCGCCGCCAGCACTTTCATCGCCTGCGCCTTGTTCTTGTGCTGCGAGCGGTCGTCCTGGCACTCGACCACGATGCCGGTCGGCAGGTGGGTCAGGCGTACGGCCGAATCGGTCTTGTTGATGTGCTGGCCGCCGGCGCCCGAGGCGCGGAAGGTGTCGATGCGCAGGTCGGCCGGGTTGATGTGCACGTCCTCGACTTCGTCCGCTTCCGGCATTACCGCCACCGTGCACGCCGAGGTGTGGATGCGGCCCTGGGTTTCCGTGGCCGGCACGCGCTGCACGCGATGGCCGCCCGATTCGAATTTGAGTTTCGAATACACGCTGTTGCCGACCAGGCGCACGATCACTTCGCGGTAGCCGCCCAGGTCGGACGGCGATTCCGACACCACCTCGACTTGCCAGCGGTTGCGTTCGGCAAAGCGCGTGTACATGCGCAGCAGGTCGCCGGCGAACAGCGCCGATTCGTCGCCGCCGGTGCCGGCGCGGATTTCCAGGAAGATGTTGCGCTCGTCGTTAGCGTCCTTGGGCAGCAGCATTTTTTGCAGGCCCAGCTCCAGTTCGGCCTGGCGGCCTTTGGCGGCTTCGATCTCATCCTGGGCAAATTCCTTCATGTCGGGATCGGCCAGCATGTCCTGGGCTGCCGCCAGGTCGTCCAGCGCCACCTGGTAGGACTGGTAGAGCGCCACCAGCGGCCCCAGTTCGGCGTGCTCGCGGGTCATTTTGCGGTAGGCGTCCATATTGTCGGTGGCGCCTTTGGACATCAGCAATTCATCGAGTTCGACCAGGCGGTTTGCCAGTTGGTCGAGCTTGGCCAGCATGGATGGTTTCATAGCTTATCAGTAGGAGGTAATGCGTGAGAGGTGGTGCGGATGCTGCAGAGCATGGCACGAGATACAACGACGGGGCAGGGTAGCGCTGCGCTAACGGCGGCTGCGGAACAGCTGCGGCAGCAGTTCTGCCAGGTGGGCGCGTTCATCGCCCTGGGCGCGGTGCAGCGCCTGCTGCGGACCATGCATGAACTTGGCGGTCAGGCCGCGCGACAGCGCTTCCAGCACTGCATCGACATCTTCGCCTTTGGCCAGCATTTTGCGGGCGCGTTCGAGCTCCAGCTGGCGCAGCGCTTCGCCGTTTTCGTGCAGGTGCTGGATCACCGGCACCACGGCGCGGTCGTCGATCCAGTGCATGAATGACTGCACCCGGGTTTCGATGATCGCTTCAGCCTGGGCCACGGCGGCCTGACGGTTTTCCAGGCCGGTCTGCACCACCTTGCCGAGGTCGTCCACGGTGTACAGGAAGGCGTCGTTCAGGCGCGCCACTTCCGGCTCGATATCGCGCGGCACGGCCAGATCGACCATGAACATCGGCTTGTGGCGGCGCGCCTTGATGGCCCGTTCCACCATGCCCAGGCCGATCAGCGGCAGCGACGAGGCGGTGCATGAAATCACGATGTCGAACTGGTGCAGCGTGTCCTGCAGCTCGGCCAGGCGCATGGCGCGGCCACCGAAGCGGTGCGCCAGCGTTTCGCCGCGTTCGAGCGTGCGGTTGGCGATGGTGATCGAGCGCGGGTTTTGCGCGGCAAAGTGGGTGGCGCACAGCTCGATCATTTCGCCGGCGCCGATGAACAGCACGTTTTGCTCGGAAATCTTGTCGAAGATGCGCTGCGACAGGCGCACGGCGGCAGCCGCCATCGACACGCTGTGGGCGCCGATTTCGGTGGTGCTGCGCACTTCCTTGGCGACCGAAAAACTGCGCTGGAACAGCTGGTGCAGATACGTGCCGAGACCGCCTGCTTCGTCGGCGGTGCGGATCGCATCCTTGATCTGGCCGAGAATCTGCGTTTCGCCCAGCACCATCGAATCGAGCCCGGAAGCCACGCGGAAGGTATGGCGCACGGCGTCGTGCTGCGGCAGCATGTACAGGTGCGGGCGCAGTTCGGCGTAGTTGAGCTTGTGGAAATCGGCAAGGAAGTGGGCGCCGGCGTCGAGCGGGTCGGGCACCTGGCTCGCGGCGTACAGCTCGGTGCGGTTGCAGGTGGACAGGATGGCGGCTTCGTCGGCGCCGCGGTGATCGATCCGTTCAAACCAGGAGCGCGCCGCCACCACCGCCTGACCGAGCTGATCAGGCGAAAACGCCAGCTGCTCGCGTAGCGAGACCGGGGCGGTATGGTGATTGAGGCCGACGGCAAGCAGCTGCATTTCGGTTCCGGGCAAGGACAAAGACATTGATGTAGCCGACATTATAGCGCGATGTCCCTACTGCTGCCGGGGGGATAGAGGGTTGACCCCGCCCCTGGCGCTGCCGTATTGGCGTATCAGGCCCCCAGCTTTTCCAACCGGTAACCATAGCTATACACGGGGACCAGGCGGAAACCATTCTCCGGCTTCAGCTGCAGCTTGTTGCGCACGCGTGAAACGTGGGTGTCCATGGTGCGCGACGGCACCACGGTCTCGCGTATCCACACCGCTTCATGGATGTAGGCGCGCGACAGCGGCCGGCCGATGTTGCGGAAAAATAACAGTGCGAGGTAAAACTCCTTGTGCGTCACGTCGAGCACAATGCCGTCCATCAGCAGCCTGCCGGGGCGGGTTTCAAACACGTACTGGCCGAACTGCAGCTGCTCGGCGCCATTCTGAGCCGGATAGGCGCGCCGCAGCAGTGCCTGCACGCGCGCCACCATTTCACTGCGGCGCAGCGGCTTGATCATGTAATCGTCGGCGCCGGCAGCCAGGCCGGCGACGATGTCATCCTCGCCGGAACTGGTCGTGAGGAACAGCACCGGCGCCGTCTCGGGCAGCTTTTCGCGAACCCGGCGCATCGCCTCTGCGCCCGTCATATCGACGACCTGCCAGTCGAGGATGAGCATGTCGTAACTGTCCTTGCGCACCTGGGCCAGGACATCCTTACCAGTCTGGAAACTGTGGCAAACATGGCCGGCAGAGGTCAGCACCTGGCAAATCAGGTCGGCCTGGCTCCGGTCGTTATCAAGTACAGCGATTCTCATGCTGCTGCCCGTGGGAAATAATTGTTAAAGAGTTGACACGTCAGAATATACCAGAGATTTACAATTGCTCTGCGAAAATGTATAGAATATTTTTCCACGAAACAACACTTGTTATACAGGATTGATGTTTTTTCATCGTGCGCTCGCGTCTGCTCGTACACGGTACACTGGAAAAACTGTGAATTCAATGAGGAAGTTGAAATCTGGAAAGAATCCTCAGTTTCTTGCCTGGGAGCTTGTATGGGATTGAAAAAAGACACAAATTGGACTCTGGTGCCCGGGTCGCAGCGCGATATCGACGCCGTGCGCGAACGTTGCCGCGCTTTGGTGCGGCGTCGCGCCATGGTTTCGGCCGGCGTGGCGGCGGTGCCGATTCCCGGGCTCGACATCATCTCTGACATGCGCCTGTTCGCCAACCTGATCGAAGACGTCAACCAGCAGTTCGGCCTGTCGCAGGAACAGATCGAGCGCATGCATCCCAAGTTCCGCATGATCGCGTATCAGGCGGCGGTGGGCATAGGCGGCATGCTGGTGGGGAAGGTGGTCACGCGCGAAGTCGTCGTGCACGTGCTAAAGCGGCTCGGTGTTAAAACGGCGACCAAACAGGTAACAAAGCTGGTGCCGCTGGCAGGCCAGCTGGCCTCGGCAGGCATCGGTTTCGTGGCGTTTCGCCAGATCGGTTACCAGCACGTGGAAGCCTGCGCCACGGTGGCGCAGGAGCTGCTCGCGGCCGGCATGGCACGGCCGCTGGATGATACGGTTTAGGCGTCCGGTAAAACCACGTTCACGTCGAGCACTTCCAGGTTGCCCTGGCGGTCGAGCGAGATCTTGATGTCGTCGGCGTTGACCTTGGTGTATTTGGAAATGACCTCGATCAGTTCTTTATGCAGCGCCGGCAAAAAGTCCGGCCCGCTGCGGCCACTGCGTTCGCGCGCGATGATGATTTGCAGGCGCTCCTTGGCCGCAGTCGCAGTTTTCTCCTTTTTCGGGAACAGGAAGGAAAGCAGGGCCATGGTCACTTACTCCCGAAAAGTCGCTGCAGGAAGCCCGGCTTTTCGTAGTTGACGAAGCGCAGGGGACGTTCTTCGCCGAGGAAACGCGCCACCACGTCCTCGTAGGCTTGCGCCACGTCGGTACCCTTGAAGTGGATGGCCGGGTTGCCCTGGTTCGACGCGTGCAGCACCGACTCCGATTCCGGAATGATGCCGATCAGCGAGATGCGCAGGATTTCCTTCACGTCTTCGTGCGACAGCATTTCGTCCGCTTCCACCCGCTTTGGCGAATAGCGCGTGATCAACAGGTGTTCCTTGACCGGCTCGCCGCCGCTCTGGGCGCGGCGCGACTTGGCCTGCAAAATGCCGAGGATGCGGTCCGAATCGCGCACCGACGATACTTCGGGATTGGTGACGATGATCGCTTCGTCGGCAAACGTGAGCGCCATCAGCGCGCCGTGCTCGATGCCGGCCGGCGAATCGCAGATGATGAACTCGAAGTCCATCTTGACCAGTTCGTTCAATACGCGCTCGACGCCGTCTTCCGACAGCGCATCCTTGTCGCGCGTCTGCG
>JBEVNE010000172.1:0-9020 GCA_040508275.1 Duganella sp.
TACTCGGGTTGCACCATGGGCGAATACTTCCGCGACCGCGGTGAAGACGCCCTGATCGTCTACGATGACCTGTCGAAGCAAGCAGTTGCCTACCGTCAGATCTCCCTGCTGCTGCGCCGCCCACCAGGCCGCGAAGCGTACCCAGGCGACGTGTTCTACCTGCACTCGCGTCTGCTGGAGCGTGCAGCCCGCGTCAATGCCGACTACGTGTCCGCGTTCACCAACGGCGCCGTCACCGGCAAAACCGGTTCGCTGACCGCACTGCCGATCATCGAAACCCAGGCTGGCGACGTTTCGGCGTTCGTACCGACCAACGTGATTTCGATTACCGACGGTCAGATCTTCCTGGAAACTTCGCTGTTCAACTCGGGTATCCGTCCTGCGATTAACGCCGGTATTTCGGTGTCGCGCGTTGGTGGCGCCGCTCAGACCAAGGTCATCAAAAACCTGTCCGGCGGTATCCGTACCGACTTGGCCCAGTACCGTGAACTGGCTGCGTTCGCGCAGTTCGCTTCCGACCTGGACGAATCGACCCGCAAGCAACTGGACCGCGGCGCCCGCGTGACCGAGCTGCTGAAACAAGCCCAGTACTCGCCACTGTCGATCTCGCTGATGGCTGCCTCGCTGTTCGCCGTAAACAAAGGCTACCTGGACGACGTCGAAGTGAAGAAAGTGCTGCCATTTGAAGCCGGCCTGCACGCTTACCTGAAGACCAAGCAAGCTGACCTGCTGTCGAAGATTGAAACGTCGAAGCAACTGGACAAAGACGGCGAAGCAACGCTGTCGGCCGCCATTGCCGACTTCAAGAAATCCGGCGCATTTTAAGGTGGCTTGGCGCTCCGGTTAATCCGGAGCGCCTTGAGCGCAGAAGGAGTAAGGACTCATGGCAGTAGGCAAAGAGATACGTGGCAAGATCAAGAGCGTAGAGAATACGAAGAAGATCACCAAGGCGATGGAAATGGTCGCAGCATCGAAAATGCGCAAAGCGCAAGATCGTATGCGCGCCGCCCGTCCCTACAGTGAAAAGATTCGCAATATCGCCGCCAATCTGGCCGCCGCAAATCCGGAATACACGCACCCGTTCTTGGCTGAAGAGCAAAAGGAATCGGCCAAGGCCGTTGGCTTCATCATCGTTACCACCGACAAAGGTCTGTGCGGCGGTATGAACACCAACATCTTGCGCATGGTGACGTCGAAATCGCGCGAGCTGGAAGCAGCTGGCAACAAGATTGCAGCGGTCGCTATCGGTAACAAAGGTTTGGGGTTTTTGAATCGCGTAGGCGTTCCTGTGGTTGCGCAAGTAACCCAGATCGGCGACACGCCGCACCTGGAAAAATTGATCGGACCTGTCAAGGTCATGCTCGAGAAGTTCCAGAACGGTGAAGTTGACGCTGTCTACCTGTGCTACACCAAGTTTATCAACACCATGAAACAAGAGCCGGTCGTGCAGCAGCTGCTGCCACTGCCGGCGGCGACCAAGCAGGCGGACGCAGGTAATCACAACTGGGATTACATCTACGAACCTGACGCGGCATCGGTGATTGACGAACTGCTCGAGCGCTATGTAGAAGCGCTGGTGTATCAGTCGGTAGCAGAAAACCTGGCGTCCGAGCAATCGGCGCGCATGGTCGCGATGAAAGCAGCAAGCGACAACGCTGGCAGCGTCATCGGCGAACTGAAGCTGATCTATAACAAGACCCGCCAGGCCGCGATTACCAAAGAACTCTCCGAAATCGTCGCCGGTGCGGCAGCGGTTTAAACGAATTTAACTATATTTGAAGGAACGAACATGGCTGATGGCAAAATCGTTCAGTGTATCGGCGCTGTGGTGGACGTTGAGTTTCCACGCAACGCGATGCCCAAGGTATTCGATGCCTTGAAAATGGAAGGCTCCGAGCTGACCCTGGAAGTACAACAACAGCTGGGTGACGGCGTGGTCCGTACCATTGCTCTGGGTACCTCCGACGGCCTGCGTCGCGGCATGATGATCCAGAACACCGGCAAACCAATCATGGTGCCAGTCGGTAAAGCAACCCTGGGTCGCATCATGGACGTGCTGGGCAACCCGATCGATGAATGCGGCCCGGTCGCTCACGACCAGATCGCTTCGATCCACCGCGCTCCTCCTGCCTACGACGAACTGTCGCCATCGCAGGATCTGCTGGAAACCGGCATCAAGGTGATTGACCTGGTGTGCCCGTTCGCCAAAGGCGGTAAAGTGGGTCTGTTCGGCGGCGCCGGTGTAGGCAAGACCGTGAACATGATGGAACTGATCAACAACATCGCTAAAGCGCACTCGGGTCTGTCCGTGTTCGCCGGTGTTGGTGAGCGTACCCGTGAAGGTAACGACTTCTACCACGAAATGGCTGACGCCAAAGTGGTTGATCTGGAAACCCCGGAAAACTCGAAAGTGGCCATGGTCTACGGCCAGATGAACGAACCACCTGGTAACCGTCTGCGCGTAGCGCTGACCGGTCTGACCATGGCGGAAGCGTTCCGTGACGAAGGCAAAGACGTTCTGTTCTTCGTGGACAACATCTACCGCTTCACCCTGGCCGGTACCGAAGTATCGGCATTGCTGGGCCGTATGCCATCGGCAGTGGGCTATCAGCCTACCCTGGCCGAAGAAATGGGCCGTCTGCAAGAGCGCATCACCTCGACCAAAACCGGTTCGATCACCTCGATCCAGGCCGTGTATGTTCCAGCGGATGACTTGACCGACCCGTCGCCAGCGACCACCTTCGGTCACCTCGATTCGACCGTTGTTCTGTCGCGTGACATCGCCTCGCTCGGTATCTACCCTGCAGTTGATCCACTGGACTCGACCTCGCGCCAGCTGGACCCGCTGGTCGTTGGCCAGGACCACTACGACACCGCACGTGCCGTACAAGGTACCCTGCAGCGCTACAAGGAACTGCGCGACATTATCGCGATTCTGGGCATGGACGAACTGGCGCCGGAAGACAAGCTGCTGGTATCGCGCGCACGTAAGATGCAGCGTTTCCTGTCGCAGCCATTCCACGTTGCTGAGGTATTTACCGGCGCGCCTGGTAAATACGTTTCGCTGAAAGACACGATCAAGGGCTTCAAAATGATCGCGTCGGGCGAACTCGACCACCTGCCGGAACAAGCGTTCTACATGGTAGGCACGATCGAAGAAGCCATCGAAAAAGCCAAAAAACTCAACTAATTGTTGAGGCCGGCACTGTCGTAAGATAGGGCCGGTCCATCCGATAGGACACACATGGCAAACACTATTCACGTTGACGTGGTTTCCGCCGAAGAGTTGATCTACTCCGGTGAAGCCGAATTCGTCGCGTTGCCGGGCGAACAGGGCGAGCTGGGTATCTACCCTAAGCACACGCCGCTGATCACCCGTATCCGTCCGGGCGCGGTGCGCATCAAGGTTCCAGGCCGTACTGAAGAAGAGTTCGTCTTCGTCGCCGGCGGCCTGCTGGAAGTACAGCCGAACGCCGTCACGGTATTGGCCGACACCGCAATCCGCGGCAACGATCTGGACGAAGCCAAAGCGGCAGCAGCCAAGAAGCGCGCCGAAGAAGCACTGGCGAACAACGGCTCCGGTATCGACTACGCCAAAGCGCAAGCCGAACTGGCAGCAGCGGTAGGCCAACTGGCCGCCATCGCCAAACTGCGCGCCAAGCACTGATCGGCCACAGCGGCAACGCAACAGTCAGTATCACGACAAAAGGGCAGCTTCGGCTGCCTTTTTTACGTTCTGATGCCCAAACTAAATGCCAGGCACTTTAGTGGCTGTTAAGTGTGGCCAGCGTCTGTTCGTAACGGTTTTCTTTTTCGGCGTTGCGCAGGAATAGCACCCGTTTTACCAGCACTTCCGCCGGCGTGGGGCTGGCGGTAAGCAGCGCCACAGCTTCATCGGCGTATTCTTCCAGCGGCTGATAGCCTTCGCGCGTTTCCTGGCCCGGGGTCAGGCCCGTTTGTACCGCTGGCGGCGCCAGTTCGATCACCTCCACGGAACCTTTCAATACTTCGCGCAGGGCCATGGTGTAAGAATGCAGCGCGGCCTTGGTGGCGTTGTAGGTGGGCGTGGTCAGCAGCGGCACAAAAGCCAGGCCCGATGTGGTGTTGATGATCGCCGCGCCCGGTTGTTGGGACAGGTGGTCGATCAGCGCGTTGATCAGGCGGATCGGCCCCAGCAGGTTGGTGGTGATGGTGGCTTCGGCATCGGCCAGGTTGCGCCGCGCGGTCAGGTTTTCAAAGCGCATGATGCCGGCGTTATTGACCAGCACGTTGAGCGCAGGATGCTCAGCCACAATCTGGCGCGCGAAGGCATCGATGGAATCGGCGTTGTCGGCATCGAATTGCATCGTCACGATATTGGCGCGGCCAGCCGCTGCCTGTTGCAGCACGTCGAGGCGGCGGCCGGCGATGATGACGGTATTGCCCAGGTCATGCAGGCGATGGGCCAGCGCCTCGCCGATGCCGCTGCCGCCGCCGGTGATCAAGATGGTGTTTCCAGTCGTGTTCATGGTCAGTTCTCCGGTTGATGTGAGGCCAGTGTACAAAGGACAGGCGCGATGATAAAGTAGGCACCCAAAAGATTTATACACACCTAAAAGAGAGTGTCGCCATGCTGAAGGCAGAACCCGATGCGCTGATCGAAACGCGGCGGCGCCAACCGGCGCCGGACCAGGTCGATCCCGCCATCGAAGCGCTGGTCCAGGACATCATCGGCCAGGTGGCCGACCGCTGGACCATGCTGATCCTCGAAGCCCTGCACGCGGGCGGCACACTGCGCTACACCCAGCTACGCAAGGCGGTGACCGGTATCAGCCAGAAAATGCTGACCCAGACCGTGCGCCAGATGGAGCGCGACGGCCTGGTGGAGCGCACCGTTCACCCGGTGATACCGCCGCATGTCGACTACACGCTGACCCCGCTGGGAGAAAGCCTGGGCGCGGCGTTTTGCGGCGTGTGGATCTGGGCCGAAACCCATTACGGCGAAATCATGCGTGCACGGGAGGCGTTTGCGCAGCGTACTTAGAACATATTCCGCCATTGGGAAATTGCTTATCCATATGGCCTACGGTTTGTATCGGTACGATGGACTCTCCCGAACCAAGATAATCGAATAGGTAAGAAGCCGGCACTCGCGTGCCCGGGAAGACCGGTTTGCCCCCCATGATGTCGGGATCGCTGTGGAAAACCTTCTGGTTCATATAGCCTCCGTAAAGCGCTTCGCTATACAGAATGATACGCCTGTCAGTATCGAGGATGGCAATCGTGCGTTCAGTGTTTACAGGCGCTGCGATAGCTTGCCGGCGGCTGGCCTACCAGCTGTTCGAAATCCGTCGTGAAATGCGCCTGGTCGTAGTAGCCGAGTTGCTGCGCCAGCGTGGCCAGGTCGATGGTGGCGCCGTTGGCCAATTGATCGGCGGCATCGAGCAGGCGGTTGCGGCGGATGACCCACTTGGGGCTAACGCCGACTGCGTCGCGAAACAGCAGTTGCAGCGCCCGTATGCTGACTCCCAGCAGCGCTGCCAGTTGCGCCACCTGCGTTATTTCGGGATGCTGGCGTATCTGTTCCATGATCATTTCAACGCGTTCGATGCGGGCCAGGTGCGGCGCCGGCTGTGCCGGCAGTCCGCGCCGTATCACGGCGCTGGCTGCCTGCACCATGCTGGCGTCGTCGGGTGCATCGAGCACACTGCGTTCGGCTTGTTCGGCTTGTTCGTCCTCGCAGCCGAACAGCGCCGACAGTGACAATTCATGGTCGGTGATGGTCTGCACAGGCAGCCCCAGAAACGCCTTGAAGGCGCCGGGCCGGAAGCGTGCTCCCAGTACCTGGCCTTTATTCTTGAGGGTATAGGCAAAAGCGCCCGTCATGACCCCGAACGCCGCCGTGCGGCCACGGTCAAACACCAGCTGGATGCAGGGCGAGGGCAGGGTACGCTGCACGTGCACCACACCGGGTGGCAAATCCCAGGCTACCAGCCAGAACCATTCGATAAAGGGCGCCAGGTCGGGCGGAGCCGGGTAGCGTTCCAGCCGGAAAAGCTTGCCGACCGCTGCCGGTTGGACCACTCCCTTGTAGCGGTCTTGCAGGTTGAGTGGCGTGGTCATGGGATGTTGCCCTTGCGCGTTTTTCCAAGACCGCCATCATAGCAGCCGTTATGATTTCTGCATCCAGGGAAGCGCTGATTTATCCATGAGGGTCGGCTTGACCGCGAAAATAGGCGTCCTGCGGCGTTGCAAAATCTTGCAATAGCTCGCTATTGCTGCGATTTCGCGCCTTGCAGGCCACCTTTTTCGCGGGCCAATCCTAACCCTCAGAATAAATCAGCGCTTCCCGCCGCTTTTACCGTGAACTTGTCACCAGGAGACCAGCATGCCTTCCAATCTTACCCTGTATCACTGCCCCAATTCGCGCTCGACCGGCGTCATCGCCTTGCTCGAAGCCCTGCAAGCGCCTTACGATTTACACGTGATGAACATGAAGCTCGGCGAGAACCGCCAGGCCGCCTACCTGGCTGTCAATCCCATGGGCAAGGTGCCGGCGATTCGCCATGATGACGCCATCGTCACTGAACAGGTGGCGATCTACATTTATCTGGCCGATCTGTTCCCTGATGCACAGCTGGCGCCGCCGCCCGGCGATGCGCAGCGCGGTGCTTACCTGCGCTGGATGGCGTTTTACGGCAGCTGCTTCGAGCCGGCCATTATCGACCGCTGGCTGCAGCGCACGGTGGCGGACAAGGCCACCACCGGTTACGGCGACTTCGACGATGTATTCAACACCATCCTGGGACAGTTGGCGCACGGGCCTTACCTGCTCGGCGAGCGCTTCAGTGCGCTCGATGTGCTGTGGGGCAGTGCTCTGGGCTGGATGGACGCCTTCGACCTGCTGCCCAAGCGTAGCGAGATCGCCGACTATGTCGCCCGCATCGGCAGCCATCCTGCCATGGTTGCTGCTGGGCAGAAAGACCAGGCGCTGGCGGCAGAGCAGGCTCAGGTTCAGGCTCAGCAAAAATAGCGCTGTTGATTGATTAACTATTGCATGCCATGATCGCTACCCATTCTTTCTGAAAGTAGCCATGTACGACATTCCGGTCGCCACCATCGCTGGCCTGCTGATCGCCCTCGGTGTCAGCCTGGCCTATGCCCTGGCAAAGTCGCGCAATAAACAGCGGCCGATCAACGTCAGCCTGCAATTGTCATGGATGTGGGGACTGGCACTGGCGGTGCTGGCGATCGTGGTGTTCTGGGAGCAGCGTTCGCTGGCCAGCATTGGCATTGTCTGGGGGAACTATGGTGCCTGGGCGGCTGGTACGATGATCGGCCTGACCATGATCAGCTTCACCATATTGTCGCTGCACCTGAACCTGCAGCGTGGCGGGTCGGGCGTACCGGAAAGTTCAGTCCAGGGCATCAAGCGTTTGACCGACTTGCCGCTGTGGGCGCGCTACGCGCTGGTGATCACTGCTGGTGTGACCGAGGAAATTCTGTTTCGCGGTTATCCGATTGAACGGCTACAGGAAATCACCGGCAGCGTCTGGCTTGCTGTGTTGATACCGCTGGTGGTGTTCGTGCTGGCTCATCTGGGTAACTGGTCGTTGGGGCATCTGGTGGGCGTGCTGTTCGGCGGGGCGCTGTTGACGGGCCTGTATCTGGTCACGCGTGATCTGATCGCCTGCATGATCACGCATGCGCTGATCGATACCACCATCATTTTCTTGCCTGCCCTGTTAAAAAAATATGGAAATCCTGGTATTGGTGCGTCGGCACGGCAAAAACAGTGATCCTAGCCTGTCATTGTGACAATTGGTGAGTATTTAACACTTTATTTTCTGCAATAATTCTCTCGATAAATAATTCACTAAGGAAATTTTCAGTTGCACTGGAAATTTTCCATGTGAGCTTGGGAGAATTTTTTGCGTGTTTTAAAACGAATAAGCCATTTTTGGTCGCTTGCACTGCTACTGACTGTATTGTCCCAACATAACGCTCAGGCACAAACAATCTCTTTTGCTGGTTTTGCCTTTGCGGGCGACTACGCTACCATCGGTGAACGATTTTCCAACGCAGCCAAGGTCGATCAAGCCCTGAAAAGCCAGCCGGACGGCATGTCACTGTCGCGCTTGGCCATTGAGCGAGCCTACGCGGCCCCGCATCCAGCGCTGGATTATGCAGCGCGCGACGCGCTGACCAACCTCAAGTCTGTCGACCAGGCCCTGATGGCAGTGTTGTTGCTCAATGGTGAAACGGTTTCGACTGAACACATCGGCAACTACTATAAAACCTTTGTCAGCCTGCGCGCCGATGTACTGATCTTCGATTACAAAAGCAAGACGGTGGTGCGCAGTTATCCCATCAGTGTGGTGATGTTCGATGCGACTGCGCAGCCTCCTACGTCTGTCATGATCGAGGGTTATGTCAAGGATCTGTTGCTGCGGGAAGATGGCGGCGGCTTGCTAACCCAGTTTACCCGCCGCTTGTCGGCTGCCACCTTACCCAAGCCGGGCACGCGCACAATCCAGGTGAAGCGGGCTGAACTTACCCCCGAGGCAATGGCCGTGATGCCTGCCGGCATACGCGACAATCCTGCGCTGGCCGGCCAGATGATTTCAGATGCGTTCGGCTCAATCCTGGCCGCCAAGGCAGGTGTTTCGTTGCTGCCGACAGGCATGGGACACGCGATGGGCGCGATGTCTTTCCGGCTCGATAACGGCGATGCGCTGGATCTCAAAATAGGCGAGGGCGACTACCTGTTTGAAGTCAAGCTCAACAAATTTGCCCGGATCAAGAGTGGCGAAAACAATGTCGGTGCATCGTACGTCTATGGCGTCTATGGGCATCTGCGTTTTTACGAGCCTGCACTCAACACCGAGTTCCTCAACACCGACCTGAAAAATGGCGAAGTGAAAATCGTCCCTGCCAACCAGGTGGACCTTGATGATTTTCCCGCCTATGAAGCAGCGATTCGCGGCCTGTTCCTGAAATTCTCGGACGCCCTGGTGCAGCCAGAGTCGAAATGGCTGCTG
>JBEVNE010000321.1:0-13931 GCA_040508275.1 Duganella sp.
AGCCACAGTTCGGCGTCGGCATACAGCTTGTCGTACTGGCTGAAGCCGACGATGCCGGCCGGGCGGCGGTCCGGGCGGCCGATGCCGAACGGGCTGATACCAAACCGCACCCAGCTTTTTTCGCGGTGGATGCCCGTGTACAGCGCTTCGATCAGGCGGTTGACGTTCTGGCGGCGCCAGTGCGGCCGGTCCAGCGTGCCGCCCTCCAGCAGGTAGCGCTGCCATGACGGTTCGTCGGGGAACACCAGTTCCTTGCGCACGCCACCGCCGCCATCGAGCGCCACGCCTTCCGGGCCGGCAGCGTTGGGCGTATCGATCGGATACGGGTAAAAATAATCGTCGATGTGCACGCCATCGATATCGTAGCGGCGTACCACGTCGAGGATTACGTCGAGTGTGCGCTGGGCCGCCACCGGCTCGCCCGGGTCCATCCACAGGTAGCGGCCATAGGTCTTGACGGCATCGGGATGGGTCTTGGCCATGTGGCCGGGCGCGAGCGGCGACTTGGCGGTGGCGTGGCGTGCGCGGTAGGGGTTGAACCAGGCGTGCAGCTCCAGTCCGCGCGCGTGGGCTTGCGCCACCCAGAATTGCAGCGGATCGTAGCCTGGGGCGCGACCCTGCTGGCCGGTCAGAAATTCGGACCACGGTTCCAGCGACGAGGGATAGATGGCGTCGGCGCTGGGCCGCACCTGCAGCACCACCGCATTTAAATTGAGCAGCTTGCAGCGTTCGAGGATGGCGATCGCTTCGGCCTGCTGTTTTTCCATGCTCAGATTGCTGCGGCTGGGCCAGTCGATATTGGCAACCGTCGATACCCAGGCGGCGCGAAATTCGCGCGGCGCCGGCGGCGGCGTGTGCAGGTCCGACGGCGCCGGCCGGGCGCTCGCGCCGGGTGCAACTGGCGACGGGATCGCTCCCTCGGCGCCTTCCGGTGCAGGCACAGTCGGCGTACTGGAACATCCCGGCAACATCGCCGCCACCGCACCGGCCACGCCAGCGGACAAGCTCAGCCGTTTCTTTGCATTAAATACCAAAACATTCCCCGTGACAGTTGAGCGTCGTATTGTAATGCGAGGGCCGGGCTTTTAGCGCACACTGCCGAACGGTCCATGCCTGCCCTACGTCTGCTTTTTGCCGAAGTCCGGCTTGATCTCCACCACCGCCGCCATGAAGAACGCGGGCAAGGTGGAAATACAGGCCCAGATAAAGAAATGCTGATAACCGAGCAATTCCTGCAACTTGCCACTGACCATGCCAGGAAGCATCATCCCCAGAGCCATGAAGCCGGTGCAGATGGCGTAATGAGCGGTCTTGTGTTCGCCATCGGCCACCATGATCATGTACAGCATGAAGGCGGCAAAGCCGAAGCCGTAACCGAACTGCTCGACCGCCAGGCAGGCGCCGATCACCGTGATGCTGGTAGGCATGGCAGTGGCCAGGTAGACAAACACCAGGTCCGGTACGTGCATGATGAACAACATCGGCCAGATTGCCTTCTTGAGGCCGAAACGGGCGATCGTCATGCCGCCAGCGATGCCGCCCAGCACCAGCGCCGCTACGCCGATGGTGCCGTAGACAAAGCCGAATTCCGAGGTGGTCAGGCCCAGTCCGCCCTGCTCGCGAGGGTCGAGCAGGAAGGGCGCCGCCATTTTCAGCAACTGCGCTTCGCCCAGCCGGTACAGCAGCAAAAAACCGAGAATGCCGAGGATGCCTTTTTTCTGGAAAAAACTGCGGAAAGTCTGGATAAAATCGGTCCACAAGGCGCCGCTCTTGCCGGTGCTATGGTCGCTTGCCGGGCGCGGCAGCATGAAGTGGTGGTAGACGCACAGCACCAGGAAAATCGCCGCCGTCAGGCCAAACACCACCGACCAGGCATAGGCCGGGTCATTGCTCGTTTCAATCAGCTTGCCGGCCAGATACACCAATCCGCCCTGACCAGCGATCATGGCCAGCTTGTAGAACGCGCTGCGCACACCGACAAACGCCGCCTGCTGGTGCTGCGATGGCAAGCCCAGCATGTAATAACCGTCAGAAGCAATGTCATGCGTGGCCGAAGCAAACGCCATCAGCCACAGCACGGCCAGGCTCAGTGCAAAAAATTGCGGCAGATGCAGGGTAAACGCCACCGCCGCCAGCGAGGCACTCGATACCAGCTGCATCAGCACGGTCCAGTGCCGCTTGGTGCCGAACAGGTCGATGATAGGCGACCACAAAGGCTTGATCACCCAGGGCAGGTACAGCCAGGACGTATAAAACGCCAGGTCGTCGTTGGACACCCCGAGGTTTTTGTACATCACGGTGGACAGCAGCATCACCGCCACGTAGGGAATAGCTTGACTGAAGGAAATACTGGGCACCCAGGCCCAGGGACTGCGGGGTAGTGTCATAGGTTCTTGGCAAATCGTCGGGCACGGCGGCGCCCTGCAAGCGGCTAGTGTAGCCATCGCGTGCGCCGGAAGCACGCTATTTCTTCAACCGCCACAATAGGGAACCTCGAAAAACCGCGTAGCAGGTTTCTCGAGGTTCCCGGGCGCAAGCCGGGCATTTGGCGGATAATGCTGGCTTGTCAGACAGCCCTCCCCTACCCATGTCCAGGAAGTCCCCCGCGCCCACCGGCTGCCCCTGCGGCGGCCCATCGCTTGCCAGCTGCTGCGGCCCGTATATCAGCGGCGCCGCCATCGCGCCGAGTGCCGAAGCGCTGATGCGTTCGCGCTACACGGCCTATGGCCAGCGCAACGAGGCTTACCTGCTGGCCACCTGGCATTCCAGCACGCGGCCGGCCGAGCCGCTGTTTGGCGCCGATGAGAAGTTGCAATGGCTGGGACTTGAGGTAAAATCTGCTTTACGTTTACGTCAACGTAAAGCAGAAGTGAATCATGATCCCGACCAAGATCAAGTCGAGTTCGTTGCCCGCTTCAAGGTTCAGGGACGCGCCGAGCGCCTGCACGAGGTCAGCAACTTCGTGCGCGAACCGGCCGAGGGCGGCCTGCGCTGGTTTTACGTTGACGGTCATTTTCCGAAATAAACCGAGACAACGCGATAGAACCCCGCGCAAAGGAAAACAGATGCCGCAGATCGATACCAAGCTCAATCCACGCAGTGCAGACTTTCAACACAACACCGCCGCCATGCAGGTGCTGGTGGATGATTTGCGTGACAAGGTGGCGGCAATTGCCGCCGGCGGCGGCGCGGCTGCCTGCGCCAAACATGTGGCGCGTGGCAAGCTGCTGCCGCGCGACCGCGTGCAGATGCTGCTCGACCCCGGCACGCCTTTCCTCGAACTGTCGCAAATGGCCGCCTACGGCATGTATGACGATGCGGCGCCGGCGGCCGGCATCATCACCGGCATCGGCCGCGTGGCCGGGCAGGAATGCGTGATCGTCTGTAACGACGCCACCGTCAAGGGCGGCACCTACTACCCCATGACGGTGAAAAAACACCTGCGCGCGCAGGAAATCGCCGACCAGAACCACCTGCCCTGCATTTACCTGGTCGATTCGGGCGGCGCCAACCTGCCCAACCAGGATGAGGTATTCCCCGACCGCGACCACTTCGGCCGGATTTTTTACAACCAGGCCAACCTGTCGGCCAAGGGCATTGCGCAAATCGCCGTGGTCATGGGTTCCTGCACCGCCGGCGGCGCCTATGTGCCGGCCATGAGTGACGAATCGATCATCGTCAAGGACCAGGGCACGATTTTCCTCGGCGGCCCACCGCTGGTCAAAGCGGCCACCGGCGAGATCGTCTCGGCCGAAGACCTGGGCGGCGGCGATGTGCACACGCGCCTGTCCGGCGTGGCCGACCACCTGGCGCAAAATGATACGCACGCGCTGTCGCTGGCGCGCAGCATTGTCGCCAACCTCAATCGCGTCAAACCACAGCAGGGCGCCCTGCAGGCAGCGGTGCCACCGCTCCACCCTGCCAGCGAGCTGTATGGCGTGATCCCGGTCGATACCCGCAAGCCCTTCGATGTACGCGAAGTCATCGCCCGCATCGTCGATGGCAGCGATTTCGATGAATTCAAGGCGCGCTTCGGCGCCACGCTGGTGTGCGGCTTTGCCCATATTTTCGGCATGAAGGTCGGCATCGTCGCCAACAACGGCATCCTGTTCTCGGAATCGGCGCTCAAGGGTGCGCACTTCATCGAGCTGTGCGCGCAGCGCAAGATCCCGCTGGTGTTCCTGCAAAATATCACCGGCTTCATGGTCGGACGCAAATACGAAAACGAAGGCATCGCCCGCCATGGCGCCAAGATGGTGACTGCGGTGGCTACCGCCGCCGTGCCCAAGTTCACCGTGATCATCGGCGGCAGCTTCGGCGCCGGCAACTACGGCATGTGCGGCCGGGCGTTCTCGCCGCGCTTCATGTGGATGTGGCCCAATGCGCGCATTTCCGTGATGGGCGGCGACCAGGCCGCCAGCGTGCTGGCGACCGTCAAACGCGATGGCATCGAGGGCAAGGGCGGCGCCTGGTCGGCGCAGGAAGAAGCTGACTTCAAGCAGCCGATCCGCACACAGTACGAGCAGCAGGGCCACCCCTACTACGCCACTGCGCGCCTGTGGGACGATGGCGTGATCGACCCGGCCGATACGCGCATGGTGCTGGGCCTGGGCCTGTCGGCCGCACGCAATGCCCCGATCGAAGACACACGCTTCGGCCTGTTCCGCATGTAAGGAGCGCACCATGGACTATGCCACCCTGACCATCGCGCACAGCGGCCACCTTGCCACCGTGACGCTCAACCGCCCCGATGTGCGCAATGCCTTTAACGAGACCACCATCGCCGAGCTGACGCAGGTTTTCCGCGCGCTCGGCGCCGATGCCGGCGTGCGCGCCATTGTGCTGGCCGCCAACGGGCCGGCTTTCTGCGCCGGCGCCGACCTGCACTGGATGAAAAAAATGGCCGGCTACACGCACGCCGAAAACCAGGCCGACGCGCTGCAACTGGCCGGGATGCTGCGTACCATCTACCTGTGCCCCAAGCCGGTACTGGCGCGTGTGCAGGGCGATTGCTATGCCGGCGGCATGGGACTGGTGGCGGCCTGCGACATGGTGGTGGCGGTGGACACGGCGCAGTTCTGCCTGAGCGAAGTCAAACTCGGGCTGATCCCGGCGACCATTGCACCATACGTGATCAAGGCCATGGGCGAGCAGGCCGCGCGCCGTTATTTCTTGAGCGCCGAACGTTTCAGCGCGCAGCAGGCGCTGCACATCGGCCTGGCGCATGAAGTCGTGGCAGCCGAAGCGCTCGATGCCAAAGTGGCCGACATGGTGCAGGCACTGCTGGCCAACAGCCCGCACGCCGTCGCTGCCGCCAAGACCCTGGTGCGCGAAGTGGCCGGCCGGCCGGTGGACGATGCGCTGCTGGCCGATACGGCGCAGCGCATCGCCGACATCCGCGCGTCTCAGCAAGGGCGCGAAGGAGTGGCGTCGTTCCTGGAAAAACGCAAGCCCGAGTGGTCACAGTTATAGATATCTTGTAATGGAGTTGTTGTGGAATTCAATCATCAAAGCGAATGGGTAAGCCGCAGCCTGCGCAGCGTATGGCATCCGTGTACCCAGATGCAGCACCACGAAACCGTGCCGCTGATCCCCGTCAAGCGCGGTAGCGGCGCCTGGCTGTACGACCATGAAGGCCGCCGCTATCTCGACGCCATCAGCTCGTGGTGGGTGAATCTGTTCGGCCATGCCAACCCGCGCATCAACGCCGCCCTCAAGGACCAGTTGGATACGCTGGAACACGCCATGCTGGCCGGTTTTACCCATGAGCCGGTGATCGAACTGTCGGAAAAGCTGTCGGCCCTGACCGGCCATGTGCTGGGCCACAGCTTTTACGCCAGCGACGGCGCTTCGGCCGTGGAAATCGCCCTCAAGATGAGTTTTCATGCCTGGCGCAACCAGGGCAAGACTGACAAACAGGAATTCGTCTGCCTCAAGGGCAGCTACCACGGCGAAACCATCGGCGCGCTGGCCGTCACCGACGTTGCCTTGTTCAAGGATGCTTACGGTCCGCTGCTGCGCGCCAGCCAGACCGTGATGTCGCCCGACGCCCGCCAGGCCCAGGACGGCGAATCTGCACAAGATGTGGCGCGCCGCGCCGCCGCCGATGTGGCGCGCCTGTTCGAGCAACGCGGCGAAAAAATTGCCGCCATCATCATCGAGCCGCTGGTGCAATGCGCCACCGGCATGGTCATGCACGACCCGCTGTATCTGCAACTGGTGCGCGAGCTGTGCGACCGCCACGCGGTACACCTGATCCTCGACGAAATTGCCGTCGGCTGCGGCCGCACCGGCACCTTTTTCGCCTGCGAACAGGCCGCCATCTGGCCCGATTTCCTGTGCCTGTCCAAGGGGATCAGCGGCGGCTACCTGCCGCTGTCGCTGGTCATGACGCGCGACGACATTTACCAGGCGTTTTACAGCAGCGACGTGCGGCGCGGTTTTTTGCACTCGCACTCGTACACGGGTAACCCGCTGGCCTGCCGCGCCGCCCTGGCGACGCTGCAAATTTTTGAAGACGATGATGTGTTGAACGCCAACCGCGTCAAAGCCGAACGCATCACGGCAGCCCTGCAACCGCTGGCGCAGCACGACAAGGTGCGCGACTTCCGCCAGCGCGGCATGATCTGGGCGTTTGATGCGATTGACGCTAGCCCCGATTTTTCACGGCGCTTCTTTGCCAGCGCAGTCCAGCACGAACTGTTGCTGCGCCCGATCGGTTCCACCGTCTACCTGATGCCGCCCTACATCCTCGATGACGAGGAAATCGCCACGCTGGCCGGCAGTACGCTGGCAGTGTTCAACCAGGTCATGGCGGGCTGATATGCAACTACTCGCGCAACTCTCGCAGCAATTGCAGGCGCTCGACGCCAACAGCCTGCTGCGCCGGCGCCGCACGGTTGATACACCATGCGGTCCGCGGGTGACGGTCGAGGGCCGCGACCTGCTGGCGTTTTGCAGCAACGACTACCTGGGCCTGGCCAACCATCCGCAGATCGTCGCCGCCCTGCAGGAAGGCGCGGCGCTGTACGGCGCCGGCAGCGGCGCCTCGCACCTGATCAGCGGCCACGCTCGGGCCCACGCGCGGCTGGAAGAACGGCTGGCGGAATTTGTCGGCGCCCACCTGGAAGCACCGCGCGCGCTGACCTTTTGCACCGGCTACATGGCCAACCTGGCGATGATCTGCGGCCTGACTGCCGGCCAGCGCGACGCCGAGATTTTTTCCGAATCGCTGAACCACGCTTCGCTGATCGACGGCGCCCGGCTGTCGCGCGCGCGCGTGCAGGTCTACCCGCACGCCGACCTGGCGGCGCTGGGCGCGCTGCTCAGCGCCAGCAAGGCCGCCACCAAGCTGGTGGTGACCGACAGTGTATTCAGCATGGACGGCAACCTGGCGCCGCTGCCGGCGCTGCTGACGCTGTGCGAACAGCACAACGCCTGGCTGGTGGTGGACGACGCCCACGGCTTTGGCACGCTCGGTGCACGCGGCCATGGTGCGCTCGAACACTTTGCCCTGCGCTCGCCCTACCTGGTGTACATGGGCACGCTGGGCAAGGCCGCCGGCGTGGCGGGCGCCTTTGTGGCGGCGCATGAGACCGTGATCGAAACGCTGATCCAGAAAAGCCGCCCGTATATCTTTACCACGGCGGCGCCGCCGGCGCTGGAACACGCGCTGCTGGCCAGCCTGGACATCATCGAAGGCGCGGAGGGTGCACAACGCCGCGCGCACCTGCAGGCATTGGTGGCACAATTGGACGATGCCCACCACGGCCTGAACCTGCAACGCTGGCAGCGCCTGCCATCGGCCACCGCGATCCAGCCCATCGTGATCGGCGATAATGCCGACACCATGCGCGCCAGCGCCGCCCTGTACCAGCAAGGCTTGTGGGTGGGCGCGATCCGCCCGCCAACGGTCGCGCCCGGCACTGCGCGCCTGCGCGTGACCCTGTCCGCAGGCCATAGCAGCATGGAAGTTGCGCAGTTGAGCGCAGCGATCAATGCATTGGAAAAGGAACTGACATGAGCCCCGACAAACCGGTCGTTGCAAATACCACCATTACGGTCGATATTCCGGCCGCGCCGGCCAATGCCGGCACGGACGACACGCTGGCGCCAGCCGACATCGCCCACGCGCAAACCCTCGCCAGCGCCGCCGTAGCCGCCGCCAGCCTGCCGCCGCGCTTCAGCTGTTTTGTCACCGGCACCGATACCGAAATCGGCAAAACGCTGGTGTCGTCGGCCATGCTGCACGCACTGGTGCAGGCTGGCGTGCGCGCCTGCGGCATGAAGCCGGTGGCCGCCGGCGCCGAGCTGCGCGACGGCGAATGGCGCAACGACGACTGCGAGCAACTGGCCGCCGCCGGCAATGTGCACCTGCTGCCATCGATTACCACGCCATTCCTGCTGCGCGAACCGGCCGCCCCGCATATTGCCGCCGCACTCGAAGGCGTGACCATTTCACCGGTGCCCATCCTGGCCGCCTATGTCGAAATCAACGCCGCCTCGGACGCGGTGGTGGTCGAAGGTGTGGGCGGCTTCCGCGTGCCGCTCAACGACGACTTTGACACCGCCGACCTGGCCGAACAACTGAACCTGCCAGTGGTGCTGGTGGTCGGCCTGCGCCTGGGCTGCATCAGCCACGCGCTGCTGACGGTGGAAGCGATTGCCGCACGCGGCCTGACCCTGGCCGGCTGGGTGGCCAACGAAACCCAGGCCGACATGGCTTTTGCCGACGACAACGTGGCCGCGCTGGAACAGCGCATTCCAGCGCCGCTGCTGGGCCGCGTGCCGCGCCTGCAACGGCCCGATGCGGCGCAGGCAGCCGCCCATATCGACTTTACGCTGCTGCCCGACTGGCCAGCCTCCAAAACACTGTAATTGAACATAAGCGAAGAAGGAAAACCGATGTCCACCACCACCCTCCAAGAACCGAAAGTCGTCGCCCTGCACCGCCCGGTGGCCGCCATTACCCTGCCGCCGGCCGCCACCTGGCCGCTGGAAGACGTGCTGGCGCTGTTTGAGCTGCCGTTCAATGACCTGATGTTCCGCGCCCAGCAAACCCACCGCGCCAACTTCCCGGACGGCGATGTGGAACTGGCCACGCTGCTGTCGATCAAGACCGGCGGCTGCGAAGAAGACTGCGGCTACTGCCCACAGGCGGCGCGCTACGACACCGGCGTCGAAGCCAAAAAAATTCTCGACATCGACACCGTGCTGGCAGCAGCGCAGCAGGCCAAGGACAACGGCGCCACGCGCTTCTGCATGGGCGCCGCCTGGCGCAGCCCGAAAGAGCGCGACATGGACAAGGTCGAGCAGATGGTGCGCGAAGTCAAGGCGCTGGGTCTGGAAACCTGCGCCACGCTGGGCATGCTCGAGGAAAAACAGGCGCAGCGCCTGAAGGACGCCGGCCTCGATTACTACAACCACAACCTCGACACCGCGCCCGAGTTCTACGACAACGTGATTTCCACGCGCGAGTACCAGGACCGTCTCGATACGCTCGGCCACGTGCGCGAAGCGGGCCTGAAGGTCTGCTGCGGCGGCATCGTTGGCATGGGCGAAACGCGCGCCCAGCGCGCCGGCCTGATCGCGCAGCTGGCCAACCTTAACCCGTACCCGGAATCGGTGCCGGTCAACCACCTGGTGCAGGTGGAAGGCACGCCGCTGCACGGCCTCGACCCGCTTGACCCGTTCGAGTTCGTGCGCACCATTGCAGTGGCGCGCATCACCATGCCGAAAGCGCGCGTGCGTTTATCAGCAGGCCGGCGCCAGATGGGCGAAGCGGTGCAGTCGATGTGCTTCCTGGCCGGCGCCAACTCGATCTTCTACGGCGACAAGCTGCTCACCACCGACAACCCGGAAGCCAACGACGACCGCGCACTGCTGGCCAAGCTGGGCCTGAAAACCCGTGGCGCGGTGCTGGAGTCGGCGCCGAAGGAGAAATGCGGCTGCTAAGCGCTGGAATGCCGGTGGCTGGACAATAACCCCTTAATCAGGGGTAAAAATACAATAGGAGGAGACAAAATGTTCCAGAAAATCCTGATCGCCAACCGCGGCGAAATCGCCTGCCGGGTCGCGGCCACCGCGCGCCGCCTCGGCATTGCCACCGTCGCCGTGTACTCGGAAGCGGACGCCAACGCCAAGCACGTTGCCGCCTGCGATGAAGCCATCCTGATCGGCCCTGCGCCGGCCCAGCAAAGCTACCTGTGTGGCGACAGGATCATCGCTGCTGCGCAGGCCTGTGGCGCGCAGGCGATCCATCCCGGCTACGGCTTCCTGTCCGAAAATGCCGCCTTTGCCGACGCCTGCGCCGCCGCCGGCCTGGTGTTCATCGGCCCGCCCGCTGCCGCCATGCGCGCCATGGGTTCCAAGTCGGCCGCCAAGTCGCTGATGGAAAAGGCCGGCGTGCCGCTGGTGCCCGGCTACCACGGCGACCGGCAGGATGCCGATTTCCTGCACGCCGAAGCGGACCGCATCGGCTATCCGGTACTGCTCAAGGCCTCGGCCGGCGGCGGCGGCAAGGGCATGCGCGTGGTCGACGAATCGGCACAGTTCAAGGAGGCGCTGGCCTCGTGCAAGCGCGAGGCGATCAGCTCCTTCGGCGACGACAAGGTGCTGGCCGAAAAATACCTGCAACGCCCGCGCCACATTGAAATCCAGGTGTTTGCCGACACCCACGGCAACTGCATCTACCTGTTCGAGCGCGACTGCTCGGTGCAGCGCCGCCACCAGAAGGTGCTGGAAGAAGCACCGGCGCCGAACATGCCGCCGGAACGGCGCGCCGCCATGGGCCAGGCAGCAGTGGCTGCCGCCCGCGCGGTCGGCTATGTGGGCGCCGGCACGGTGGAATTCATCGCCAACCAGGACGGTTCGTTCTATTTCATGGAAATGAACACGCGCCTGCAGGTTGAACATCCGGTTACCGAAATGATCACCGGCACCGACCTGGTGGAATGGCAGTTGCGCGTGGCTGCCGGCGAACTGCTGCCGGCCACGCAGGAACAACTGGCCATCCACGGCCATGCCATCGAAGCACGCATCTACGCAGAAAATCCCGACAAGGGCTTTTTGCCTTCAATCGGCACGCTGCACCACCTGGCCACGCCGACCGCCGTGGCGTTCGAACTCGGTGGCGATGGCGAGGCACCGGCGGCAGTGCGCATCGACTCCGGCGTGCGCGCCGGCGACGCCATTTCGCCGTTCTACGATCCCATGATCGCCAAGCTGATCGTCTGGGGCGCCGACCGCCAGCAGGCGCTGGCGCGCATGGAGCAGGCGCTGGCGCAGTACCAGGTGGTCGGCCTGGCCACCAATATCGCCTTCCTCCAGCGCCTGGTCCAAGGCCAGGCCTTCGCCACGGCCGATCTCGATACCGGCCTGATCGAACGCCACCACGCCACGCTGTTCCCGGTCGCGCCCCCCGCACCGGCGGCGGCGCTGGCGCTGGCAACGGTGGCGCTGCTGGCGCCCGTGCAGCGCCGCAGCGATGATCCCTGGGGCAGCAACAACGGCTGGCGCCTGCACCTGCCCTACCTGCGCACGCTGTCCCTGAGCGACACGCACAGCTATAACGTCCATGTCAGCTACCGCAGCGACGGCTGGCTGCTCAGCGCCAGCACTAAGGCGACAGAAACCGCAGCGGGGAGCACAGCGCAACCGCTGCAGCTGAGCGCCCAGCAGGGCGACGACTACACCATCAGCCTGGGCGGTCAGACCGTGCGCGGCACGGTGCGCCGCGATGGCGCCGTGCTGCACGTGTTCACCGGCGGCGCCCACTATCAGCTCATCCATCACGATCCGCTGGCGCACGCCGGCGAGGCCGAAGCCGAAGGCGGCCGCCTGACCGCGCCGATGCCCGGCAAGGTGGTGGCGGTGCTGGCCGCCAAGGGCCAGCAGGTAAAAAAAGGCGCCGCGCTGGTGATCATGGAAGCGATGAAAATGGAACACACCATCGCCGCGCCGCATGACGGTGAAATCGACGAAGTGCTATACGGCGTCGGCGACCAGGTAGCCGATGGCGCACCGTTGCTGGCGTTCAAGACGGCATAGGATTCGATATGCGTATTCTTTTACATCGCGCCGACGGCAAGACCGAACCATGGATCAAGGATTTTTCGCGCTATCTGCCCGAAGCGGAATATGAGATCTGGCACGCCGGTGAAAAAAGCCAGCCCTGCGACTACGCCGTGGTGTGGTCGCCGCCGGAAGCAATGCTGGCCGAGCTGGCGCAGGTCAAAGCCATTTTTAACACCGGCGCCGGCGTGGACGCCCTGTTGCGTTTTGGCGAAGCGCTGCCGCACAGCATACCCATCATCCGCCTGGGCGACGCCGGCATGGCGCTGCAGATGGCGGAATATGTCACCCACGCGGTGCTGCGCTACTTCCGCCGCTTCGACCAGTACGAAAGCCAGGCCCGCGCCGGCATCTGGGCGCCGCTACCGCAGCACCACCGCGAAGACTTTGCCATTGGCGTTTTGGGCATGGGTGTGCTCGGCCAGCGCGTGCTGCAGGCGCTGGCGCCGTTCGGCTTTCCCTTGCGCGGCTGGAGCCGCACCGAAAAAGCCATCGCCGGCGTGCAGTGCTTCCATGGCGCCGACGGCCTCGACACGTTTTTGCGCGGCAGCCGCGTGCTGGTGTGCATGCTGCCGCTCACGCCGGAGACCAGCAACCTGATCGACCGCAGCAACCTGGCCAAGCTGCCGGCCGGCGCCTATGTGATTAACGTGGCGCGCGGCGCCCATATCGCCGAACCGGAGCTGCTGGCGCTGATCAAGGCCGGCCACATTGCCGCCGCCACGCTCGACGTGTTCCGCAACGAGCCGCTGCCACCGCAGCACCCGTTCTGGCAGGAGCCGCGCATTACCATCACGCCGCACATCTCGGCGCTGACGCTGCGGCGCGACAGCGTGCAGCAGATTGCCGACAAAATCCGCAAGCTCGAACGCGGCGAACCGGTCGCCGACATCGTCGACCGCAACCTGGGATACTGATATGCACCAATTACCTGGCCAAGTCAAAATCGTCGAAGTCGGCCCGCGCGACGGCCTGCAGAACGAGCAGCAAAGCGTTCCCGCAGAAGTTAAAACGGAGCTGGTCAACCGCCTGTCGTCGGCCGGCTTTCGCAACATCGAAGCAGCCGCTTTCGTGTCGCCCAAGTGGGTGCCGCAAATGGCCACCAGCAGCGAGGTGATGGCCGCCATCGAGCGCCGTCCGGGAACGCTCTATTCGGCGCTGACGCCGAACATGCAGGGTTTTGAAGCAGCGCTGGCGGCGCGCGCCGGCGAAGTGGTGATTTTCGGTTCGGCCTCGGAAGCTTTTTCGCAGAAAAACATCAACTGCTCGATTGCCGAATCGATCGCCCGTTTCGAAAGCGTGGCGCAGGCGGCCAAACAGCACGGCCTGCGCCTGCGCGGCAGCATCAGCTGCGCGTTTGGCTGCCCATACCAGGGCGAGGTATCGCCCGAAGCCGTGGCCGACGTGGTGCGCCGCATGCGCGAGCTGGGCTGCGATGAAATCGACATTGCCGACACCATCGGCGTGGCCACCCCGCGCCACACGCAAACGGTGATGGAACGCGCCGCGCGCGAATTCCGCCTCGACGGCCTGGCCGGCCACTTCCACGACACGTATGGCCAGGCGCTGGCGAATATCTACGCCAGCCTGGAGGTAGGGATTGAAATCTACCACTCGTCGGTGGCAGGACTGGGCGGCTGCCCCTACGCCAAGGGCGCCACCGGCAATGTCGCCACCGAAGACGTGCTGTACCTGATGCAGGGCCTCGGCATCGACACCGGCATCGACCTCGATATCGTCGTCGATGCCGGCCAGTTCATCTCCGGCTTCCTCGGTCGCAAGAGCGCCAGCCGGGCGGGCAATGCCATGGCGGCCCGCCGGCTTACCTGACAGGTTCACATCTGCCGGAACTGCCGCGC
>JBEVNE010000377.1:0-9300 GCA_040508275.1 Duganella sp.
AGCAGCGAGTTGCTGGTACCTGTGCGGGCACTGTTTGTGTGGGTTGCCTGGGGTGGGTTTTGATGCAGGGGGCGCATCCTGCAACCTGGGCTACGGGGGGTTGCAGGATGCACGAAAACGAACTACATCTATAAAAGCAAGGGAGTGGCTATGGCAGTAAACAAGTGGTATGTGCATCCGGTGATTGCCACCGGGGTTCTGATTAACGCCTTCGTCATGGTATTGGCGATCGTCTGGTCCAACGATCCGGCGGCGCTGTGGCGCCTGGTGGTGGAAGACGGCATTGTCGAGTGGATGCAGTTCCTGTGCTTTACACTGCTGGCCGGCATGCTCGGTTTTCTGGCCGTGGAACAATGGCAGCGCAGCCCGAAAATCACGCTGCAGTGGCTGGCCTTCGTCGGCCTGTCGGCGCTGACGGCGCTGGCGGCGCTGGAAGAAATCAGCTGGTTCCAGCGCATCCTGAACATCGCCTCGCCCGAATTCTTCCTGCAAAATAACCGCCAGGCCGAAACCAATATCCATAACCTGGCGCTCGGCAGCGCCAGCCTGCACAAGACCGTGCTGCTGAAGATTATCGCCATCGTCGGCCTGACCCACAACATCGTGCTGCCGCTGCTGGCGCGCAAGCGTCCCGGCATCCGTACCTGGGTTGAAAAAATGGGCCTGTACCTGCCGCCGCTGTCGGCTTCGGTCATCTACATCGTGCTGGTGGCCATCTCGCACCTGGTGATCGACCATCCACGCAAGGGCGAGCTCGGTGAACTGTTTGGCGCCGTGCACTACACGGTGACCGTGTTTGCCGCCTACTTCCTCGGCGTAGGCTACGGCAAACCGCCCGTGTTTGAAAACGCTGCCGACAGCCGCCGCGTATCGACCCTGTTCTGCATGCTGCTGGTATTCATGCTGCTGACCGGCTGGATGCTCAGCGCCGGCGCCGGCGCCAGCACCTACATCGCCACTCATCCAGGTTTCGGAGCAGAGTAATGCACGCACGCGCGCCAGGACGTCACGACACTTTTCTGGCGCGTGCTGGCGCCAGGCTCGCCCATCTCACGCACTGGGCCGGCCCCTATGCGATGCTGTTCCAGTTACTGTTGCTGGGCCTGGCGATTCTGTCGCTTTCGCGCCTGGGCCTGGTGGCCTGGCAGTGGGAGCGCGTGGCCGCCACCGGCATTGTCGGCCGCATCCTCGTGCAAGGCATACGCGCCGACCTGATCCTGGTCGGCTACTGCATCGCGATTCCCTTGCTGCTGGCGCCCCTGCTGGCCTACCAGAAGACCCTGCGCATCTGGAAAGCGATCTCGGTCAGCTGGGTGACGTTTGCCCTGATCTTCATCGTCTTCATGGAAGTGTCGACGCCGCAGTTCATCATGCAATACGATGTGCGCCCGAACCGCCTGTTCATCGAATACCTGTCCTACCCCGAAGAGGTGATGGCGACACTGTGGAACGGTTTCCGCATTGCGCTGGTGCTGGGCGTGGCGGCCACCATCGCTTTTACGATTGCCATCTACAAGCTGCTGCGCGCCGCCTCGGTGGACGTCACTTCCTGGCGCGCCTGGAAGGTGCTGGCCGTGTGGCCGCTGCTGGTGTTCCTGGTGTTCGTGCAAATCCGCTCGACCACCGCGCACCGCCCGGCCAACCCGGCGCTGTTTGCGCTGACCGGCGACTCGATGGTCAACTCGATCATCATCAATTCGCCATGGTCGGTACTGGACGCCATCAACTCGATGAGCAAGGAAGCCAATTCATCGGAAATCTACGGCGAGTATCCGCGTGAAAAAGTCTTTGCGACCGTAAAAAGCGCGCCATGGCTGCAGGGCACGCAATTCCCCCATGCCGAGCTGCCTACGCTGCACCAGCAGGTAGCAGCCATCCCGCGCGAACGGCCGCTGAACCTGGTGATCGTGCTGGAAGAAAGCCTGGGCGCCACGTTCGTGCAATCGCTGGGCGGCCTGCCGGTCACGCCGGAGCTGGAAAAGCTCAAGCACGAAGGCTGGTGGTTCGAGCAGTTGTACGCCACCGGCACCCGCTCGGTGCGCGGCATCGAAGCCGTGGTGGCCGGCTATGCGCCAACGCCGGCGCGCAGCGTGGTCAAGCTGTCGCTGGCCCAGCAAAACTTTTACACGCTGGCGCTGGGGCTGGGAGACAAAGGCTATAACACCGAATTCGTCTACGGCGGCGAAGCGCACTTCGACAATATGCGCGGCTTCTTTACCGGTAACGGCTTCCAGAGTGTGATCGACATCAAGTCGATGAAGCCGAAGTTTGTCGGCAGCTGGGGCGCCTCGGACGAAGACCTGTTCGACAAGTCGCTGGAACGCCTCAAGCACCTGCATGGCAAAGGACAGCCGTTCTTCAGCCTGATTTTCACCTCGTCCAACCACGAACCGTTTGAATTCCCGGACGGCCGCATCGACCTGCACGACACCGACAAGCAAACCGTCAACAACGCCGTCAAGTATGCCGACTACGCGCTGGGCCGCTTCATCGCCGCCGCCAAGAAAGAGGCCTACTGGAAGGACACCGTGTTCCTGATCGTGGCCGACCACGACAACCGGGTGTATGGCGACAGCCTGGTGCCGATCAAGAAATTCCACATCCCGGGCCTGATCCTGGGCGCCGATGTGCAACCGAAACGCCTGACCACCATCGCCAGCCAGATCGACCTGGGCCCTACCCTGCTGTCGCTGATCGGACTCTCCAGCGAGCACCCGATGATAGGCCGCGACCTGGTGCGCGACAGCACCACGCCGGGCCGCGCGCTGATCCAGTTCGATAATTATTTCGCCTGGCTCGACAAGGACGGCGCCACCATCCTGCGCCCCGATCAACCGCCGCTGCGGGGCAACTACAATTTCGCCACCGGAGAAATGACACCGCAGACCAAGGCGCCCGATCCTGCCAAGGTGGACCAGGCCATGTCGCACGTGATCCTGCCGTCGATCCTGTACCGCGAGCAGCGTTACAAGCTGGCGCGATAGGGGATTGAAATCAGGCCATGATATGCTCCCCCTTGTAATGGACGCGCCGAAGTTGACTTGGTGGTTGCCAGGGAGGAGCCATGAACGAAGAAAACATCATCAGAAAAGTGCTCGAAGACATAGACTTGTCTGCGGACGTACAAAAATACGAGGTTTCTTTTTCGCCTGACTCCACCGGCATGCCCTCGGTGTATATCAACCTGCATATTGCCGACGATTTTCATCCTTCGCAGGAAAAGATCAGCAGGCTAAGCAAATTACGCCGTGCAATCACCGACAAGCTGCTGGACCAGGGGCTGGACAATTATCCGTATGTAAAACTAGTGGCGGAGTAATGTGGTGCTGCACCATGACCTGCTCAAACAGGCCCGTAGCCTGGCATTGTTTGAAAAAGGAAAGCCAAAGCAGGCAAGCTTGAGACGCGCAGTATCCAGAAAAAATCCGGCAGGTCGGCGAGGTCTACACTGAAGGCCGCCCGATCCTCACCGATCACAGCCAGGAAGAAGATTAGCAGCGCTTGCCTGATGGGTGAGCGGCAAAAAAACCAGGCTCATCAGCGTCAGAACCATTATTGTTGAGCGTCGCGGATCTCATCGGCACCCCTCCTGCAGCACCGCATTTTCCACCTCGAGCTTCGCCTGCTCTACCGTAGTACCGGGAGCGAAATGTGTGACTGATGGTGCAGGGTAAATGATACCATCGCTCACCTCCAGGAACGCCGGCGCTCCAATGAGACTGCCCCGGGTGCCGGATGCCAATTTACCCGCTAAAAGAATATATTGTTTCCCGATGGTGTAGCGTGCCTCGGGATTGTCGGCGCGATATCGCTGTCCTTCATGCACCATCTCCCCGACATGCATGATGATGTCGACGTAAGGCCGGGAAGGCGCTGGCTGAACACGCCAGTCATCGACAACACGGAAACGGAACTTGGTGAAAATACCGTTATCACCTACTCCTGTGAAAGATTTGGCGTTGATGAGCTCGACCAGTCCTGTCAAGCTTCCCTCGCAGGCCGCCTGAGCAAAATATTTTTGCCGTACCTCCGGTTTTATCAATCGCGGACGTACACTCTCGGAAGGTGTATATCCTTTTGCACCATCAAGAAACGTGTCCTGGCTCTGCTTCAACCTCTCCAATGACAGTTTTTTAGTCCCGCCGATGAATTGCGCCGTTGCCTGGGCACGCTCCTGTTCGCTAACAGCCAGTATCGCCTTGCTTCCATGCAGATCGTCGGCAGCTGCCGCCAGCCCCATGCCATGCCATGCCAGCATTGCAACGACACCGATATTCCAGTTTCTAATCATCATATTGATTCCGTAATTTTATACAGAGGTTGACATATGGCCCGTTACGCCACTTCAAGGTCTCCAGGCCATATCGCTGTGCAACGTAAGGCTCGTCGGGAGCGAGCGTATCGATACATTGCAGTTCAACACCGCGTGCAGGTACCAGCAGTTCCGCATTAAAATTTTTCAGGTCGAGCAGGTGAAGCCCTTGGGCGGAAATACAGGTCGCCTCACGGCCATCGCTGGAGAAAATGTTTGCCCTAAAATAAGGAAGAGTCGCATATGGCTGAGAAGCAACTCGCACCACTTGGCGCCCCGTCTCGCTGTCAATCCAGGTTTTCAAGCCCTGTCCATAGCAAAAACTCCCAATGAGGCAGCTCGCGATGACGCCGAAAAAAAATTTATACGTGGCTATTTTCATAATGAGTGACAGATCATAACAACAATATCTCCACTTGAAATACTCATAATATTTCTATCGAAAAATTGATTTTTTATTCATTCCCGGTCGATTTCAAACTACGCCATGCGATAATGAATTGCTGCCATGCAGCTCCAGCGCATTCAATCACCGGTCCAACCGCGAGCCTCACGCTTTCCTCGATCTTTCAGGCCAGCTTTGGCCCCCTCCCCGGAACGCGGTAGAATGACAAGTTACACGCGAGGCCTATGTCGCCGCCGCAAACCCAGACCCACCGCATCGCCAAAAACCAAACAATGACCACCGTTCCCACTGAAATCAACGCTGCCGCCGTCAAGAAAAGTCCCGTCGAAAAAATCACGCCGATGATGGCCCAGTACATGGGCATCAAGGAGCAACATCCTGACATGCTGGTGTTTTACCGCATGGGCGATTTCTACGAGCTGTTCCACGAAGACGCGGAAAAGGCGGCGCGCATCCTCGGCATTACGCTGACGGCGCGCGGCTCGTCCGGTGGCCAGCCGATCAAGATGTGTGGCGTGCCGTTTCATTCGCTGGAAGGCTATCTGGCCAAGCTGGTCAAGATTGGCGAATCGTGTGCGATCTGCGAGCAGATCGGCGATCCGGCCACCAGCAAGGGGCCGGTCGAGCGCAAGGTCATGCGCGTGGTCACGCCCGGTACGCTGACGGACGCCGACCTGCTGCCTGAAAAAGCCGAGCGCCCGCTGCTGGCAATGTGCATCCTGACTCAGCGCAAGGTGGCGACGGCCGGCCTGGCGTGGCTGTCGCTGGCCAGTGGTGCGCTGCGGTTGATGGAGTTTTCCGGCGATGTGGCTACCGTTACCACGCGCATGCAGCAGGAGTTAGAGCGCATCGCGCCGGCCGAGGTGCTGCGCGGCGATAACGCCGACCTGTTTGAAGAATCGCTGACTTGCCATGTCAACCGTGTGCCGGACTGGCACTTCGACGTGGTCAGCGGCCACAAGGCGCTGCTGGACCAGCTGTCGGTGGCCACCCTGACCGGCTTTGGCGCCGACAATCTTGGCGCCGCGTTTGGCGCTGCCGGCGCGCTGCTGCGCTATGCGCAATCGACGCAGGGGCGCGGCTTGCAGCACGTACGCACGCTCACCACCGAAACCGAAAACGAATTCATCGGCCTCGATGCCGCCACCCGCCGCAACCTCGAGCTGACCGAAACCATCCGCGGCCAGGAATCGCCCACGCTGTTCTCGCTGCTCGACCATTGCCGCACCTCGATGGGCTCGCGCCTGCTGCGCCACTGGCTGCACCATGCGCGGCGCGATCAACATATCGCCCGCGCGCGCCATGCAGCCATTGCCGCGCTGGGCCAGGCCGACGTGACCGGGGCACTGTCGCACACGCTGGCGCAGGTGCCCGACATCGAGCGCATCACCACCCGCATCGCCCTGCTGTCGGCCCGTCCGCGCGACCTGGCCAGCCTGCGCGACGGCCTGGGCCAGTTGCCAACGCTGCGCCAGGCCATGCAGCGCGCTCTGAGCGACGGCCAGGGTCTGCTGAGCGCCATCCATGCCGACATTGCCACGCCCGAGGCTTGCCTCGAACTGCTGCAGCGGGCCATCGCACCCGAGCCAGCGGCGATGGTGCGCGACGGCGGCGTGTTCGCGCGCGGTTTCGATGCCGAACTCGATGAACTGCGTGCGCTGTCGGAAAACGCCGGCCAGTTCCTGGTGGACCTGGAAACGCGCGAAAGCGCCCGCACCGGCATCGCCAACCTGCGCGTGGAATACAACAAGGTGCACGGCTTCTACATCGAGGTAACCAACGGCCAGGCCACCAAGGTGCCGGACGATTACCGCCGCCGCCAGACGCTGAAAAACTGCGAGCGCTACATCACGCCGGAACTCAAGGCGTTTGAAGACAAGGCGCTGTCGGCGCAGGACCGCGCCCTGGCGCGCGAGAAAATGCTGTACGACCTGCTGCTCGGCGAGCTGGCGCCGTTCATTGGCACGCTGCAAACCATCTCGAAGGCGCTGGCGCAACTCGATGTGCTGGTATCGCTCGCCGACCATGCGCTGCGCCACAACTGGTGCGCACCGCAACTGGTCGATGGCGCCTGCATCAACATCGTCGAGGGTCGCCACCCGGTGGTGGAAAACCAGATCGAACGTTTTATTGCCAACGATTGCCGCTTTGTCGACGAACGCCGCCTGCTGCTGATCACCGGCCCCAACATGGGCGGTAAATCGACCTTCATGCGCCAGGTGGCGCTGATCACGCTGCTGGCTTACGTGGGCAGCTATGTGCCGGCCGCCAGCGCCACTATCGGCCCTATCGACCGCATCTTCACCCGCATCGGCGCCACCGACGACCTGGCCGGCGGACGTTCGACCTTCATGGTCGAGATGACGGAAGCGGCCGCCATTCTCAACGGCGCCACCGCCAATTCGCTGGTGCTGATGGATGAAATCGGCCGTGGCACGTCAACCTTTGACGGCCTGGCGCTGGCCTGGGCGATTGCCCGCCACCTGATCGATACCAGCCGCAGCTTCTCGCTGTTTGCTACGCACTACTTCGAGCTCACGCAACTGCCGGACAGCCATCCGACCGCCGCCAATGTGCACCTGTCGGCGGTCGAGCACAAGGACAGCATCGTGTTCCTGCACGCGGTACAGGATGGTCCGGCCTCGCAGAGCTACGGCTTGCAGGTGGCGCAACTGGCCGGCGTGCCGCAGCCGGTGATCAAGGCGGCGCGCAAGCACCTGGCGCGCCTGGAAGCGCAGGCGCTCGACGCCACGCCGCAGCTCGACCTGTTTGCCGCGCCGACTGCCGACGCTGACGACAATGCAGTGGAGCCGCCGGCAACCGCCGGCGCATCGCCCGCCATGCGCGAACTGCTCGATGCGCTCGACGATCTCGATCCCGACGCGCTCACGCCACGCGAAGCGCTGGAGCAGCTGTACCAGCTCAAGCGCCTGACAGAGTCGGCGCAGGCATGACGGGCAGCGTGCACCGGGTGCGCCACTTCAGGCTGATGGCGCTGGCGCTGTCCACGCTGTTGATGGCGCACGCCGGCGCACAAGATAAGGTGCACGCCAAGCCGCAAGTCAAACCGGCCACCGGCCACTTCCAGTTTGGCGTGATCGGCCATTCGTTCAAGACCGGCCAGGATGAAGCGGTGCTCAAACGCGCGATAGCCGACGCCACCCACGATGGCCCCGTGTTCGTGGTGGCCACCGGCGTCAAGGCTGACGGCGAACCTTGCAGCGACAGGCTGTATGGCGGACGCCATGCGCTGCTCGATGCCTCGTCGGTGCCGATGGTGGTCTCGCTGGCAGGCAGCGACTGGAGCGGCTGCATCAACTCGGCTGGCCGCTCCAATGCGATCGAGCGCCTGAACCGCCTGCGCGAACTGTTTTACCGCGACAGCGAAACACTGGGAGCGCGGCGCCTGCCGGTCACGCGCTTGTCGAGCACCGCCAAGTTCCGCAGCTACGCGGAAAACGCTCACTGGCAGGTCGGCAAGATACTGTTTGCCACTATCAACCTGCCGGCCAATAACAACCACTACCGCCCCGAGGCGGGCCGCAACAGCGAGTATGAAGACCGCCTGGTGGCCAACCGCGCCTGGCTGCACCGCTTGTTTACGCTGGCGACACGGCAGAAAATGGACGGGCTGGTGCTATTTTCGGATGGCGATGTGGGACTGGAGAACGAACCGGGATTTTCACTGCTGCCGCGCTTCGAGAACAAGCAGGACGGTTTTGCCGAACCGCGTCGGCAGATCAAGGCGGGCGCCAGCAAATTCAAGGGCAAGGTGCTGCTGGTCGATACGCTGGTGACGGCAACGCCGAACGGCGAGGCGACGATACACTGGCAGGACAATATAGGACATCTGAACCTGGCCGCCGACTGGACCGAGGTGCGCGTGACACCCGGAAGCGCCACGCTGTTTTCCGTCAAGGGGGCCGGTGCTGGTGCACACTGACCCCGCACCTGCTTTCAGTTAGTGCAGCGGATGAATGGCGACGTGATCGCCCTCTTCGCCTTCATCGTCGTCATGGCCGTGGTGGTGGCCGTGGGCGCCATGCACGTGGCCGTGGGCGATTTCTTCTTCGGTTGCTTCGCGCACTTCGGCCACGTTCAGCGAGAAGCGCAGTGCCATGCCGGCCAGCGGGTGGTTACCGTCCAGCACAACCTTGTCGTCGGCGATGTCGGTCACGGTGAAGATCAGCGCTTCTTCATCGCTGTCGCCGTCCGGCGTACCTTCGAATTGCATGCCGACTTCCAGCGGCTCCGGCAGACGGTTGCGTGGCTCGACCTTGACCAGGGCGGCGTCGTATTCGCCAAACGCGTCTTCCGGTTCGATCTGGATGATCGACGAATAACCTACTTCCTTGCCGTCCAGTTCTTCTTCGATTTTTGGCAGGGTGTTTTCGTAACCGCCGTGCAGGTACACCATCGGCTGGCTGCCGTCTTCGATCAGATTGTCCTGTGCATCGGACAGTTTGTAATGCACAGTCACGACCGTGTTCTTGGCAATCTTCATTTGGAATTCCTTTCAATATATGAGCCCCGGGATTATACCCTGACCTCGGCGCTGCTTCCGGCCCACCCGCCGCCAGCA
>JBEVNE010000394.1:0-7137 GCA_040508275.1 Duganella sp.
GAGCGGGTATTGCAGATCGGTAGCGCCAAGGGCATTGCCCGCCTGCTGCAACGGGCCGGGCGCAGCGGCCATGCGCCGGGGCGCGTGTCGCGCCTGACACTGGTGCCGACCCAGAGCCTGGAGTTGCTGGAAGCGGCCGGCGCCCGCCAGGCCGTGGCGGCGCGCCACATCGAAGCGCGCATGGTGCCGCACAAACCCCTGGACGTGCTGGTGCAGCACATGGTGACGATTGCACTCGGTGGCGGCTTCCGTTCCGATGAACTGCTGGCCGAGGTGCGCAGTGCCTGGTCGTACCGCGACCTTGGCGAGCAGGAGTGGCAATGGGCGCTCGACTTTGTCACGCGCGGCGGCCAGAGCCTGGCCGTGTATCCCGAGTACCGGCGCGTGGCGGCCGACGATGAGGGGGTATATCGCGTGCCGGACGCCGCCATCGGCCGGCGTCACCGCATGGGCATCGGCACCATCGTCTCGGACGCCACGCTGCAGGTCAAATACATCAGTGGCGGGCGGATCGGCAGCGTGGAAGAATCGTTTATTGCGCGCTTGCGCAAGGGCGACCATTTCCTGTTTGGCGGGCGCGTGCTGGAGTTTATCCGGCTGCACGAAATGACCGCCTATGTGCGGCGCGCCAATGGCGCACGCGGCGCCGTGCCGCGCTGGCAGGGCGGCAAAATGCCGATGTCGTCCGAGCTGGCCGATGCCGCGCTCGAACAACTGCGGCGCGCCACGCTGGGCCGGTACGACGGACCGGAAATGCAGGCGCTGATGCCGCTGCTGGCGATCCAGCAAAAATGGTCGGCGCTGCCCACGCCCGACACCACCGTGATTGAAACCATGCACAGCCGCGAAGGGCGGCATCTGTTCATGTTTCCGTTTGCCGGGCGTTCCGTGCATACCGGGCTGGCCTCGCTGCTGGCCTGGCGCGTGGCGCGCCATACGCCGGCGACGTTCTCGATTGCCGTCAACGATTACGGTTTTGAATTGCTGGCGCCGCAGGAGCTCGACTGGACAGCCCTGCTCGGAGTAGAACATGGCGACCAGGCCGCACTGTTTTCCACCGACGCCCTGCTGGACGATGTGCTGGCCAGCCTGAACGCGGGCGAACTGTCGCAGCGGCGTTTTCGCGAAATTGCCCGCATCGCCGGCCTGGTGTTCCAGGGTTTTCCGGGCCAGCCGAAAAGCGCGCGCCAGTTGCAAGCCTCGTCGTCGCTGTTCTTTTCCGTGTTTCGCCAGCACGACGCTGGCAACCTGCTGCTGACGCAGGCGCAGCGCGAAGTGCTGGAGCAGGAACTGGAACTGCAACGCCTGCGCGCCACGCTGGAGCAGTTGCAATCGCGCCGCATCAGCTTCCATGCGACCAAACGCGCCACGCCGTTCAGCTTTGCGCTGATGGTCGAGCGTTTCCGCGAAAAACTCAGCACCGAAAAACTGTCCGACCGCGTGGCGCGCATGGTGCAGGCACTGGAAAAGGCGGCCGGAGCATGAGCGGCGTTCCCTACCACCGGGGCGGTCGCGCTGCGCTGACCATCGAGCTGGCCGGCGAGGAAGTGGTGCTGCTGCCGGAAAAAGCGCTGTACTGGCCGCGGGAAAAAATGCTGCTGATTGCCGACATCCACTTTGGCAAGGCTGCATCGTTTCGCGCGCGCGGCGTGCCGGTGCCCGCCGGCACCACCAGCGCCAACCTGGACGCGCTCGACCGCCTGCTGGCGCTGTACGAGGTGCGCCGGATCGTGTTTCTCGGTGATTTTCTGCACGCACGGGAAGCCCATGCCACGTCCACGCTGGCGGCCATGCAGCGTTGGCGGGCGCTCCATCCTGCGCTACAACTGACGGTGGTGCGCGGCAACCACGACGCCCACGCCGGCGACCCGCCGCTATGGCTGTCGATCGACATGGCCGACGAGCCGCTGCACCTGGGGCCGTTTGCCCTGTGCCACCATCCGGATCTGCTCACCAGTGGCTACCTGATGGCCGGCCATGTGCATCCCGTGTACCGCTTGCGGGCCGGCTGGGAGTCGCTGACGCTGCCCTGTTTCCTGGCCGATGAGCGGCGCATCGTGCTGCCGGCTTTCGGCGCTTTCACTGGCGGACATGCGGTGGCGCCGCAGCCGGGCGAACGCCTGTTCGTCAGCAGCGGCGAAGCGGTGATGGAGGTAAGGCTACCCGCCGCCGGGTCGGCCCAGTGATCGGGCTTACAGGCAGATCGTTGTGGCCTTGCCCATATGGATAGGCGAGCGGCCAGTCAGCGCCGTGCGCGCCAGCTGCACCAGCTGCCGCATGGTGCTCGAGCCGGCATCCCAGTATTCGGCCGACTGGATGCGCACGCGTATCAATGTGAGGTGCGGGTCATCGACGCCTTTCGGGAACCAGCTGCGCGCTGCAGGTGTCCACAGTTCGCGCGCCTTGGCTTTGTCCTTGAGCAGGTAGGCATGGCCGCAGATGGACAGGTAGACCTCGCGGTCGGGGGCGGCAAAGCTGATATTGACGTTGGGATGTTCTGCCAGATCGAGCATGAACGCTGCCTCGTCGCTGGCGAAAAACCATAGATTACCTTCGTTGTCGATCTGCTGGGTGGTGAGCGGACGGCTGCTCAGCAGGTTCTCTGCATCGCAGGTGGTAAACATGCCAAACCGAACATCCTTGATGCGCGATGCGATGGTCTGGATCTGGTCTTGCGAATACAGCGGCATGGCGTGCCTCCGGCAAATAAAGTGGATATCCCGTCACAGTAGCCCTTGGCTGCGGGCCGTTCCGTTAGCATACGCACTGAACTTTACATAACAGTTACATAGCTTGGGATTGACAGCCTAAATGATAATTATTATCATTTATGTTTGTATCTGTTCAGCAAGCACCTTAATTTTCCTATTTGAAGGATTTCACGTGAGCGCACCCCCAGCCGCCAATGCCAGCCGCGCCGTCTGGCTGAAGCATCTGCACCAGTGGCACTGGATCAGTTCGGCTTTGTGCCTGCTCGGCATGTTCCTGTTTTCCATTACCGGCATCACGCTCAATCACGCCTCGCAAATCGAGGCCAAACCCGTCATCGAACGCCAGCAGGCCAACGCCCCCGAGGCGCTGCTGGTGCAGCTGCGCGCCCAGGCCGAAGAGCACGACGGCGCCAAGGCGCCGCTGCCGGCCGCCGCCGAGCAATGGCTGCAAACCACCTGGAAAGTGCAAGCGGGCGGGCGCGTGGCCGAGTGGGCCACCGACGAAATCTACCTGGCCATGCCGCGCGCCGGCGGCGACGCCTGGGTGCGCATCGAGCTCGAAAGCGGCGCGGCCGAATATGAAAAGACTGACCGCGGCTGGATTTCCTGGCTGAACGACGTCCACAAGGGCCGCCACACGGGTGAGGCGTGGCAATGGTTCATTGACATTTTCGCTGTCATGTGCATTGTCTTCTGCGTTACCGGTTTATTGATCTTGAAATTCCATGCGGCCAAGCGGCCGTTCACCTGGCCGATGGTGGGCCTGGGCGTGCTGATTCCGATTGTTATTGCCTTGCTGTTCATTCATTAACCTCACCACAGGACTTCCATGAAATTACGTTACTCCATCGCTCTCAGTCTGCCGCTGGCCAGCGCTTCGGCCATGGGCGCCGAACTGGCCCTGAAACTCGACGTGCCGCAGCTGAACGTGGCGGAATACCACCGTCCTTACATCGCCGCGTGGCTGGAAAACGCTGATCAGAAAGTGGTGAGCAACCTGGCCGTGCTGTACGACACCGGCAAGAAAGACAATGCCGGCACCAAGTGGCTCAAGGATATGCGCCAATGGTGGCGCAAGGGCGGCCGTGATCTGGCCATGCCGCTGGACGGCGTCAGCGGCGCGACCAAGGCGCCCGGTGAAATTTCGCTGACCTTCCCGGCCGCCAAGGCCACGCTGGACAAGCTGCCAGCGGGTAATTACACGCTGTTCGTGGAAGCTGCGCGCGAAGCCGGTGGCCGCGAAGTCGTCAAAGTGCCACTGCAATGGCCGCCAAAATCGGCGCAAAAACTGACCGGCCAGGGCAAGGAAGAACTGGGCGCGGTCACGGTACAACTGAAACCATAACAACGAGACGACTGAGATGACCACATTGCATAAAACCCTGATCGCCCTGGCGCTGGCTGGCGCTTCGCTGGGCGCGCACGCCCACAAGCCATGGCTGCTGCCAACTTCCACCATCGTGGAAAGCCGCGACAACTGGGTCACCATCGACGCCGCCATTTCGGAAGGCCTGTTCGATGTCGATCACGTACCGCTGGGCCTGGACAACATCACGATCACCGGCCCGGACGGCGCCAAGGTCGAGATGCAAAATGTCGCCAAGGGCAAGCTGCGCAACAGTTTCGACCTCAAGCTGCCCAAGCCGGGCACTTACAAGATCGAAATGGTCACGAAAAATGTCTTTGCCAGCTACAAGGACAAGGCCGGTGAACTCAAGCGTTTCCGTGGTAGCGAAGAAACCTTTGCCAAAGACGTGCCCGCCGATGCGGCCGAGCTGAAAGTCTCGCGCACCCAGGGCCGCCTGGAAACCTTCGTCTCCACCGGCACGCCGGATATGGCCGTGTTCAAGCCGACCGGCGTGGGCATCGAGCTGGTCCCGGTCACGCACCCGAACGATCTGCGCGCTGGTGAAAAAGCCACCTGGCGCTTCTTGCTGGATGGCAAACCGCTGGCCAACCAGGGTGTCAGCCTGATTCCTGGCGGCGTGCGCTATCGCGGCACGCTCGGCGAAATCCGCAAGAGCACCGACGCCAAAGGCGAGCTGACGCTGGAACTGCCGGCCGCCGGCATGTACATGGTCAGCAGCAGCTGGCCGGCCGCCACGCCGTCCAAGCCAGGCCAGCCGCCGCAAATGCCGGAACGTCGCGCCAGCTACGCCGCCACCATCGAAATCCTGCCGGAATAAGGGTGATGCGCCGGGTTATATTGCCTCACCATATCGACCCCGACCCGGCGCCTGCTGATGGTGTGCTGCGCGACTTCGCGGGGCGCAGCATGGGCACCAGCTGGTCGGTACGGCTGGTGGCCACCGCAGCGCTCGATGACGCGCAGTTGCAATACAGTTTGCAACGCGGGCTGCAACAGCAGCTCGATTCCGTCGTGGCCGAAATGAGCCACTGGGAAAACGATTCCGACCTGGGCCGCTTCAACCGCGCCGAGGCCGGCAACTGGCAGGTGTTGCCGCCAGCATTCTTCGACGTGCTGTCGTTTGCCATGGAGGTGTCGCGCCTGTCGGGCGGCGCCTGCGATCCGTGCGCCGGCACGCTGGTCAACCTGTGGGGCTTCGGTCCCCATGGCCGTTTTGATCAAGCCGATTTTATGGCGCCTTCGCCGGCGGCCCTGGCTGCCGCACGCGCCCACCTGGCGGCCTCGCCCGTGGTGCTGGCCGAGGGCAGGCGTGCACAACAGCCGGGTGGCATTGCGCTCGACCTGTCGGCCGTTGCCAAGGGCTATGGCGTGGACCGCCTGGCTTACTACCTGAAAACCCTGAATATTCACCATTTCGTCGTCGAAGTCGGCGGCGAACTGCGCGGCGCCGGCGTCAAGCCGGATGGCCAGCCGTGGTGGGTGGCGCTCGAGCAACCGGGCGCAGCAGGCACCGCTGCCGACACCGATGAGCTGGTGCTGGCCCTGCACGGACTGGCCGTGGCCACCTCGGGCGATTATCGCCGTTACTTCGAGCTGGACGGCAAACGCTATTCACACACCATCGACCCGCGCAGCGGCATGCCGATTGCCAACGACCTGGCCTCGGTCACCGTCGTCCATGGGCAATGCATGGCAGCGGACGCCTGGTCCACCGCGCTGACCGTGCTGGGCCCCGTGGATGGTCTGGCGCTGGCCGAACGCCAGGGACTGGCCGCGCGCTTTGTCGAGCGCCGCGCCAATGGCGCCGGCGGCCTTGATTACATCGAAACGATGAGTACCCATTTACGTAGCATGCTGGACGAATGATCTGGACCAATGACCCCACCCGATTGATGCTGGTTGCCGGCATGGCCATGAGCTACGCCATGGTATGCCTGCTGCCTTATCTGCGCGAACGGCGCAAACGCCTGGCGCTGGCGCGCAGCAAGGCCGAGGCCGCTGCTGCACCAGGCTGGATCATCGCCTACGCCAGCCAGACCGGCAATGCTGAGGAACTTGCCGGCCAGACGCTGGCCACCTTGCGTCTGGCCGGTATTCCGGCGCAGCTGAGCGAGCTGTCCGACCTGCACGCCGCCGACCTGCAAAACGCCGAGCGCGTGCTGTTTTTGGTCAGCACCTATGGCGAAGGCGATGCCCCCGACGGCGCCGCCGCCTTTGCCGGCCGCCTGATGACGACCAGCCTGCCGCTGCCGCAGTTGCACTACGCGGTGCTGGCGCTGGGCGATACCTCGTATTCCCAGTACTGCGGCTTTGGCCGCGCGCTTGACGCCTGGCTGCAGCAGCAGGGCGCGCAAAGCCTGTTCCCGCGCATCGAGGTCGATCGCAGCGCCGAGGCCGCCATCGGCCAGTGGCGCCAGCAGCTGAGCCACCTGGCCGGCACCAGCGATGCGCCCGACTGGAGCGCGCCATCGTACGAGAACTGGCAATTGCTGCGTCGCAGCCAGCTGAACGCCGGCAGCGCCGGCGCCCCCGTGTATCACCTGGAACTGGCGCCGCCCGGTGCGCTGCCGGACTGGCAGTCGGGCGACCTGGTACAGGTGTCGGCGCCGGCCGAGCCTGATCGTGCGCGCGAATATTCGATTGCCTCGATTCCCGCCGATGGCAGCGTGCACCTGCTGGTGCGCCTGCATAGCCATGACGATGGCAGCCATGGCGTGGCGTCGGGCTGGCTCACGCAACAGGCGCAGCCGGGCGACACCGTCCAACTGCGCCTGCGCCCCCATCGCCGCTTCCGCCTGGAAAACAATGCCACGCGTCCGCTGATCCTGATCGGCAACGGCAGCGGCATCGCCGGCCTGCGCGGTCACCTGAAAGCGCGTGTGCTGGCCCGGCAAAGCCGCAACTGGCTGCTGTTTGGCGAGCGCAATGCCGCCCATGATTTTCATTACCGTGAAGAACTGGAGGCTTGGCAGCGTGACGGCCTGTTGCAGTGTGATATCGCCTGGTCGCGCGATGGCGACCCACGCCGTTACGTCCAGGATCTTTTGCCGGCGAACG